>CANQZM010000007.1 GCA_947628345.1 uncultured Bacilli bacterium
TATGTAAAAAAAGAAGATATTGAGTTTTTAGAAAAACTAGGTGTTGGAGACTCCAAAAAAATTAGTGATGATAAAATCAAAAAAATAGCTCCGGAAATAGCTAAAAAAATTATTTACCGAAGTTTAATTTTAAGTAATACCGAATATAACGAAAAATATCAAAAGAATATTAATATGAATCAAATTAAAGCTATTATGCATAATAAAGTTTTATTTCAATTAATCAATGAAGAAAAACCTAAATACGATAAAATTATTGTTGATGAATTTGCTAAAGAGGCAAGATATTATAGTTATTTAAAAAATATTGATAAAGTTCAAAAAAACATTACTTTCTTAACCAAAGCCGAGGATAAAAATTTAGCTGTTGCAGCTTCTTCTATTATCAGTAGATATATTTTCTTAAAAGAATTTGACAAATTAAGCGACTCTATTCATATACCTTTACCTAAAGGTGCCTCTAAAGACGTTGATACTATTGGTGAAGAAATAGTTGAAAAGTTTGGAGAAGAAAAATTAAAGGAAATCGCTAAGCTAAACTTTAAAAATACTGAACGTATCCTACATACAATGATTTATTAAAACATTGTGTAAATCAGTGGTGTAAAAATACTAGATGTCAAAACAAATACCAGAATACTTATTATTATTAATATAATTAATAATGGTATCATATAAAAATAATCCTTAGAGAATAAACTTAATAATTTTAAATAACGATATTTAGGTAATGTTTTATTATAAGAAGTTTCAAAAGTAGTAAAACTACTATTAGTAACTTCTTTTTTTTCTTTAAATATCAATCCGATTGGAACAACTACTATATAATAAATACATAATAAAACAATATCTAGGCAGCATATACCTAAAATGTTAAATACTCTAGTAGTAGAAATTCTTAGTTTTTTTAAAATTTTAAATTTTGGATTTATAGTTGCTAATAAAACACAAAAAATGCCATAAAAAACTAATAAAATATATAATAAAGAGACAAAAGAAAATTTATTATAAAAAAAGTTAAATGAAAATATAAGAATAATAGAAAAACCAAAAAATATTCCAAAAATATAATTATTAATAACTTCTTTTTTTAGATTTTTTCTATTTTTTAGATTAATATATGTATCAACCATAATTACACCTTCTTATTATTTTCTTTTTCGAAAAAACGATTACCAATCACGACACAATCCATTTCAGTATTCATAAAACAATTATATGCATCTATCTCATTACAAACTATTGGCTCCCCTCTTACATTAAATGAAGTATTAACTAATACCGAACAATCAGTTTTACTCTTAAATTCTTTTAATAAATTATAGATAAAAGGATTACGATATTTATCTACTGTTTGCACCCTTGATGAGTAATCAACATGTGTAACAGCAGGTATTGGAGATTTTTTCTCTTTTAATAAATCCAATCCTTTAACATTTTTTTTGATAGGAATTTGTAATTCTTTTTTTATGTAATAAGTAGATAACATATAAGGAGATTCATCATTAATATCAAAATATTTTTTACTATCTTCTAATAAAACAATTGGAGCAAAAGGTCTAAAGCTTTCACGATATTTTATTTTTAAATTAATTGTAGATTGCATATCTATTATTCTAGGATCGGCAATAATTGATCTATTTCCTAAAGCTCTAGGGCCATACTCCATTTTACCACGAGCTATTCCAATCACTTTACCTTTTGCTAACTCTTGTACTATTTTTTTAATTAAAGTTTTTTCTTCATAATATTTATATTTTGCCCCCATTAAAGTCAATTGCTCATCTATTAAATCATCATGATCATTAATACTAGGACCTAATAAACTACCTTTCATACTATCTTGTTTATTAACAATACGTTTGTTATCTAAAGCATCATAGTAATAAGAAAGGGCACACCCTAAAGCTCCACCAGCATCACCGCTAGCTGGTTGAACAAAAATATTTTTAAATTTAGAATGTCTTTTTAAATAACCAATTGTTACTACATTTAAGGCTACTCCCCCAGCTAAAACTAAATTATCACATTTAGTTTCATCATAAACGGTATTAGCAAGTTTTAAAACTATTTCATTTAAAACATCTTGAATACTAGAGGCAATATCCATATCCTTAGTAGTTATCTTACTATCTGGTTGTCGTTTTTTCTTTCCAAATAATTTTTCAAAGTTTTTATTAATAGTACTAATTCCCCTAGTATAATTAAAATATTTTAAATTTAATTTAATTGAACCATCATCATATATAGTTACTAATTCTTTTTTTATTAAACTACTATATTTAGGTTTTCCATAAGGTGCTAGTCCCATAACTTTATACTCATCAAAATTAATTCTAAAACCTAAATACTGCGTAAAGGCTGAATATAAAAGACCAATTGAATTTGGAAAATTAATGCATTTCATTATATTTATTTTATTATTATGCCCAATCCCATAAGTAGTAGTAGCCCATTCCCCTACACCATCAATAGTTAAAATAGCCGCTTTAGAAAATGGTGATGGATAAAAAGCACTACCAGCATGAGATAAATGATGATCATACATAATGACTTTACTAGTCTTTTTACCAAGTTCTTTTTGAATTTTTTGATCAAGCCATAAATCATTAGTTAACCATTTAGAAATAGAAACTATAAAGCTAATTATACCCTTTGGAACATTATTATGATGAGTAACAATAATTCTTTGAAACTTACTCAAATTATTTTCATAAAAAACAATATGATCAATATCCTCAATATTTAGTTTAGCTTCTTCTAAACAATAACTAATTGCATGATTGGGAAATGATTTATCACCTTTAATTCTGGTAAAACGTTCTTCTTGTGCAGCAGCTATAATTTCTCCATTTCTAATTAAGGCGGCAGCACTATCGTGATAATAGGCTGAAATGCCTAATATATACATAAAATCACTTCCTATTCTATTATTTCTATTGATATTTTACGGCTAGAACTTTTATTAAACTTAGCACTAATATTAAGACTTGAGACTTCTTTATAAACTCTATATGTATCTTTAGAAATCTTTTTTGGCTTATAAAACTCTAAATTAATCGCATTTAAGTCAAGATCAGTCTTTTTATCAATTGTATTTAAATATAGTTCTATTTCTCCACCATCACTCTCAACTTTAATTTTGCGTACATATTTAGGAAACTCTAAATTTAATTTAACATAATCTTTATTCAGTGGAAAATATAAATAATTACTATCTACGGTTTGTTTACCTGATATTTTCGGATAAGTAAAACTATACTTGTTATTATTTTCTTCTAATTCCATTTTTGGAAAAGTATCATTTATTTTAAGAGGTAAATTAATTTCTTTCTTTTCTGGAAAAATAAAACTGTAATCTTCTTTTAAAATATTATATACATCATAACCAAAATAAGTAGTTAATACGTCATTAGGATGAGAATCTCCAGGATTAATACCAGTATTTAAACTATCGATTTTATTTTTTACATATAAATCATTCAAATACTTTTTACACTCTAACAGATGATAATAAAAAGGGATATTATTGTCTTGCCATAAATTAACTATTGTTTGAGTAGCTTTACTATTTATACTATTAAATTCTAAAACCGAATCTTCAAAGTAATAAAAGTATGGTATATCTAATTCTTTCAGTTTAGTATCTACTTTATTAACTATTTCTCTATATTGTTCTAAATTTTTGCCTGAAGTAATAACCTCTCGATAAACATCCCATCTATACCAAAAATATTTTCCAATAAATGTTAGAAAATCATTATCATTTGTCATATTATAAATTAATCTATCTCCAAGTTCACTATAGAGATCAGTAAATTGCTTTTGGAAAAAATTTCCTTCTTTTATTTTTTCTGGAGGATATTCATAAATAATATTATTACCATCTTTATCGTGTGGCTCAGGATCATTAGGTACATAAGTAATAATAACTAAATCAGGATCTATTGTTTTCATTAATTTGTCATTATTAATAATATGATTATATTCATCTTCAGTACTATATCCATACTGTCCTGCAGCAATTATTTCAATATCGTTATATCCATCTTCCTTGAATAATTGATATAATCTTTTGTAATAAAGACGATTAACATTAGTATTAGCATATCCCCAAACAAAGGAGTCACCAATTACTAAAATTCTTTTTTTATTGCCTTTAGCTGGTAATTCACTATCTCTATTTAATAAAATAGGGAAATACTCATCACCATAACTATAATATTTGTCTGAAATCATATGATTAATTTTTACTGTTTCAAAATCATAATTCCATGTTGCATTTTGCTTAGTATGTTTAAAATATAATAATTTGTTGGTTCCGAATAAGATAGCATAGATTATAACCATTAACACAATAATTCTGATTCCTAAAAATAATAAATATTTATACCATTTCATTAACATCACTATCCATCTTTAAATTACTAACACTATAATTGATTATAACACTCCAAATGTTAGTAATCAAGAAAAACAGATGAGAATTTTTGCGTTTGTGTCACTAATATTTCAATAAATTTTAATTATCATATGGGTCGAAAATTATTTTATTTTTTACTTATTTTAAATATATTGAAATTTCAAAGTGTTTTTTAATCATGCAGCTGTTTTTAAAATTAATTACACCATAAAATAAAAGACTATTGACAAATTTGTCAGCAGTCTTAAAGTTATAAAATATTTACTTAATTTATTCGTTTTTATCTACAAATTTATTAAAGGCTGTTATTTCGCTATCTTCTAAATCAGTATTATCTAAAGCAGAAATTAGTTTTTTCTGTTCTTTAGACAATTTTTTAGGAGTTATTACTTTCATAACAACATACATATTTCCCTTGGTATTTTTACTTTGATTATCAATACCTTTGCCTCTTATTCTTTGTTTATCAAGAGAATCTACACCAGCTGGAATAGTAAGTTTGATATTACCATATAATGTTGGAATAGTTTTTTTACATCCTAAAATTGCTTCTGTAATCGTAATTGGAACCTCTAAATAAATGTCATCGCCATCTCGTTCAAAATACTCATGTTTTGATACTGAAAATTCCAAATACAAATCACCATTTGGGCCACCATTAGTTCCAGGATTACCCTTTCCTGATACTCGCAAACGATCACCTGTATCAATACCCGCAGGAATATTAACAGTAATTGTTCTGTTATTCTTTACTTTTCCTTTACCATTACATTTACTACATTTTTTTGCAAAAGTTTTACCTGTACCTTTACAATTAGGACAAGTGGTTTTAGAAACAAATGAACCTAAGATAGTGTGTTGTTCTGAAGTAATTGTACCACTACCATGACAGCGCTCACAAGTTTCTTCATTAAATCCACCTTTGCCATCACACTCATCACAATCTTCAACAACATCTAAGTTAAGATCTTTCTTGCAACCGTAAACTGCCTCATCAAAGCTTAACTTAATCTGCATTAATAAGTCTGAGCCTCTAGTAGCACGATTTTTTGTACTTTTAGTACCAAATCCACCAAAGCCTCCTCCAAAGATGTTATCAAAAATATCGCCAAAATCAAAGTCACTTGCATCAAAGCCAGCGCCACCAAAGCCACCAAAACCACCAAATCCTGATGATCCTTTTACTCCAGCTTCACCATATTGATCATACATTTTTCGTTTTTCTTCATCTGATAAAACTTCATAGGCTTCTTGAACTTCTTTAAATTTTTCTTCAGCATTAGGATCATCTTTATTTAAATCGGGATGAAATTCTTTAGCTTTTTTCCTAAAGGCACTTTTAATTTCTGCATCTGTGGCAGATCTTGATACACCCAATACTTCATAATAATCTCGTTTTTGTGCCATTTTATCCCTCCTTACTTATCAAAATATAATTTTTTAAAATCTTCTAATGTTTTAGAAAATTCTGCAATTGCACTTTCAAAAATTTTAGTATCTGTTAAATCAATATCTATTATTTTTAATACCTCTAATGGATAATTAGTTCCTCCTGATGATAAAAATTTAAGATATTTCTCAGTAAATCCTGGCTCTTTATTAATAATATTTTGAGCAACATAACAAGCAATTGACAAACTAGTTGCATACTGATATACATAAAAAGATGTATAAAAATGTGGAATTCTTAACCATTCATATTTTATTTCATCATCAACAACTACATTATCACCAAAATATTCTTTATTTAATTCATAATATAAATTGCATAAGTAATCACATGTTAAAACGTTTTTAGAATCAACATATTGATGTGCTTTTTGTTCAAATTCTGCAAACATTGTTTGTCTAAAAATAGTAGCTTTAAATAAATCTAATTTTTCATTTAAAATTGTTAATTTTTCTTCTTTTGAATTTGAATGTTCATACATGTAATGACTTAATAAAAGTTCATTTGTAGTTGATGCTATTTCAGCTAAAAATATAGGATAATTTGCAGTTATATAAGGATTATTTTTCATAGTGAAATATGAATGAATAGAATGTCCCAATTCATGTGCTAAAGTACTAACATCATTATAAGTATTTGTATAGTTTAATAAAATATATGGATGGGTATCATAAACACCTGTTGAATATGCCCCACTTCTTTTACCCTTATTTGGATATTTATCAATCCAACCTTCATTAAATGCTTTTTCTAGGATGGATTTATATTCATCACCATAAATACTTAAGGCATTAATAATTAAATTTTTAGCATCATCATATGAATATAATTTATTACTATCTTTTAACATAGCTACATAACTATCATACAAATGATATTCATCTAAATTTAAAACTTTCTTTTTTAATGAATAATAATCATATAACACAGATAGATTATTGTGAACTACTTTAATTAAATTATCATAAAGTATGGTAGGAATTTTTCTTTGTGATAAAAACATTTCAATAGAACTATTGTAGTTTCTAATTTTAGCCGTAATACTATTATTATTTACAGTAGTAGTATATGTAGCTGTAAGTGTATTTTTTACTGATTCATAAGCTTCATATAATTTTTTAAAAGCACTTTTCCTAACTTCTCTATTATCTGATTTAATATAATTAGAATAATTAGATTCTGACAATTCTACTTCTTTATTTTGTTCATCTTTAATAATTCCAAAATTTAAATCAGCATTTGTTAAGTAAGAAGAAATATTACCACTAGATCCTAAAACAGGACTATACATTGCAATTACTTTTTCAACTTCTTCACTTAATGTGTGTTCTTTTTTTTCAAAAATTGTATCAAAGAAATATTTATAAGGTTTTAACTCTTCTTCTTTAGTAAGATAAGAAGTAATTAATGATTTTTCTTCTTGTAAAATTTTAGGAATAATTTTACTAGTTTTTTCAGAATATTCACTATATAAATTGGTTACAATACCCTCTAGTTCTTGATAAGTACTATTAGTTTTATCCTCATCGTTTTTACATGAAGCATAAATTGTTAATTTTTCTAGTAATCTAGATACTATTTCATCTTGCATGAAATAATCTTTAAAATTTTTACTACTTTTTAAAAAATTAGGTTCTAATTCTGTTAACTTTACTAATTCTTTTTGAAATTTATCAAGATCAACATTAAATTCATCAATATTTTTATAAATTGATTCTAATTGCCATTTATCTTCATTTTTTACCTCACTACGACTAATTAATTTTTCCATAATAATCCTTTCTATATCAGTGAAAAGTTCTAGTTTCCTAGAACTTAACCATTTTAATTTTCTTCATAATCAGCATCAGCTACATCGTCATCTTTTTTGCTTTTTTTATTTTTCTTTTTGTCATCTTCATCATCACTATCAGTAGCTTCACTTTGACTAGCACGTTCTTTATTTGTTTGTTCATATACTTTAGCAGCCAAAGCCATTGCTTTTTCACTTAATTTATCTTTTTTAGCTTTAATTTCGTCTATATCATCTTTTCCTAAAGCATCTTTAACGTCTTTAATTAAATCTTCTACTTCTTCCTTTTCTTTTTTATCTACTTTATCACCTAAATCTTTAAGCGCTTTTTCAGTTTGGAAGATCATTTGTTCAGCTTCATTACGAGCTTCTACTTCTTCTTTTTTCTTTTCATCTTTTTCTTTATTAGCTTCTGCTTCTTTCATCATCTTTTCAACTTCTTCATCTGTCAAAGTTGTGTTAGATGTAATAGTAATAGATTGTTCTTTATTTGTACCTAAATCTTTAGCTGTGACATTAACAATACCATTGGCATCAATATCAAATTTAACTTCGATTTGAGGTACTCCACGAGGTGCAGGTGGAATATTAGTTAATTGGAATCTTCCTAAAGTTTTATTATCCGCAGCCATTGAACGTTCACCTTGTAAGACATGAACATCAACAGCAGGTTGATTATCAGCAGCAGTTGAAAATACTTCAGATTTACTAGTTGGAATTGTTGTATTACGAGGAATCAATGTTGTCATAACACCACCTAATGTTTCAATACCAAGTGATAATGGAGTTACATCTAGTAAAACAATATCATTAACATCTCCAGTTAAAACTCCTCCTTGAATTGCAGCTCCCATTGCGACAACTTCATCTGGGTTAACTTCACGTGAAGGTTCTTTTCCTAACTCTTTAGTAATTAAATCATAAACCATTGGAATACGAGTAGATCCACCAACAAAGATTACCTTATCAATATCTTCTTTTTTCATTTTAGCATCTTTTAAAGCTTTTTTTACTGGGTCTAGAGTAGATTCTACTAAATCGCCAATTAAATCTTCGAATTTAGCTCTAGTTAAAGTCATATCTAAGTGAAGTGGTTCTCCATCATCACCTTTAGCAATAAATGGTGCTGAAATTTGGGTTGACAATACTCCTGATAAATCTTTCTTAGCTTTTTCAGCAGCTTCTTTAAGTCTTTGCATTGCCATTTTATCTTTGCTTAGATCAACACTATTTTCATGTTTAAATTCCTTTACTAAGTAATCAATAATTGCATTATCAAAGTCATCACCACCAAGTTTATTATTACCATTAGTAGCTTTAACTTCAAATACACCATCACCAAGTTCTAGAATAGATACATCGAATGTTCCTCCACCTAAGTCATAAACTAAAATTGTTTGTCCTTCTTCTTTATCTAGACCGTAAGCTAGGGCTGCGGCAGTTGGTTCATTAATAATTCTCTCAACTTCAAGTCCAGCAATTTTACCAGCATTTTTAGTAGCTTGTCTTTGACTATCATTAAAGTAAGCAGGAACTGTAATAACAGCTTTTGTTACTTTTTCTCCTAAATAACTTTCAGCATAATCTTTAATATAAGATAAGATCATCGCAGAAACTTCTTCTGGTGTATAATCTTTACCATCAGCTGTTACTTTTTCACCACTACCCATCAATCTTTTAATAGATGAGATAGTATTAGGATTAGTTAAGGCTTGACGCTTAGCTGCATCTCCTACTATTTTTTCACCATTTTTAAATGCTACAACAGATGGAGTTGTTCTTCCTCCTTCTGGATTTGGAATAACTTTAGCTGCTCCAGCTTCTAATACAGCACAACATGAATTAGTTGTACCTAAATCAATACCTATTATTTTACTCATTATTTATCTCTCCTTTTTTATTTATTTTAACTGATGCAGGGCGAATTACCCTATCAATTAATTTATATCCTTTTAATAATACTTCAGTTACGACATCTTCATCGTATTCTTCTAAATTATCAGTCATTAAAGCTTCTTCGAGTTTTGGATCAAAAACTTCACCTTGTCTTGATATTTCACTAACACCATACTTCTTCAAAACTTCCATTAATGATGCATACATCATCTTAAAGCCAGCTAAAAATTTTGATAATTCGTCAGTTAAATTATTATCATCCAATGAAATAGCTCTTTCAAAGTTATCAATAATTGGAATTAATTCTGTAATAATATCTTGATTACAATACTTTTTATAAATACTAATTTCTTCATCTTTACGTTTACGGTAATTAATTAACTCTGCTTGAGCTAATTTTATTTTTTCTAATTGTTCACTGCACTCTTTTTTTAATAACTCATTTTGTTCTTTTAGTTTTTTTATTTCTTTGTTATTAGTACCTTTTACTTTCTTAGATGTTTTATCTTTTTCTGTACTATCATTTTCTTTATCTACTAAAACTTCTTCTTTTTCATCTTTCACTTTTTCACCTCTATCTAATAATCTTTTTCTATATTTTCTTTTACAAATTCTAATAAAGAAACAACTCGCTCATAATCCATTCTCTTAGGACCAACAATTGCTAAAGTACCTTCTTCTTTACCAGTTGAAAACTTTGTTTTAATTACTGTCACATCATCATCAATATTATTTTCACTACCAATAAATATTTTGATGTTGTTATCATCTTCTTCTCTGATTTCTTTAAGTACTGCCCGATCATCTAACTTATTGAAAATATTTTTAATTTTATCAATATTACTAAATTCGGGTTGCTCTAAAAATTTGTTACGCCCAACTATATTTATATCACTTTGTTTAGTCGAAAAATCAGAAAATACGTTGTAAAAGGCATTATATATTTGTTCATGTTGAACAACATATTTGCCAATAATTGGTTTAACTTCGTATTCTAGCTTAACACTAACTTCATCAATTGGGGTTCCCACTATGAGATTATTAATTAAATTTACCGTCTTCTTAATATCATCTAGCTGAATATTTTCTAATTTCATCTCTTTATGTTCAACGTGACCCTTATCTGTTATGACAATGGCTACTATAGTATCATCACTAATAGGTATAGCTTCAATTTGTTTTAATAAATTTTCATGAGAATTACTACCAAGTATCATTGTCGCATAACTAGTCATATCAGAAATAATTTGTAAACTCCTGGTAATACAATCAGCCAAAGGTAATTGTTGGTTTTTAAAAATCATTTGCAGTTTTAACATATCTTCAGCATTCATCTTTTTCAATTCCATTAAATTATCAACATAGTAGCGATAACCTTCTTCACTAGGAACTCTACCAGATGAAGTATGGGTTTTTTCGAGTAATCCCATATTTTCTAACACTGCCATTTCATTTCTAACAGTGGCACTGGAACATTTCAATTTTTTACAAATTAAATTAGAACTAATAGGTTTGGCTAGTTTAATATAATGTTCAACTATTAACTTTAAAATATTTTCTTGGCGCTTAGTTAACATTACTACACCTCCTAGCACTATAATTTTACGAGTGCTAATAAAAGTATATGACTAAAATTAGCAATTGTCAAGAACAATTGCTAATTTTACTATTATTTTCTGTAAATATATCCTTTTGAACAACCATTTTTATTATATATAGTAGAGCAAAACATGAATCCTGTTTGTATTTGTTGAAAACTATTATCTCCAAACATATCTTCAGGTATTTGAAGCACAACATTTTCTGAACCTGACAAATTCTCACCCATACCATAGTTATCTACTACATCTTTCAAATTTCGATAGCCATTATTTACAGGTAATTCTGACCTAAATTCATAACAATTAGGTTTATCACAAGTAGTATCTTTAATTAAATTCGTACCTTGATGAAAAAAGCTATCAAGGAGATTTAGGTTACCACCAAGTGGTATTTTTATTTTTTTACTAGTGTCTAAAGTTACTTCTTCTCCGGATGTTTTATAAATACGCAAATTAAATGCATAATATTCCGGATAGCTTGCTGTTTTTAATAATTCAACATTAACTTTGTCTTGTAATATAGGAGCAACTTCAATGTCCACTTTTTCACTAAGGTTTTGATTCCCTGTATCTATAAATGCGCCATCATAAAGAATTAAATGTAACTTCTGCTCTGCGGTAATTGATTTTAATTGTCCTAAATTAATATTAATCCTAAAAGTATTGTTGCCATCAGTAGTAGTACTATAAATATTATCGGATCTAATTGATACTCTTACTACTTGATCAGCACCAACACTAACGGAAACCATACCCAACTCTCTGGTATTATCATTAACTTTTTCAACTTTACCAGTTGCACCTTTAATCTCGATAATAACATCTATGTTATAGTTATTGCCAGTATATAATTTATCATAAGTTTTACTAGGGTCATGTGATGCAATTACCTTGTTCATCTCAATAGACAATGGTCTTTTTTCCAACGTATATACTATGTTATTAACAAATTCTTTACTATTTTTTCTAGTAAATGCCATAGTATTCATAAGCAATGACATAATAAGTATCATTATTATTAATAGTCCATATAACATAGTAGATATTGCAAAGCCTTTATTATTTAACTTTTTCATATTATCACAACCCTATTGTCATAATAATATCATATTTTTCTTAAAATGACTACCCATTTATCACCATACTTTTTTTCTTTAAATTTTAAATAAGTTTCACCATAAATAATTTTATTATAATCATTACTTTCACATACAATTAATCCATCATCACTCAATAGATCATATTTTTCAA
Source organism: uncultured Bacilli bacterium (assembly GCA_947628345.1). Taxonomy (GTDB): domain Bacteria; phylum Bacillota_I; class Bacilli_A; order RF39; family UBA660; genus UMGS995. The sequence continues at coordinate 12,414 of CANQZM010000007.1, forward strand.
TTAATTCGATACTTTTTTCAATATAATTAGTTGCATATGGTGGGTCTAAAAATATTAGATTAAACTTTATATTTTTTAAAGATTCTAAAGCTTTAGTATAATCCATATTTAAAATATTACAGTAACTCTTTATATCTAAATTATCTATATTTTTATCAATTATTATTTTAGCTTTATAATCATTATCATTAAAATAGACTTTTCTAGCACCTTGACTAATTGCTTCAATTCCTAAATTACCACTACCTGCAAATAAATCTAAGCAAATACTATCTACTATATAATCCTGTATCATAGCAAATAAACTTTCTTTTACTCTATCCATAGTAGGACGAGTACCTTTTAGTAAATATCCCTCTAGTTGCCTACCCTTTAGTGAACCACTAACTATTTTCATGAGAACAACTTCCTTTATCTTGTAATCTTTTTAATTGATTATTAATAGAAATTATTAATAAATTAACTTCATTTTCTAATCTCTTATAATTTTTTATCTCATCATAACTATAAATATTCATTCGTAAATTTTTATCATAAGTATTATTATATTCTTTTATTTTTGAAATTAATTTTTCATTACTGTTTATTTTTTCTTTAGCTATATCTAATTCTTTAAATAAATCTAATTTATCTAATTCTATTTTTAAGTCTTCTATTTTTTCTAAAAGTTCAATCATATTCACCACTTCTAACTAATTTTTATTATAATGAAATTATATAATAAGTAAAATATTAAAACAAGCTATTACTAAAAAATACATGAATCTTAATTCATGCATTTATTTTAATATATCCATAAAACTTCTAATTAAACTCATGCTATTATTTAATTTTTCTAAACGATTTTCTGTAGTTAATTTATATTGTTGTTTCATAGCTAATTCTAATTCTTTAATACTATTGGGATTTCTATTCAAAGCTTTATACCAAGATGAATTTTCTCTCAGAAAGCGATATATATTTGGATTACTTCTTATTATCATTTGAGTTTTAATATTCATTAGTCATCAAAATAGCGATACATTGGTCTTGGTTCATAATTTGAGTTATTATTTTTAGAACCAATTCCAATATCTTGAAGTAATCCAATTGTTTTTTGTAAATTATTTACCCCTTTTTGAACCGAATCTAAATCAATATTTTTAATCATATTAATTAATTCTCCAAATGAAGTTTCTGTTGACTTAGCAGGAACAGTTATCTTATTTTTAGTAATATACTTATCCCAAACATTACTATCTTCACCATACATTTCATATAATTCATATAATTTTTGCCAACTTGTTTTATTATCCATTACACTATTACCTAATTCAGGATAATTTCTAACAAATTTTTTAAATAGTTCTTTAGACATATAACCACCTATTAATATATATGAATTAGTTTTTTTAGTGATTACTATTTTTATAATTAATCTAAGAAATCATCAATAGTCATTAACCTGTCATCAATTTCTTGTAGGCTTATTTGTTCCTTTTTTGATACTCTAGAACTAACTTCTTCTGTTGATTCTAAATTTTCCTTAAAATCCATTTTGGTTTCCAATGTTTTTACAATAAAGGCATCTTTAACTTCTTTTTTTACTAACTGACTACCAGTAGAATATCTATCCATAATTGGCAACTCAGTTGCTTTAATTTCAATAATTTCTGAGGAAGTAGATATACCTAAATGGTTTTTTACATCTACTATAAAAGACTTTAATATTAAATATGGATTAGTTTTAACTTCTCTTAACAGTAACAAGCCTCTATTAGCTCTAGTTGCGATTGGAAATTCATTTAATCTTATTCTTTTACCTGTACCTTTATCAGTTATAACTGAGATAAATTCTTCTTTTTGATAATCAAAATTATTAACACTAACCACATAATCATTTTTTAATTTAATAGATTTAACGCCACTAGCTTTTACTCCAACAACTGGAATTTCACTAGTTTTAAAACTTAATCCATAACCACTATTAGTGGTAACAAAGATACAATTCTTTTCCTCTAAAAAGGCATCAACTACTAAATCATCATCCTTCAATTTCATACAAGATGCTGGTTTCGAATATCTAGTAAGTTTAAAGTCACTAACTTTACTACGCTTAATCATACCGTTTTTAGTAGCTATAACAATTAAATTGTCATTAAATTCATATATTGGAATAGCAGAAACTACTTTTTCATCTTGATTTAGAGCAATTAAATTAGAAATATGTTTACCCATATCTTTCCATTTTATATCAAAAATAGTATGAACTGGAATATATAAATAATTACCACTAGTTGTAAAAACTAATAAAGTATCCAAAGTAGACATTTCATACTGACCAATAATATAATCGTTTTCCTTTAAAGTAGGAACATCACCATTACTAGCTTGATAGCTTCTAAAACTAGTTCTTTTAATATAACCATCTTTTGTGATTGCCACTATTACATCTTCTTTAGCTATCATTTCTGTAGTATCAATTTTTATTTCTGTGATATCTTCTTTAATATCTGTAATACGTGGTGTTGGATAATTTTTCTTAATATCTCTTAATTCTTTTTTCATAACATTTTTTAAAACATTAGAATCACCTAAAATAGAAGTTAACCCTTCAATAATTTTTTGTAATTTCATCATTTCTTCTTGAAGTTCTACTACATCAGTATTAGTTAGGCGATATAATTGTAACATAACAATAGCCTCAGCTTGACGTTCTGAAAAAGCAAATTCTTTAACTAAATTATCCTTGGCATCTGATTTGTTTTTACTTGCTCTAATTACCTTAATAACTTCATCTAAAATAGAAATACATTTAATTAATCCTTCAACTATGTGTAATCTAGCTTCAGCATGATTTAAATCAAATTGAGTTCTTCTAGTTACTACTTCTTTTTGATGAGCAATAAAAGCATCTAGAGCTTGAGCTAAACCAAGTAATTTAGGTCTTTTATTAACAATTGATACCATATTAAAATTATAACTTATTTGCATATCAGTATTTTTAAGTAAATAATTTAAGACTAATTCTTTGTTGGTTCCTTTTTTTAAGTCAATAACAATACGCACATCAGCAGCTGATTCATCTCTTACTTCAACAATACCATCAATTTTTCTATCAATTCTAATGTCATCAATTTTCTTAACCATTTGAGTTTTATTAGCTTCAAAAGGAATTTCGGTAATAACTATTGCATTTTTACCTTTTTCTTCTTCAAAATGATAACGACTCCTAATTACAATTCGACCACGACCGGTTTTATATGCTTGTTCGATTCCACTAAGTCCTTCAACAATACCTCCTGTTGGAAAGTCAGGTCCCTTAACATATTTCATTAAACTATCTAGACTACAATTAGGATTATCAATACGATAGACAGTAGCATCAATAATTTCTTCCAAATTATGAGGTGGAATATTAGTAGCATATCCTGCTGAAATTCCTTGGGCTCCATAAACTAATAAAGCAGGGAATCTTGCTGGTAGAACAGTTGGTTCTTCAGTTGTATCATCAAAGTTAGGGGCAAACTCAACTGTGTCTTTTTCAATATCTCTAACCATTTCATTACTTATTTTTGAAAGTCTAGCTTCAGTATAACGATAAGCAGCTGGACTGTCTCCATCAATTGAGCCATTATTACCATGCATATCAATATATGGATTTCTAGTTTTCCAAGGTTGACTCATCCTAACCATCGCATCATAAATGGATGTATCTCCATGTGGATGATAATTACCGATAACATCACCAACTGTTTTGGCACTTTTTCGGTATGCTCTGTCATACGTATTTTTTTCTTTATGCATTGAATATAAAATACGACGTTGAACTGGTTTTAGACCATCCCTTGCATCTGGTATTGCACGATCTTGAATAATATATTTAGAGTAACTACCAAAACGTTCACCCATTATATCTTCTAAAGTATAGTCAAATATTTTTTCAATAACTTCTTGTACTTCTTTTTTCTTAGCCATTTCTATCACCTAATTCTAGTTTATATTTTATTTTTTCTTGGAGTTAACCTTTCTTCAATTTCTCTTTTTATTTTATCATATTTATTACAATTTTTTAATGGTTCTGCATCTAATAATGAATTAAAGTAAGCATCCCACTTTATATATTTAAGATTATTTAAACCTTGGGCATCTTTTAATGAATTAAAGTAAGCATCTAAACCTATGTGTTCAAGACTTTCTAAACCTTCAGCATCTTCTAATAAATCAAAGTGAGCACTATCACCAATATATTTAAGATTATTTAAAACTTGAGAATCTTTTAATGATTCAAAGTCAGCATCTCCACCTATATATTCAAGATTATTTAAGCCTTGGGCAACTTTTAATGAATCAAAGGCAACATTTCCACCTATATATTTAAGTTTATTTAAGCCTTGAGCATCTTCTAATGAATTAAAGTAAGCATTTCTACCTATATATTCAAGATTATTTAAACCTTGGGCAGTTTTTAATGATCTAAAGTTAACATATCCACAAATATATTTAAGATTATTTAAGCCTTGGGCATCTTTTAAATAAGAAAAGTGAGCATCACCTATTATAGCTTTTAAATGTTTAAATAGTTTTGGTACTGTTTCTTCATAACATATGATATTTGATGCATAAACTACGATATCATCAGTATCAAAGTCTATCTTTCTTGTTCCTACTTGATCTTTCCTACAGTCAAATATTATACTTAAATCCTCTTTGATATATCTTTTTGATTTAATCTCTTCTATTCTAGGATCTTCTTCATATCCGAATCCTTCTATTTCTGATTCTATTTCATATAAAAATTTTAATTCTTCTTTTGTTAATTCTTTATTTTCTTTTACTTTTTTATCTAGTTCTGTTAGTTTTTTCATATCTTGTACTTTTTTTTGATATTTTTCTTTATCTTGAAATTCGTCTAGTTTTTTATCTGCGATTTCTGTCATCTCTTCTTCTAGATTTTGATTTTTACTTACTCCTCTTACTTCTCCTATTTCTTCTTTGCCATTCATTCTTATCGCAATTCTTGGATTTGTATATTCTCCTTCGTTATCTTTGGTATAGTAGATATAAAAGTCTCCCATATCTAATTGTGTCTTTGCTGTTTCATATCCTGCTGTACACCATCCTGTATTTTTTCCTTGAAGACTATCACATAACTTCTTAGAGTCACTTCCTTGTTCATATTTGATCCATATTCCTTCTGTTTCTTTATCTTGACTCTTATAATTTTGTTTGGTTAAAAAATAAATATATAACTTTTGAAAACTTTCTCTTGCACTTAATATTTCTTGTTGTTCTTCTGTTATTTCATTTTTTCCTATTTCACTTTTTATTACATCATATATTTGAGCTAATATCTCTCTATTTAATTCTAAATATGGTTCTACTGTAGTTTTGCCTCTTCTTGTAAATTTCATTTTTTCTTTATCAAATTTTCCTAATTTGATCATTCCTTTAAAAGCATAGTTTTTAAACCACATTGGATACATTGCATCATCACTTGTTAAATAGGTTATCCATTCTTTTAATGATTGTTTTTGATCTTTTTGAACTACTTTTAATAGTTCTTCTTTCATTTTGTTGTCTATTTCTATATTTCCATATCCTTGTTCTTTATATATTTCTTTTTGTAAATTGATATAAGAAGAAGGTAGCTCTTTTATTACATATTTATCATAATAAATATTTAGTAACATTTCTAATCTATGAGGATTATCTTTAACTTCTTCATGGACTTTTTCTAATCTATCTAAATATTTACTTATTTTTTCTTCTGGGGTATCACTTTTTAAAGCTTTATGATTTACAATATAGTCCATATGCATATCATTATATAACTTATTTAAAAATTCTTCTCCTGTTTTATACATATTATCCTCATCTCCTAATTTTTAGAAATATTTATTATCAAACCTATTTACTTCTTTTTGAAGTTAACCTTTTTTCAATTTCTTTTTTTATTTCATCATATTTATTACAATTCTTTAATGGTTCTGCATTTAATAATGATTTAAAGTAATACCCACCTATATATTTTAGATTATTTAAGCCTCGAGCATCTTTTAATGATTCAAAGTCAGCAGTTCCTCCTATACATTCAATATTATTTAAACCTTGAGAATCTTTTAATGATTCAAAGTCAGCATTCAAACCCACATATTTAAGATTATTTAAGCCTTCAGTATCTTCTAATGATTCAAAATAAGCATCCCCAAATATATATTCAAGTTTATTTAAGCCTTGGGCATTTTTTAATTTTTCAAAGTTAGCATAATCACCTATATATTTAAGATTATTTAAGCCTTCAGCTATTTTTAATGAATGAAAGTTAGCCTTTCCGCCTATATATTTAAGATTATTTAAACCTTGAGCATCTTTTAATGAATTAAAGTAAGCATCATCTTTAATATTTTCAAGTCTTTCTAAACCTTCAGCATTTTTTAATAATGGAAAGTTAGCAAATCCACCTATATATTCAAGTTTATTTAAACCTTGGGCAGTTTTTAATGATTTAAAATAAGCATTCCACCCTATATATTTAAGATTATTTAAACCTTGAGCATCTTTTAACGAATTAAAGAAAGCATCTCCGCCTATATATTGAAGACTATTTAATCCTCGAGCATCTTTTAATGAATTAAAGCGAACACTTAGACCTATATATTCCAAACTTTCTAAACCTTTCGCATCTTCTAATGATTCAAAAACAGCAAGATAACCAATATATTTTAGATTATTTAAGCCTCGAGCATCTTTTAATAAATGAAAGTCAGCATTGCCTATTATAGCTTTTAAATGTTTAAATTGGTTTGGTACTTTTTCTTCATAGCATACGATACCCAATGCATAAACTACTATATCATTAGTATTAAAGTCTTCTATTCTTGTTCCTACTTGATCTTTCCTACAGTCAAATATTATACTTAAATCTTCTTTGATATCTCTTTTTGATTTAATCTCTTCTATTCTAGGATCTTCTTCATATCCAAATCCTTGTATCTTTGATCCTATTTCATATAAAAATTTTAATTCATTCTTATTTAATTCTTTATTTTCTTTTACTTTCTTATCTATTTTAGTTAGTAATTTCATATCATGTACTTTTTTTTGATATTTTTCTTTATCTTTAAATTCATCTAGTTTTTTATCTGCGATTTCTGTCATCTCTTCTTCTAGATTTTGATTTTTACTTACTCCCCTTACTTCTCCTATTTCTTCTTTGCCATTCATTCTTATCGCAATTCTTGGATTTGTATATTTTCCTTCTTCATCTTTGGTATAATAAATATAAAAGTCTCCTATATCTAATTGTGTCTTTGCTGTTTCATATCCTGCTGTACACCATCCTGTACTTTTTCCTTGCAAGCTATCACATAATTTCTTAGAATCACTTCCTTGTTCATATTTTATCCATATTCCGTCTGTTTCTTTATCTTGACTTTTATAGTTTTGTTTTGTTAAAAAATAAATATATAACTTTTGAAAACTTTCTCCTGCACTTAATATTTCTTGTTGTTCTTCTGTTATTTCATTTTTTCCTATTTCACTTTTTATTACATCATATATTTGAGCTAATATCTCTCTATTTAATTCTAAATATGGTTCTACTGTAGTTTTGCCTCTTCTTGTAAATTTCATTTTTTCTTTATCAAATTTTCCTAATTTGATCATTCCTTTAAAAGCATAGTTTTTAAACCACATTGGATACATTGCATCATCACTTGTTAAATAGGTTATCCATTCTTTTAATGATTGTTTTTGATCTTTTTGAACTACTTTTAATAGTTCTTCTTTCATTTTGTTGTCTATTTCTATATTTCCATATCCTTGTTCTTTATATATTTCTTTTTGTAAATTGATATAAGAAGAAGGTAGCTCTTTTATTACATATTTATCATAATAAATATTTAGTAACATTTCTAATCTATGAGGATTATCTTTAACTTCTTCATGGACTTTTTCTAATCTATCTAAATATTTACTTATTTTTTCTTCTGGGGTATCACTTTTTAAAGCTTTATGATTTACAATATAGTCCATATGCATATCACTATATAACTTATTTAAAAACTCTTCTCCTGTTTTATACATATTATCCTCATCTCCTAACTTTTATAAATATTTATTATCAAATTTATTTACTTCTTCTTGAAGTTAACTTTTCTTCTACTTCTTCTTTTATTTCATCATATTTATTACAATTTTTTAATGGTTCTGCATCTTCTAATGATTCAAAGTAAGGATACCCACCTATATATTTAAGGTTATTTAAACCTTCAGTATCTTCTAATAATTCAAAATAAGCATTCCCACCTATATATTCAAGTTTATTTAAGCCTTCAGCTATTTTTAATGAATGAAAGTTAGCATATCCACCTATATATTCTAGATTATTTAATCCTTTACCATCTTTTAATAAAGAAAAGTTAGCGTAATTACCTATATATTTTAGATTATTTAAGCCTTGGGCAGTTTTTAAAAATGTAAAGTCAGCATATCCTCCTATATATTTAAGATTATTTAAACCTTGGGCATCTTCTAATGAATTAAAGTAAGCATCATCTTCAATATTTTCAAGGCTTTCTAAACCTTCAGCATTTTTTAATGAACTAAAGTAAGCATTCCCACCTATATATTTAAGACTTTTTAAACCTTGGGCATCTTTTAATGATTTAAAATAAGAATTCCACCCTATATATTTTAGATTATTTAAGCCATTGGCATCATTTAATAAATCAAAAGAAGCATATTCACCTATATATTCAAGACCTTTTAAACCTCGAGCATCTTTTAATGAATCAAAATTGGCAGATTTACCTATATATTCTAGATTATTTAAGCCTCGAGCATCTTTTAATAAATCAAAGCAAGCATTGCCTATTATAGCTTTTAAATGTTTAAATTGGTTTGGTACTGTTTCTCCACGGTAAGCAATACTAGATGCATAAACTACTATATCATTAATATCAAAGTCTTCCATTCTTGTTCCTACTTGATCTTTCCTACAGTCAAATATTATACTTAAATCTAAAAGTTTATCTCTTTTTGATTTTATTTCTTTTATTCTAGGATCTTTTCCATATCCAAATCCTTCTATTTCTGATTCTATTTCATATAAAAATTTTAGTTCTTCTTTTGTTAATTCATTATTTTCTTTTACTTTCTTATCTAGCTCTGTTAGTAATTTCATATCATGTACTTTTTTTTGATATTTTTCTTTATCTTGAAATTCATCTAGTTTTTTATCGGCGATTTCTGTCATCTCTTCTTCTAGATTTTGATTTTTACTTACTCCTCTTACTTCTCCTATTTTGTCTTTCCCATTCATTCTTATCGCAATTCTTGGATTTGTATATTCTCCTTCGTTATCTTTAGTATAGTAAATATAAAAGTCACCGTTTTCTAATTGAGTCTTTGCTGTTTCATATCCCGCTGTACACCATCCTGTATTTTTTCCTTGAAGACTATCACATAATTTTTTAGAGTCACTTCCTTGCTCATATTTTATCCATATCCCGTCTGTTTCTTTATCTTGACTCTTATAATTTTGTTTGGTTAGAAAATAAATATATAACTTTTGAAAACTTTCTCCTGCACTTAATATTTCTTGTTGTTCTTCTGTTATTTCATTTTTTCCTATTTCACTTTTTATTACATCATATATTTGAGCTAATATTTCTTGATTTAATTCTAAATATGGTTCTACTGTAGTTTTACCTCTTCTGGTAAACTTCATTTTTTCTTTATCAAATTTTCCTAATTTGATCATTCCTTTAAAAGCATAATTTTTAAACCACATTGGATACATTGCATCATCACTTGTTAAATAGGTTATCCATTCTTTTAATGATTGTTTTTGATCTTTTTGAACTACTTTTAATAGTTCTTCTTTCATTTTGTTGTCTATTTCTATATTTCCATATCCTTGTTCTTTATATATTTCTTTTTGTAAATTGATATAAGAAGAAGGTAGCTCTTTTATTACATATTTATCATAATAAATATTTAGTAACATTTCTAATCTATGAGGATTATCTTTAACTTCTTCATGGACTTTTTCTAATCTATCTAAATATTTACTTATTTTTTCTTCTGGGGTATCACTTTTTAAAGCTTTATGATTTACAATATAGTCCATATGCATATCATTATATAACTTATTTAAAAACTCTTCTCCTGTTTTATACATAGCTTATCAACCCTTATTTTGTATTTTTTCTATGATATTGTTTTTTTGTTAGTGATATTCCTTGTGTTAAAGCCTTATCAAAAAACTTTTCTCTGCTTTCGTTATAAAATTGTTCTAAATCAGTATTAATATTATCAGGATATAATATAATATTTTCTTTATTAAACTCTTGATCATTAGAAATTTTAATTTTAATAACATCTCCAGTTTCTATATTTTTATATTTTCTAAAGTCCGGTCTAAAATAATCATACATAACCTGATGATCTTTCCCTTCACTAGCATTTAAATATGTACCATAGTAAGTATAAATAATTACACTTTCTATTATATCGGTATCTTCCGTATTAAGAGCCATGTCAACAATATCCTTATTAATTACTGTATCATATAAATCAATTAATTTTTTTTGATATATGTAATCTTTAATTAATGGATCTTGCTCATATCTTTCTATTTTTTGTTTAACCTTTAATAATTCCTCTTGAATTTTTTTTAACTTTTGATATCTTTGTTCAATATCACTCATATAAAATAACCTCCTAAATTTTTATATTTGATATTCATCTTCTAAGGTAAATTCAACATTTTCATCAATCCACTCTTTACGTGGTGGAACATCATCACCCATTAAAATACTAACACGTTTTTCAGCTAGTTGGGCATCTTCAATATTAACTCTTATTAAAGTTCTAGTTCCCTTTTGCATTGTAGTTTCACAAAGTTGATCAGCATTCATTTCTCCTAATCCCTTATATCTTTGAATATCACATTTTTTGCCTTTAGCTTTTTCTTTCATTTCTTCTATAGAATAAGCATATTCTATTTCTTTACCACATTGAATCTTAAATAGAGGTGGTAAAGCTACAAATAAACGTCCATCTTCAATTAATGGTCGCATATAGCGATAAAAAAATGTTAGTAATAAACACTGAATATGGCCTCCATCTTCATCAGCATCACTCATGATGATAACTTTAGAATATTCACATTCATCAATTGAAAAATTAGGTCCGTAACCAGCTCCAATGGTATAAATCATAGTATTAATTTCTTCGTTTTTTAAGATATCTTCTTCTTTGGTTTTTTCAGTATTTAACACCTTACCACGTAATGGTAAAATAGCTTGATAACTTCTATCCCTACCTTGCTTAGCGGAACCTCCTGCTGAATCTCCTTCGACTAAAAATAATTCTTTTTTTGTTTTATCCTTGCTTTGTGCTGGTGCTAATTTACCAGATAAGCTACGCTCTTTACTATTTTTCTTATTGCCTTTACGGGCATCTTCACGAGCTTTACGAGCTGCCTCACGAGCAATTTTACTTTTTAAGGATTTATTAATAATTTCAGTTGCAATAGCCTTATTTTCTTCTAAAAAGATTTTAATTTGTTCTGTTACTATTGTATCTACTGCAACACGGGCTTGTGGAGTACCTAATTTACCTTTAGTTTGACCTTCGAATTGTAATAAATTTTCAGGAATTTTTAAACTAATAACAGCTGTTAGTCCTTCTCTTACATCACTACCTTCTAGTGACTTATCCTTACCCTTAATAAAGCCATTGTTTTTTGCATAATCATTAAAAACTCTAGTTAAGGCTGTTTTAAATCCAACTTCATGACTTCCACCATCAATAGTTTTAACATTATTAACAAAACTAACTATGTTTTCATTGTAAGTATCAGTATATTGCATTGAAATATCTACTTCTATTTTATCTTTAACACCAGATAAAGATAAGACTTTATGTAAAACATTTTTACCCTTATTTAAATCTTCAACAAATTCTTCAATACCTCTTTGATAACAATACTTAGCTTGTCTTTCATCTTCTTCATCAATAACTTCAATTGTTATTCCTTTTAAAAGAAAAGCACTTTCTTGCATTCGTTCACAAATAGTTGTAAATGAAAAATTAGTAGATGAAAAAATACTATCATCTGGTAAGAATCTAACAGTTGTACCAGTTCTATTAGTAGTACCTATTTTTTTTAATGGTACTGCAACTTTACCACCATTTTCAAAGCGTATATAATGTTCTTCTTTATTATTCTTAATTGTTACTTCCATCCATTTAGATAAGGCATTAACAACACTTGAGCCAACGCCATGAAGCCCTCCTGATACTTTATAACCATCAGTTTCAAACTTACCACCCGCATGTAATACTGTAAAAATAACTTCTGGAGTAGATTTACCTGATGCATGAATTCCGGTTGGAATACCACGTCCATGATCTTCTACACTAACACTTTTATCACTATGAATCGTTATTTTAATATAGTCCCCAAAGCCATTAATTGCTTCATCAACTGAGTTATCTACAATTTCCCAAACCAAGTGATGCAATCCTCTTTTATCAGTTGATCCTATATACATTCCAGGACGTTTTCTAACTGCTTCTAAACCCTCTAAGATTTTAATCGATGATTCATCATATTTTAACGCCATGTTTTATCACTCCATTACTATACATATTAATTATACAAAAAAAATAATCAAACTGCAAAGCATTTGACTATTTTTTACATATAAAATTCAAATTAATTGGCGACATTGGAGTGTACTGTTTCAATAAAATTATCGACATTACTTTTATCAACTAATCCTGAAAAACTAATATATTTATATCCTTTACTATAATAAATTAAAGCCGGATACTCCATATTATCATCAATTAAATCAGCTTTTTTCATAAGCTTTTTTAATTCTTCTTTAGAATACTTATTAACATCAACCATAACGTAATTAATTTCTTTTTCATCTAATCTTTCTTGTATTGATGCACATTTTGAACACTTAGTTTTATCACTATTAGTGATAAATACGTATGCAGATTGCTTATGTTCAATAATGTAGTTTAAAGTTATTTTTCTTTTAGCATCTTTAAATGATAAAATTATTCCTATTAAAATAACTATAATAGATATAGCAACAATTGGTATAATAATTGCCTTTCGTTTACTATTTTGTTCTTTTGAATTTGAACTTTTCTTTTTTTTCTTATTTTTATCCATGATTCCACCTCTTTAAACTTTCAAACTGCTTATAACTAGTAATTATCTTACAATATATAAGATAACATAAAAATTAAAAAAAGTAAAACCAAATAATTTTAATAATAAAAATCTCTCCATTTTTTATTTTATCATGGAAAGATTTTTTATTTACAAACTACGGTCTCATTTTAACGTTCAATTTTTTTGATACCAGTTTTTTAACTTTGTAGACTATTCAATAATTAAACTTTTTCATATGTTGCTATATACTTACCTGAAAGAACTCCTGAACCCAATTCATTTGAGACAGCTTTTCTTGAAGATATTAATTCCCATCCAACAAATCTATACCCATATTTTGCAGCTGGTGCAGTTACTGTGTAGTTGGTAATATCAGCACGTTTTCCTATTAGTAAAGTAGAAACTTGAGTACCTGTTCTAGAATCAGTAAATCCTTCACATTTGTTTAAATCACATTCTACTTCAACAAACCATATGTGTCCACTATCACCACAGTAACTTTCTGTACAACGAATTGGTAAACTTTTATTTGTACTATAGAAATGGAATTCAACTGTTTTCTTTTCAGCTTCTTTTCTTATTTCTTCTTCTTGCCTTTTAGTTTCTTCGTTTATTTTATTTAATATATCTGGATAATCACTAAGATCATACTTAGGCCCTTGTCCTTCTGATTCCTCTTTTTGTTTTGTTGTTGTATTATTTGTTACATTTGAATTAGATTTATTAGATTCAGATTTTTTGTTTGAAACCATTTGATTTTGTTTATTTTCCTTTTCTTTTGCTGCAGCAACTTTTTCTTCAACATTTTGTTCTTTTTGTTCTACTGTTTTATTTGCTTCCTCTACTTTCTTTTCAGCTGATTTCTTTGTTTTCTCAGCTTGCTCTATTTTTGCTGTTGCGGCATCTATTTTTTCTTGTGCTGCTTTTCTTTCTTCAGGTGTCTTTGCATTTTTTAGTTCAAGTATAGCTTCTTCTTTCTCTTTAGATGCTTTATTAATTGTTTCTTCAGCATTTTTTACTTCTTTTTCAGCCTTTTCTTTAGCCTCTTTAGCTTCATTTAATTCTTCTTTTGCTTGTTTAATTTCCTGATTTACATATTTTAAAGAAGAATTTCCTTGAGCAACTTTAGCAATATTAGTTAATTGGTCATCATGTTTAGTGTAATTTTTTGTTAAAACACCTGCACCAGTTACCGCACCAAGTGATAGAAAACCTACCATTGTTTTAATTACAATCTTATTCATAAATAATCCTCCTACTTATTATATGTTACTGTAAGAATATTCCCCTCTGTTGTTGACTATATTATACAACTTTTTCGACAAAAAGTCAAGATGTTTTTACACTATTTTACATTTATTGTTAAATTTCATTTGGAAGTCAGTTTTAACTAAATAATGCAATTAAGTCTGATTATAGTATAATAAATCATATTTCTATGCAGTAAAGAGCAATTATAAATAAAAACATTTTTTAGAAAAATTTAAAATTCCTCTTTTCGTTTCATAACAATCCATATATTTTTGCACAATAAAATGAATCTGTGGATAAAACAAATTCATTTTTTTCTTTTCCCTTAAATTTTACAGGAACTTAACAATAATTTTAATAATAAAAAGAAATCATGGTAAATCTTTTTTACCAATAGTTTCAATATTATTTCCATCTACTTGAATTAAGACTTGGTTAACATCATAATTATCAAAAACTGAATAAGCTAAAGTATAAGTAACTTCTTCTACTATTTTATTATTTTTATCAAAAATAGCATTATTAAAATTAATTGACATAACATTTTCTTTTTCAGCATGATTAAGTAATTTGGTATTACTATTTAAAAAACTCATTAAATTAGGTTCATATATATAACTAGTAGTTAATTCATCTACAATAATTTTAATTTTATCCCGATCATCATTGACATATTTAGTAACTGGTACATAATATTCATTATTATCTATTTTTTCTAAATAATAGATAACTACTTTATTAATATTTTTTCGGGATTTTATATTATATTCTTTATTGATACCTAAACTTTTATCTAAAACCTTTGCATAATCTTTTAATATTTCATCTTCTACTTCAATTATAACTCCTTTAATATCACCTAAATCCATAATACTATATACTATTGATTCTATCATTTTTTCTTTTAGGTTTGGTTTTATATTTAAAAATTTCTTACTAAAATTTATTGTTACATATTCTTCATCATAATTAACATTTATAACTTTAGTATTTTCAGGAATAGTTGCTTTTAAGCCATTAGGAAATTTAGCATTATCATTTTGAATTAAATTATTTAAAAGTAATTTAATTTGTTCAGTTTTATCTTGTTTATCTAACAAAATATTGGTCTTTACTAGATAATTATTTTTATCTAATAAATAAATATAATTAGTACCTATACCTGTAATATATTCAACTTCCAAATTAGTTTTAATAGTTTTTTCTTCTTTCATAGTATTAGGAATAGAATAAGCTACTAATAAAATAAAGGCTGTTAAGGTAGTAATAAATATTTTTCTAAGAGCTTTTTTCTTTAACATAGTATCACCTGTTTAATCATATGAAAAAACGTACTATCTTAGTACGTTTATAATGATATTTCTTTCAATTTTAATAATTCAACAACAGCACTGGCTCTACCATTAACCCCAAGCTTTTGCATAGTATTTGAAATATGATTTCTTACTGTTTTCTCACTAATTTTTAAAATATCTGCGATTTCTTTAGTTGTTTTATTAAGAATTAAAAGTTCAAATACTTCTCTTTCTCTATTTGTTAAAATACCTTTTGACATATTATTCTTCCCTTCTTTTATACGTTACCTAAAGTATTGTATGAAGTGGAAAAAAAATGTTTCAGTTTATATGCCTAACTTTTTTTAAATGTCACAGTAATATACATTTTTTCGTTATAATTAGCTTGAACAAGTCGCATGATATTATTTGCGATACTACTATCATGTTTATCTTTAATAACTACTACCTCTATGTTCTTATCATCTATTTTGACAAAGCTATCAAGTTTATATTCTTCTTTGATTTGTTTTTCAATTTTTTCTTCTTCACCTTGTAATTGGTTTAAATACTTTAATTGTTCATAAGCATTATTTTTTTCTTCTGTGGTAGTATTTTCATCGGTTAATTTTTCTTGTAAACTAACCATTTCCTCTTGACGTTCTTCTTCTAAGGATACTCTCATAGCTACTAAAGAGTTAGTCTCAGTTACTGTTGTTTTACTTTTACCACTAGTAGTAACTTTATTTCCTACATTATTTACTAACAAATCATTGGGCATTGTAATATAATAGACACTAAGAACTAAAATCAAACTAAACAATGTCAAAAACCATAAATTTTGTTTATTAATCATACGTGTTCTCCTCCTTACAATACACTATATGACCAAAAAAAAAGAATATTCATAATAAATATTCTTAATTTATTGATTTACCACACCTTGGACAAAAACTAACATTACCTTCGATTGAGCTACCACATGCTGGACAAAATTTTTGAGCTGAAGTTTCAGTTGATGTTGTTGTTTGATTAACATTACCCTGAGTAGCAGACACATTTGGTTGAGATTGATTTTGATTAGATTGTGGTTGATAATTTTTAAAGATAATATCTTTCATTGGATGTGGTCCAATATATTCACTTGATCCCAAACCTAGTATACAAGCAAAAATTGGTGGTAATAATATCAATCCTGCAGCAAAACCATCACCTTTTCCAAAACTACGAGCTAAACTTACATATAGTAGTATCATAAAGTAAATTTCAATTACAAATGCTGCCAATGTTCCTATGATTGGTATTATATTTAGTATTGGTGCGAAAAGTACAATTAAAATCCACATCGGATTTATACCTGCGACTTCACATAAACACCATGAATTATAAAATGGAATAAGTGCTGCCCATCCTGGTTTATTTCCTTTCTTCAATATTTTCCACATTCCAACAATAGTTATTATACCTACTGCTAACATAATCAAAACTGCAAATGCCCCTATGCCTAAAATTGCTGCTACTAGTGAATCTACGTTTGCACTAGAAACAGCGCTACTAGATACATAATTATCCATACCTTTACTCCTTTCTATAATAGTAGAATAGCATAGTTTCTGTAATTATGCTACAACTTTATTAATCAGTTGTCATATTCTTGACAGCATAAATTAAAGCCAGTTTTCCCATCTCATAAGTAAGTGAACCTTGTTGGTAGGCAATATACGGTTCTCTTATAGGTCCATCACAACTAATTTCAATACTTGAGCCTTGAGTAAAAGAACCTGA
This sequence comes from uncultured Bacilli bacterium, assembly GCA_947628345.1. Lineage (GTDB taxonomy): Bacteria > Bacillota_I > Bacilli_A > RF39 > UBA660 > UMGS995. The sequence continues at coordinate 29,910 of CANQZM010000007.1, forward strand.
TGCCATAATAACTTGATCACTATAACCAGGCATATCCCAAGGATATGGTATACAATGAGCATCAATAGGAGATCCTTGTTGAATACCCTGAACGTATTTAATTAATTCTTCAGAAGATTTAAAGATTATATTTTGAACAATATCTGCTCTTTCTTCGTTGTATTTAGGTTCTACCTCGTAACCTAATTTTTCCATAAGACAAGAAGTTAAAGTAGCAATTTTTAAACTTGCCGCAACCACACTTGGAGCCAAATATAATCCTTGTAGTAAACTACGGTTAATACCTAAACTTGGTCCTACTTCTTTTCCTTCTCCAGGTAAAGTTAATCTTTCTCCTACTAGTTCTATCAAATCATGACGTCCAGCGACATAGGCACCATTAGGGGCAATACCTCCACCCAAATTTTTAATTAACGATCCAACTACAATATCAACTCCACATTCGCCAACTTCTTTAACATCAACAAATTCACAATAGCAATTATCGACCATAATAATTATATCTTGATTAATATCTTTTATAAACTTAACCACTTTTTGAACTTGATCTAAAGTAATTGATTTTCTAGTAGAATAACCTTTAGATCTTTGTATTTCAATAACTTTTATGTTAGATGAAGTAACTACTTTTTTAATTTCTTCATAATTAAAGTCATTATTAATTAAATCAATTTGTTGATAATTAATTCCAAAAGATTTTAGACTACTGGGATTATCTTTAATACCAATAACTTCATGTAAAGTATCATATGGCTCTCCACTAATAGATAATAAGGTATCATTTGGTCTTAATAAGGCGAAAAAAGTTACTGTTAAGGCATGTGAACCAGAAATGAATTGATTTCTGACAATGGCGTCTTCACAACCTAAGATTTTACTAAATATTTTTTCAATTTTATCACGTCCTACATCGTTATATCCATATCCAGTAGTAGTCGCAAAATCACTTTCACTAATTTTTTGTTCATGAAAAGCATTAAGTACTTTTTTTGCATTGGTAAAGGAGATTTGATCTATTTTTCTAAATTGTTCAGCGCAAGTTAGTTCTGCATCTTGTATTAAGTTTTCTATATTCTTAACCATTAATAAGTACCTCCATCCACTGTTATTATTTGATTATTAAGATAACTAGCATCATCTGATAGTATAAAATAAATAACTTTAGCAATTTCTTCACCTTCAGCAAACCTATTTATAAAAATCTTATCCTCTTCACTTTTAATATATTCTATATCAAGATCTTTTATTTCATTTTCCGTTTTAACCCACCCTGGCGCCACAGCATTAACTCGAATATAAGGAGCAAACTCTAAAGCTAAGTTATGTGTTAAAGAATTAAGTGCCGCTTTTGAAGCATCATAATCAATTGACATTGGAAAGTATTTATTAATACCATTAGTAGAAGATAAATTAACAATACTACCAGATCTTTGTTTATACATAATTGCTCCAACTAACTTACTTACTAAAAATGTTCCTACTACATTTGTTTCTAATGTTTTCATAAAATTTTGTTTATTCTTATCATCAAATATAGTATCAATACAAATAGCTGCATTATTGACTAAATAATCAATTTTTCCAAAATCATTAATTATTTTATTAATAGTTAAATTAATTTGATCTTCATCAGTAATATCACATTTATATATATTAATTTTTATTCCAAATTGTTTTTCTAATTCTTTCTTTAACTTAACTGCAGAATTTTCAGAAGATAGATAAGTAATTGCTAAATCACAATTTTTACTAGCTAAATATTTACTAATTTCCTTACCTAATCCACTAGCTCCACCAGTTATTAAAGCTACCTTATTCATAATGACACCTCTTTACTTCTTGATTATATATCAGCGTTTTTCTTTTAGCAAGATAAAACCTCATATCTTTTAAGTAGAAATGAGGTTTATCATATAATTTATTTAAGCTCTTGAAGAGTATTTTCCATCAGCTGTAGTAACCAAAATTTTTTCACCTTGTTCAATAAATAATGGAACTTTTACAACTAATCCAGTCTCAACAGTTGCGTCTTTAAGCGCATTATTAGTAGTATTTCCTCTAACCGCAGGTTCTGTTTCAACAACTGTAAATTCTATTTTATCAGGTAAATCTATTCCTAATAGTTCCCCTTCATATAAAATAACATACACACTAGTATTTTCAATTAAATAATTTTTGCTGTCACCAACTTGATCAGCACTTAACTCTAATTGTTCAAACGTCTCCATATTCATAAAGAAGTAAGTATCTCCTGTATTATATAAATATTGAACGTTTTGTTTATTAATATTAGCCTTTTCAAATTTGACATTAGTATTAAATGTTTTTTCAACAATACCACCAGTTCTCAAATTTCTCAATTTAGTTTTCATAAAAGCTGAACCTTTACCTGGCTTTACATGTAAAAACTCTACTACTTGATAAATTTGACCGTCTATCATAATAGTCATTCCGTTTTTGATATCATTTACATTTATCATAATCTTCACCTTTTCTAGCCTTATTTAGCTTATTTTTTTTCTTTATGTTCTGTATGTTTTTTGCATCTAGGACAATATCTATTTAAATTTAGACGTTCTGTTGTATTTTTAACATTCTTTTCAACTCTATAATTTTCTTCATTACATTCACTACATATTAATGTTTTCATTTGTCTATTCCCTACTTTTGCCATGCTATCCCTCCTTACGTCTATAGGTATTATATCAAAAATCAAGAAAAAAGCAAAAGATTTTTATAGTTTTAGTGATTTTAAATCTAAAATTTTACTTATTTACAGTAATTACAGCTCTAGCTCCATATAATTTAGTAGGTTCACCATTATCAGATGTTAACATACCAGCATTATTAAGGTAATAGGCTGTTTTCCCTCCAGTTTGAGAATTCATTGTCCAATAACCAATATTATATTGATTACTTACTATTAAATTATCTTCTTCTGTACCATTATAATTTTTAGATAAATGTAAGTAATTATTCATCCATCTAGGACAAGAATTAATACTATCAGAACAACTAAGCAAACTAGCTTCTTGAACAGTTATTAATCTAGCCTTAACTTTTTTTTCAGTTAAAGTATATTCATTAGAACTACAAGTATTATAAGTTGAACAACTAGTAAATTTATTATTATTAAAAACAGTTGTACCCATAGTATAAATTTGTTCTAGAACATTTACCCAATCTTTTGTAGCCATTTCTAATTTTGCAAGTACGGTTAATGGTCCTTGATTAGTAGTAGTACTAGTTTCATTCCAAGCTACATTAGTAATAGTATTTTCACGTTGCTGCATAACTATTTTACTACCTTTATCTTCTATAACATAAAATATTTTTTCTAACTGATTAGTTACTTTATATTTAATAATTGTTCCAGATGGACAACTTCCTGCCACTTTACTGTTATAACAATCTGATACTTTACAAGTAGTTTCTTCTCCAGTTAAACAATAATCATCAGCAATACTATTATCATCATAATTATATGCATTAACTATATATGGATTACTATCATATTTAGTAATTTCTAATTGATCAGTTGTAAAATTTAAATCAACGGTTGCTAAGCCAACACTACTATCAAAAGTAACAGTAGCTACTTCATTATCACTATTATTACTAATTCTAATAGCTACTTCTTTACTATCTTGCTCTGTACCATTGGCATCTAAAACAATACCAGTTCTTTCAATCACTTCATCTACATAAGAAACTAAAACATCCTGAGAATTAGTTTCATAGTATAAATTACTCTTAACTTTAATACTATTTACATTCATTAATTTGACATTAATAATAACCGTATTATTAGGTTCTAGGGCAATTGAATTATTTTTATCTAAATCTTGACTAGTTATGTATGAATATAAATTTCCTGCCACTATATTTAAAGCTCCCTTACTTTCATTATGAACTGAGAAAATAGCATAGGAAAACCCACAACTTACAATTAATATAGATGTAATAATAATAGCAATTAAATAACCAGTTTTAATGTTTATATTTTTCTTAAGATAATACTTTAATTTCATACCATCACTATCCTATAATATTATTAGTATATCATATATTTATTATTTTTGACACTACAAGTATTTAATTATGGATTAAGTGTAAAATATGCATCCGTTACCCTTGAGGTAATTCTTTTAGTTACTGTACTTGCAAAAGTATTACCAGTATCTGATCTAGATGAATTGGGTGAGACTACAACAATTGACATTTTAGGTTGATCGCTTGGTGCATAGCCCACAAATGTTGAAGTAATTGTTTCTTTATCAATAACTCCATCATTATCAGTGTCAATAAAACTTTGAGATGTTCCTGTTTTACCACTAGGACTATAGTTTGGATTCATATAACCTCTTCCATATCCACCGTTAGAATTAATAACCGCATAAAAGCCTTCATGAACACGGTTCATATATTCTTCTTTTGTATCAATTTTATTTAATTCCTTAACTTTCTTTTCATAAATTATTTTATTTAACTCTTCTGTTTCACTAGCTTCATGAACTTCTTTTAATAAATGTGGTTGTAATCTAGTACCCTTATTAGCAATAGTAGTTATATATTGAGATAATTGAATAGTTGTATAAGTTTCATATTGACCAATTACAAAATCTAAAAGATTTCCAGCTTTAGTATCTTCTTTAGCACCATAACCTACACTTTCAATAGGTAAATCTATTCCTGTTTTTACTCCTAAACCAAACGAATGATACATAGCTCGATAAGTATCAAATGCAGTCTGATTAAGTGGTAGCGTCATCCCTCTACTATAATTATAACCTGCCACTTTAATAGCGGTTTTCCACTGATAAACGTTACTTGATTTAGCTAAAGCTGTAATATCATTAATTCGGCCTAAAGTCATGTAAGAACATTTTTCATTAGTACCTCTAACCTTAATACATTCATCAACAATATAATCTCCAATATGTAAAGCACCTGTATTATAACCTACTAAGATTGAAGCACCTTTAACAATTGAACCAGGTGTTACTGGAGAAGTTAAAATACTAGTAGTATTATCAATTATTTTACCGTTTACAATTTGTTTAGAAGCCATAGCTAAAATTTCTCCTGTATTAGGATCTTCTATAACTACTGATGAATGATCATAAAATTGAGTATTAGCTTCACTTTTAGTTTTGGTAACTTCATCCGCCAAAATATCTTCTACTTGTTTTTGTAAATTAATATCAATTGATAAGACAATATCATTACCTCGTTTACCTTCACTAACTAATTTTAATTCATGACTGTTTACAGCCTGATATAATTCTTTAGTTCCACGTAAGTAGTCTTCATATTGTTTTTCAATATAACTAAGACCAACTCTATCATTTAGGGAATATCCTTTACTTAAATAATAATCCTTATCTTCTGCTGGAATACCTGAAGAAGATGATGACACTACTCCTAATATAGATTTAAAAGTATCTCCGTAAGGATAGACTCTTTCCCAATCAAGTCTAGTATTAAAACCTTTTAATTCTTTATTATTTTCTGAAATATATGCATACTCTTCATCAGTAACATCATTAGTTCTAATAGTTTTTTCATCATAAGAATAACCCTTATTCATTAAATAATATAAATAAGCTGCCTTTTTGTCGTCTTCACTCATAGTATTTAGTTCTTCATCAGTAATCCTACTTATTTTTAACTTAGTAATATCATCATTAGTTAATTTTCTTTGTTCTAATTTAGTCCATTCCTTATTAGTTATTTTACTATTTGCTATATTAGGATGGATAACTACATAAAATTCTTGTTGATTTTTCTTTTCTAACTTATTATATTCCAAATTTAAATGTCTACTAACTTTATAAGCTAAGTTAATTTCATCTTCAGTAGAAATTGATTTTTCTTTTTTATAATAAATTGTTTTTACAGCAATATTATCAACTATAATATTATAATTTCGATCATAAATTCTACCTCGTGGAGTTGAAGGTCCTTCAACAATATTATGAGTTAATTCTTCTAACTGATCATTATATTTTTTATTATCAATTATCATTACTTTATAAAATTTAATAGTTACAATTGCAAACAACCCTATAACAGCAATTAAAATAATTAATATTCTTCTTTGTTCAATCTTAGTTAAAGATAATTTCTTCTTTTTATTTAATTTTTTGCTCATAAGGACCTCCCCTCTATTACTAGTTTATCACATAATTAAAAAGTTATTTCATATATTTTACTGGGTGATAAATATTTATAAAAATCTAATTATTAATTATATTAACAACAAGTTAACTGTTGATGATATTATAGAATTTGCTGCTACAAATAATATTAAAATTACAAATTCAGAATCTATTATAATATATAATTTTATAAAAAGAAATTATTTAAAAGTTTTAAATAATGATTTAGAGGTTTTTAAAGAATTAAAAACAAATATTTCTAAACCTTTATATGATAAAATTATAGAATTATATTTGAGTTATAAAAGCAAGTTTTTTCCTTAAACTTGCTTTTGTAGTCTTTCTTTCATATTTTGGTCAAATTTTTTATTTTTAATCATATTTATTTCATCTTTATATGGTGGATTTGTACCTATATATGGTGTTTCTAAGATTTTAGGAATTGATTCTAATTTTGGATTATATATAATTTTAATTAGATTATCAAAACCAATTGTTCCATAGCCGATATTTTCATGTCTATCTTTATGAGAATCTTGAGGATTCTTACTATCATTTATATGAATACATTTTACATAGTTTAGTCCGATTATTTCATCGAAATATGTCAGTAACTGATCAAAATCAGCTACATTATATCCAGCATCATTTAAGTGACAAGTATCAAGACAAACTCCTATTCGTTGTTTATTTTTAATACCCGTAATAATTTTTTTAATTTCTTTAAAATTAGAACCAATTTCACTACCTTTACCAGCCATAGTTTCTAATAGAATCGTCACTTCACTATTTTCTAAAACTTGATTCAAGGCATTAATAATATTTTTAATACCAACATCTATCCCTAATCCAACATGACTTCCAGGATGTAGTACTAAATATTTTATACCTAAGGCCTCACAACGTTTAACTTCTTCCTTTAGAAAGTTTATAGAAAATTGATATTTCTCAGGATCATTATTATTAGCTAAATTAACAATATATGGAGCATGAACAATTACTTTAGAATAATCGATATTATTTTCTTTAATAAGAGCTTGAGCTTTTTTTGTTAATTCAGTATCTATAGGATAACGCATTGTATTTTGAGGAGCACCTGTATAAAACATGAAAGTATTAGCTCCATAACTTAGTGCTTCTTCTAAACTTCCTAAAAGTTGACTATCCTTTTTAAATCCAACGTGGCTTCCAATAATTAACATAACATCACCTATCATTAATATATCATAATTTAAAAATAATGCAAAAAAAAATTCCAATTGGAATTTTTAATACTTATTGATTTTATGCTCCTGCTGGATCAATAGTACATACAGGTGTTGAGGCATCAGCAGCTTTAGTAGCTCCACTAGTTTTTACAACCTCTCGTGAGATTGTACTTTCTTCTTTTTCCTCTGGAATACCATGTCCTTTACCATCTACTCCTGTAAAATAATATTTGGCTGTAGATGCATTTTCTTTTATTTCTATTTTAACATGTCCTGTTATTGTTGAATTACTCCAAGGTGATGTTCCTCCTTTTTCCAAGTCGGCTGCATTTAATTTATAATATAATGTTCCTGCTGTCGGATAAGATCCATTACAATTTAACTCATCATTTAAATAGGCATATCTAACTGCCGTTATGTATGACTTAGCAGTATCTGCAAATGCATCTTTTCTTGACTGTAATATATATCTAGTTACTGCCGGTATTGCAACCATAATTAATATTCCCATGATTACTATTACTGCCAATAACTCGATTAATGTAAATCCTTTTTTATTTTTAAATAATTTCTTCATCAATTCTCTCTCCTCGCATTTTTTACTAATTAAGATCCAGATCCAGCTGGGTTAATTGTACAAATCTGACCTGAAGGTTTAGCAACTGTACCTGCACCACTAGATTTTACAACGTCTCGAGTGATTGTACTTTCTTCTTGTTCTGATGAAATACCATGACCTTTGGCATCCGTTCCTTTAAAATAATATGTAGCTTTAGCTGTACCATTATCATTTTCTTTTATAACTGCTTTTACATATCCCGTTATTGTTGAATTACTCCAAGGTGATGTTCCTCCTTTTTCCAAGTCAGCTGCATTTAATTCATAATAGAAACTACCATCACTACTAGTTCCTGAACATGTCAATTCATCATTTAAATAAGCATATCTAACTGCTGTTATATATGACTTAGCAGTATCAGCAAACGCATCTTTTCTTGATTGTAATATATATCTAGTTACTGCTGGTATTGCAACCATGATTAATATTCCCATGATTACTATTACTGCCAATAACTCGATTAATGTAAATCCTTTTTTATTTCTAAATAATTTCTTCATTAAATCCCTCCTAGTCTCTACTATTACCATAGCATAAGTAATTTATAAATTCAAGATTTTTTTATAAATTTTTATCTGCTTTACTTTCTTATATGACATATTAATTTACTATACACTATCAAATACAATTATTAGATATATTTTAGCAAAAATAACTCTACTAAATCTTATTCTCCATTTGAAGCACAATTATATTGTGGAAAAAATTTCTTACAACAAGTTTTATTAGCGTACGCGCAGTTAGACCATATTAAACAATTCACATAATTAGGATCTTGTTTTGGATCAGAATGATTAGTCATATAACAATAATAAGTGTTTGATTGTTCACTATCAGTATTTGTATAATAACTTTGAAGTAATTGTGAATCCCAAGCGCCATTCTTTGGCTTAATACTACAAGTACCGCTAAAATTAATCACCATACCTTCGCTTGCAGAAAATTGATACGTTATATTACCAGATGTATTATTAGTTAATTTATAGTTAATGGAATGTGATGTGGTTTCACCTTTCATCATATACGATAATTTAATGTCGTCAAATTCCAATTTAGTATTCCCCAGAATTCTAGGATGCTCACAAGTAATTGTTATTATATTTTTGTTTGTTCCATTTGATAAATATACTTTTGGTTTCTCTGTTTCTTTATGTATCGCAATACTACTTTCTGAAGTTATTCCAGCATTATTAGTAATTTTATAAGTTTTTATTTTATATACATCTTCATTAATTGTTTCACCAACATAATATTTTCCTGATTCTTCAGTATTCATAAGAAGTGGACTACTTCGATTTTCAGTATCTATAATCTTTTCAACACCACTTGGTCCAACTTCATATCCTACTTTTATAAAGAAAGGCACATTAACCATCTCATCTTTAATTTCTTTTTGATTTAAATCAAGAGTATATTTTTTTAATTCAAGTTTAGGTTCTATTGCATCTTGTTTAAATGTAATATCACAATTTCCAACATTATTAGCTTTATCAACAACTTGTCCATAATAAGTGACGTTAACTCCATTAGTATGATTCGTTTTTACTATAGTTTTAGAGTAATTTTTATTGCTAGTATGTGATGAATAACAATTCGTAGTTGGCTCAAGACAAGAAACTGTTTCTCCTAGTTCATTACTTACTTGCATTTTTAATTCAACTTTATTTGTATACCAATCATTGTTTCCTTTCTTACCATCAGATATAACTATAGAACATTTTGGTGCAATTGTATCTAATGTAATATTTTTAGTAGTTACAATTTTTTGATTATTATAAACATCAATCAATTTAACTTTTAATTTATATTTTCCATCAGGATATTTATCTTTAGATAACTTAACGGTTGTAGATACTTTAGTTTGATTTCCTACTTCTTTATATTCTAAATCATCTACATTTTTATCTCCTCTATATAACGTTATAATATATCCTGCTATTGTATCTGGATCCTCCATTTCTACTAATATCTCTTTCTGATCATTAGTATATACTTCATTATCAAGAAGACTTCCAACATCATTATCAGTAATAGATATTTTTCCATTATTGTTAGCATTTTCTTTATACTTGGTACTAGAACCATTTTTTCGAACTAATTCCCCATCATATGCATATTTTCCTACTGCCATTCTAGTTACGTATGCATAACTTTTTTGAGTATCATAGGGTTCTTTTTTATAGTCTACTAAAGGCTCAATATAGTTATTATCAATCAAAGTTTGTAGGGTTACTTTTTTCTGAGTGAATGTCAAAGTAGGTAATAAACTTTTATTGTCTGTATAATATGTTTGAGCTGCAGCAATTAACAGTTTAACCTGCGATTCATTATATCTTTTATGAGAATTACTAATAACATTTCCTACACCTACTATAGCTAAAGTAGATAATACTCCTAGTATTACTACTGCAGTTAACAATTCTACTATCGTAAAAGCTTTTTGATTTTTCATTAGTACACCACCTTAGTATCATATATATCATAATAAGTATATCATAATTTTTTAATAATTCAACATGTTTAGTTATAAACATAAAGTTCATGTTGCGCCCTAGTACATGCAACATAAAGTAATTTTCTTTCATTTTTACGATAACTATTTTCTCTATTATTATAGACAATTACAGAGTCAAATTCTAAACCTTTAGATAGATAAGCCGGAATAATAATTAACTCTTTTTTTAACTTTTCATACTCATCATCTATTAAAGTTATATTTAAATCTTTTTTTACCAATTTATATAATTTATTAGCTTCATCCTTATCTTTAGTAATAATAGCTATACTCTTATATTTAGTTTGTAATAAGCTAATATCACTTATTAATTGTTCTTTTAAATTATTAATTTGTTTTCTAAATATTACTGGTAAATTAGTTTCTTTTCTAATAGCGGTTACATAATCTAAATTTAATATTTTATTAGTATAGGCAATAATTTCTTTTGAAGAACGATAAGTTTTTCTTAATTCTAAATATTTTCCTGTAAATATATCAGTTAAATCTTTTAATGAATTATAAGAATAGTATGGATTAATATTTTGATTAATATCACCTAAAATTGTAAAACTAGCCTTCTTAAAAATATTAGATATAATTATGTATTGAAGTCTATTATAATCTTGAGCTTCATCTATTACTACTTGTTTGATACTACCCTCATATTTAAATCCTTTCAAAGTCCCTTTAATATATGCATAAATTAAGGCATCTTCATAATTAATTTCTTTTTGATTTATTAGAGTTTTTACTTCTTTTTCATTTAAATCTAGTCTAAAGTATTTACTTAATAAAAATTCTTTAAATATCTCCTTGTAATCCATCTTAAAATTTATTTTTTCTTTTATTAATTTTAAAAATACTTTAGTTTTACTTTGACTTCCTTTATAAAAATTTTCACTCAATTTAACAGCAATTTCTTCTAATCTTTCAAATAAAGGAAACCTGCTATAACGATAATTTAACATTTCATTTAACTCTTCCATAGTCATTAAATGATTTTTAGATTCTAATATATCATCTTCAAATCTAGCATTATTAATAAAATCTTCTAAGAAATCATCTAAATCATGAATAATCATATCACTTTGCTTATATTTAATTAGTTCAAAGTTATTATTTTGATACTTATAATACCTAGCTATAAAATGGGTATAGGTTTCTACCCCAGAATAATCATCTATAAAATATGATAAATAATCATTGAAAGTAGTTTGTAGGGTATTATCTTCTCCTAACTCTGGCAATACATTAGAAATATACTCAGTAAAAATATTATTAGGTGAAAATATTAAAATATTGTTACTAGTTAAATTTTTAATTTGATACAATAAATACGCAATTCGATGTAGAGCAACTGATGTTTTTCCAGAACCAGCAATTCCTTGAACAATTAAATTATTATCTTCCAAATTTCTAATAACTTGATTTTGTTCTTGTTGGATAGTATTAACAATATTTTTCATTTTTTCATCTGATTCATTGGCTAAAACTTCTTGTAATACTTCATCATCAATATTTAAAGAATTATCAAAAACACTAATTAATTTTCCATCTTCTATTTTATATTGTCTTTTTCGTAATAAATTTCCTTCGATAATACCTCCTGGAGCCTGATAAGAACATGGTCCTGTTTCATAGTCATAAAATAAACTACAAATAGGACTACGCCAGTCATATAAAATATTATTAGAATGTTTATCTTTTAAATAAGTTAAAGCAATATAAATATTAAATTTAGTATGTTCATTATCTTCAAAGACAATTGACGCAAAGTAAGGTTTATCTTTAATTCTAAGTAATCGTTTTAAATATGCTTGTTTGTTTAAAACCTTAAGTTCTTCAGTGTGTGTAGCTGTTTTTGCTTGAACAATATCACCACTATCAAAAGAATTAGAATCAGCCCATGATAATTTTTTAAATTCAATTAAATCTTCGTCTAAACTACTAACTTCGCTTTTTAAAGAATCAATATTATTATTTAATAAAACTAAAACTTTTTTTAATATTAATTTTTCTTTTTTTATTTCCTCATCACTTATTGTCACTTTATTACTCTCCTTATAATTACACAATAAAAAGCCATAGCCTTTAACTCTAAGATACTTTGACTATAGCATAATTTTAAACTCTGTTCAATAAATCTTAATCTTATTGACGTCAACTATTTTTATATATTGTACTTATTAATAAGTTCTACAAATTCTTTTTGAATCTGATCTAATCGTTCTTGACTACTAGCTTCAAATCGGGCTGTAATATTTGGTCCTGTGTTAGATGCCCTAACTAATGCCCAACTATCATCAAATAATACTTTAACTCCATCAATATCTAAATAGTTATAATCTTTACTTTTAGCATATTCTAAAACTTTATTAATTACTTGAAATTTTTTATCATCGGTTGATTTAAACTTTAACTCTGGAGTAGCATAATATGTATTAATTCCTTCTAGTAATTCATCAACTGTTTTATCTGTTTTAGATAATATTTCTAACATTCTAAGTCCTGCATATAAACCACTATCAAACCCTGGCCATCTATCTCTAAAATATACATGTCCTGATAATTCTCCTCCAAAAGGTAAATTTTCATCTCTTACCTTGGCTTTAGTATAAGAGTTACCCGTACGATAAATTAAACATTTACCACCTAGTTCCTCAATTTCATCAGTTAATGCCTTAGAACATTTAACATCAGCTAAAAATTCTTTTTTGTCTACTTTATCAATAATATCTCTAATAAATATAATCATATAATAATCTGTTGAAATAAATTTAGCAGTATTAGAAACTAACCCCATACGGTCTCCATCACCATCAAAGGATAAACCAATATCAGCTTTTTCTTCCAATACTTTTTGCTTTAGTTGTTCCAAATTAGATTCAACGCAAGGATCAGGATGATGATTAGGAAAGGTTCCATCACTTTCATCATTAATGGTAATAATATCAAGAGGAAACATACTATATAATTTTCTCATGATAATACTAGTAGTTCCATTACCTGGGTCTAACACTACTTTAATTTTTCTAGGACCAAAATTTAAACTACTTTTAAATAATTCTAAATAATCTTCTTCAATATTATAATGAGTAATATTTCCTAAACCTTTAGTAAAATTTCCAGCTAAAATATATTCTAAGAAATCTTGAATTTCTTGACCTTTACAATTACCAGATTCATCAAAAGCAAATTTAAATCCATTATCATCTTTAGGATTATGTGAAGCAGTCACCATAACACCACTAAATATCTTTAATTTAATACAGGCATAGTAATACATTGGTGTAGTACATATACCTAAATAAATAACGTCAATACCTGTTTCAATTATTCCCTGCATCAAAGCTTTACACAAACTAGGGCTAGATATTCGGTTATCGTGACCTATAATACATTTTACTTTACCTATACTTTTAATATAACTACCAAAACCTAAACCAATTGTATAAGCAGTATCTTCATCTAATTCTTTAGGATAAACTCCTCTAATATCATATCCTCTAAAAATATTTTTATTAATATTTTGTTTATATTTCATACTATCACCCCATACTTTATCTTTTCTATAATAAGAATAACATATTTGTTAAATATTAACCAAACTTTTTAATTGATAGTTTACAATTTCTGACACTTAATAAATAAAAAGAGACAAATAATACTTTTACTATTTGCCTAAAATTAATAATTATTCACTTTTTTCTTTTTTCTTTAAGTTTTTGGTTTTTTTCTTTAAGTTTCTTTCTAAACTTATTAGCTTTTTTCTTAATTTCTACAATTATATCTTTATTCTTACCAGATATTTTAGGAAAGGCATTTAACAATTTAGTAAGTAAAAATGAATTTTTCTTTAGAGTTTCATTAAATCTTTTCTTAATATCATCGGTAGCATCATGATCACAATATTTATGTGATAATATTTTTATTTTACTTAATGTAATAACTGATATTACAATATCTGTTATAAAAAGAAGCATAATTATAAGTGATATAATAATAACCCAAGTTTTAGAAAAACCAAGTATGATTGATTTTATAAAAGGGTTGATAACTCTTACTAATAACAATCCACCTAATCCAAATAAAAATGAATTAAATAGGCAAATTCTACCTTCAATATTAAATCTTCTTTGAGAATAATCCCACCAGCGAACTTTAAAGATTTTTTCTAAAATATAACTAGTAACAAATTCAATAATTGAACATATTAGCATTGACATGATTGCTAAAACAATTAAATCATCTTCATATTTAACTAACAATAAATCCATTGCTATACAGCTAACACCATATATAGGTAAATAAGGTCCTATTAAAAAGCCTCTATTTAAAATTATTTTTTTATTATATATACTACAACATATAATCTCAACAATATATCCTAAAATAGAATAAAACATAAATAAACTAAATAAAGTACAAAACTTATACAACATAAACTTCCCCCACCAACTATAAAAATAGAATAACTATTAAACCTAATATAACACAATATATTGAAAAATAGGCTAATTTTCCTTCCTTAACAATTTTACTAAACCATTTAGTAAAAATATATGTAAATATTCCTGCTAAAATGGTAGCAATTGAGTAAAGAATTACTTCTCCTTTATTAAATGACATTTCTACAATATCTTTAATACCTAAAATAGAAGTAGCTAAAGAAATTGGAATATACAAAATAAAAGAAAAGTTAAATGCTGTTTCTCTTTTTAAATTTTGAAACATACCACCTACTATCGTAGCTCCACTTCTACTAATTCCAGGAATAATTGCAATCATTTGGTATATACCTATTATCAAAGCATCTTTAAAACTAATCTTATCTTTATTTTTTGTTCCCTTAAAATCTTTAATTAGAAATAAAAATAAAGCTGTAAATAGAAGCATAATGCCTACAAATTTAACATTTTTTTCTAAAAAATCTAGAAATTTAAATTTAGTAGCAATAAGACCCAAGACCGCAGCCGGAATAGTTGCTAAAATTATTTTTAAGCAATAACTATAATCATTTACTACTTCTTTTTCTCTATTTTTCTTAAATAAATAACTAAAAAATGAACTAAGTAACGTAACAATATCTTTCCAAAAAATAATAATAATTGCAATTAAACTTCCAAAGTTAGTAATAGTTGCTAAAGTTTCAAAATCTACATTAAGGTGTTTATTAATTAGTTCTAAAAAACTTTGAACTATTAATAGATGGCCACTACTTGATACAGGAATTGGTTCAGTAACACCTTGTAATATCCCTAACAATATATAAATCATTAACATAGACATGTTATCACCTCTATTAATTATTTATCTCCTAGGCTAAGACTAATTTTATAACCTATTAGTAATAATATTATACCAATTAAAATTTGTATCATAGAAAAATGAATAGTCATTTCTAACATAGTTGATAATGGTATAGCAATAATAGATGCTATAATAAATCCTAAAACTCCATAATAAGTTTTAGTTTCATATTTTTTAAATAAAAATTCAATTAATTTAGAAATTAAAACAATACCAATTAAAACGCCAAGACCAAAGATAGCTAAAATAATAAAATTAGATCCTAAATTTTTAAATGAAGTAAATTCCTTAATAACCGCAACTACTGGGTAATAATAACCTAAAAGCATTAACACTAACGAACCACTTACTCCTGGAATTACCATTGTAGCCGCAGCAACTATTCCTACTATAAATAATAATAAATATTTGCTAAAATTCATATTTGATAAACTAACTGTAAACTCGGTATTAAAAATCAAATCAGAACAAGACATTACTATAACTAATAAGAAAGTAAGAGAAAAAATAAGATAATTAATTCCTTTTTTGGAGTCTTTTTTTCCTTTTACTTTGTTATATATCAAAGGAATACCTCCTAGAACTAAGCCTACAAAGAATAAACTAGTAGGTATTGGATAATGTTTATATGAATAATCTATTACCCTACTTAATAAAACTATAGCTAGTCCCATACCAATTACAATTGGCATTAAAAAAGCTAAATTTTTTTTAAGATTACTAAAGAAGTGGCTAATAGCACCAATAAAATCTTCATAAATTCCTAAAATCAAAGCTAAAGTTCCTCCACTTACTCCTGGAATAATATTAGCAATTCCCATAATAAAACCTTTAATAACTAAAATAATACTTTTCATAACTTCCTCGTATAATCAATCTTATAGAAATATTAATTAATTCTACAGTTGATTAATCCTTTCTATTAATATTTTTGAATTAT
>CANQZM010000008.1 GCA_947628345.1 uncultured Bacilli bacterium
ATTAAATTTTAACACTAATTTAACTCCTTTTATTCTATATATCTATTTTATCATTTACACATAATAAAAACTACACATTTTCTTATGTAGTTCCTTAAACTGATGACATTGAGGAAGAAGTACAACAACTTTTCTAATAAAATTTAATAACTTTAATTTATTACTTTCTCAATACTTTTTCCAAAAATATTTTATCGTTAAATGCTCCTCTTTTTAAACTTTTTACATTGGCAATAGCAATAACCTCATCTAATGTTGCATTTTCTAATTTAGCTAAAAAATTAATTATTTCTAACATATCTGCTAATTCTTCAATTCGATCTTTTCCCGTTGCATTTAAAACTTCTTGGTATTCTTCATTTAATTTTTTTTCTAATTCAACTTTATATTCTTCATCTGTTAGAACTCTAGTAATTGGTTCCTCTCCATTTGATTTAATTATTTCAGGTATTTTATCTCTTACCAATTTGTTATATATTTGCTCCATAGTTTATCCCTTTTTTCTATATTGATATTGTCAATATAGAAGTGTGTTTTCTAAATTGACAAATATATCAATTTTAATCTAAAAATATTTTATCATAAATGTAATCATTTTAAAACCCGAACTACAAAAGTCCGAATTTCCTATCTATCTGGTGTGTTTGCAAAAGGGGTTTTGCACTTTAAAGTTTGATTCATCACATTTGATAAATATATTCTAGCATAATAAAATATATTTATCAGCTACTTTGACTAAAAACTTTTATTACAAATTGTTTTTCATCATAAAGCAATGCTATTAATGTGCATATTTTCTTTGCCAATATGCAAGTGTGCTTTCTAAATTGTCATATTTTTTTAAATATATTGTATTAAAAACGAATGTTTGATATAATTTTCTTGGAACTTCGGTTGTTGAGTGTCTACCTCTAATCTTTGTAGAGAGGAGGTTTGATAAAATGAAAACTAAGACTTTTGTAGTAAAAGTCCTAAAGCTCATTGCTATCATTTTATTTCTCCTTATCATTATGATAGTAGTTATAAAAAAATGACACTTAATTCGCATTTGAATTAAATGTCTTCCTAAAAAATATTGGGTAGACATTCAACATAGCAAAACTGAATGTTCCCTTTTTTATTTTATGCAAGTTTCCTTGACAAATACATCATAACATAAAAACGACCTTTTTACAAGTCGTTTTCTTATTTCTACTCGAAAAGTTCGAGTTTCCTATCAATCTGGTGCGAGTGTTGTAGATATCTACAACTTTTGCATAGTTCAAAATGATATTAAATATCATTCACTAAAAATATTTTAAAAAATAAAAAGTAGTAATAAATTTGTACTACTTTATTTCACTATTTAAAGTTTTCTTTAAAACTTGTCTATTATTATTATTATTTTCGTTTAAAACCGTCATGTCTATAAGTCCCATATCTAATAATGCCTGAAAATTGTTTATTGTTGTTTGTATAAAATCCTCTGTTCGAATTAAAGTTTTATCACTAAAATTTTTTTGAATTGCTTCTTTACTTTTCACAAAAAACGATGCTCTAAAATGATTATCGTACCCTGGATGATAAATTTGAAAATGGTAACACATTAAATCATTTGAAAGTGTAGTTAAATTGTTTAATTGTAAAAAATAGATATCTTCAGCTATTTTACCAATTTTTGTTATACAATCATTATAATCTTCATAAACTTGCTTATGAGAAGAATCCAAGACATCAATATAATCTATTTTATATGCTTCAGGTCTGTAATATTTAATACCTGTTTGTGTACTTATATATTCTGGTATATATTTTTGAGTTTTATCTGGAATAGCACATTTTAATGTTATCGATCTTGATTGATTCCCATTATTTATCATTTCATTTAACTCATTTAATATAATAGAGCAATCTTCAATGCTCGTTTTCATAAATAAACTTGCTCTTTTTAAAAATATATTTGAATCAATTTGTTCATCAGTTAGTGAATTGATAAATTTTTTTAATTTTGAATATCTTTTTAATCTAACAGATTTTTTATAATCATCAGACTTATTAAACATTTCATCTTCAATATCATATGTTCCTACAATCTCAAATAATTCATTCTCTAAATTTTTATTTTGTCTATTCCAATAATTATTACTCAAAAAATTATATGCTAATATATATCTATTTGACTTTAATTCTTCTTCCCGTACTTTTTTAATCTCTTCGATATAATCATAAATTGTATAATCTGATGTTTCATCTTTTTTAAGATTAAATAATCCCATATAAATCCTCCTTTAATAGCTATTTATTATACCATACTTGTCTAGTTTTTCATATTATTTTAATTAGATTTCAACATTGTCTTTTTCTATTGTGTTATTTCTTTTGAATAATTTGATTTAGAATTCGTATTATATCTTTATAATTTTCTTTATTTAATGCACTAAAATAATAATCTAAACAGGTATGTTTTATTTTTGACAAAAATTTAACCCCCTAGGTATTTTGACAAGTATATTAAAATGACCTAAGGGGCTATCTTTATATCAATATTCGAAAAAGTTCGAATAGAAACGTCACTGGTGGAGCTGAGGAGAATCGAACTCCTGTCCAAAAATACAGCTACATAAACTTCTACAAGTTTAGTTAACTAAATAATTTAATTTACTATTCAAGTAGTTAACGACAAAAATAGTAAACGAGTCTATTGTTTTCATTTTAGCTATAGACATCACTAAAATATAATCTACTAAAATTGAATCTTATTTACTTTACGTAGATAAAAAGTAATAAGATGCTTCCTATATTAAGCGAAAGCTAATTGAGTATTACTGTTTCCAGTTATATTTAATTTTGCTTGTATCGTAAGCATACGACTTGCCATTTATGCTCTAATATCCCTGTCGAAACCAAATCAGCCCCATGTATTCCATATTATAACATATTTCTTTAATTTTTTGAAGTCCTATAAATATTAATGTTTAATTATAAAAAATGGATTGATATTACAATTTATCAAATTTAATATCTTCTTTTTAATTGCTTTTCTAAAGAACGTTTTATATCTCTAGATTTAATTGCTTCACGTTTATCATAATTATGCTTTCCTTGACAAATTCCTAATTCAACTTTTAATATATTTTTTTTAAAATACAGCTTTAGGGGAATGAGAGTTAATCCTTGTTGCTCAACTTGTTCTGAAATTTTGTTAATTTCTTGTTTATGCAACAATAATTTTCTTGTCCTTGTTTCGTGATGATTAAAAATATTGCCTTCTTTATAAGGAGCTACAAACATATTAATTAAAAAAACTTCACCTTGCCTTACGATTCCATAACTTTCCTTAATATTACAGTTACCAGATCTAATTGATTTAATTTCTGTTCCTGTTAATTCAATTCCGGCTTCATATGTTTTTTTTACAAAATAATCATGTCTAGCCTTTCTATTTATTATTTCCATGTTTTCCTCCTTTAATGTTGTAAATTCAATATTGATTATTCTTAATTACAATTTTCTTACTATTGCAAAATCAATTATTTTTTCTTCTTTATCAGCTCTGATAACTTTTATTATTACTTTATCACCAATGGTATATTTTATATGACTTTTTTCGCCTGTCAATGTCATATTTTCTTCATTATAGTTAAAGAAATCATCCATATCTCTTAATGGTACTAAGCCTTCAACTAAATTATCTAGTTCTACAAACATACCAAAAGATGTTATTGAAGTAATCATACCTTCAAATTCTTCACCAATATGAGCCTTCATATATTCAGCCATCTTCATGTCTTCGACTTCTCTTTCACATTCGACAGATGCTCTTTCACGTTCAGAGGAATGTTCAGTTACATAAATTAGTTTTTCTTCCCAATGCTTTAATGTATTTGAATCTAAATTCTTATTAAATAAGTATGTTCTAAGTAGACGATGTACAGTAGTATCTGGATAACGTCTTATTGGAGAAGTAAAATGAGTATAACATTTACTAGCTAAACCATAATGTCCTAAATTTTCAGGTTTATATACAGCCTTTTGCATACTTCTTAATAATAAACTAGATAATATTTTATATTCAGGTTTATCCTTTAAGGACACAATTAATTGCTGCATCGACTTAGGAGTAAAATCTTTGATATTACCAGCTACTTGATAGCCTAATGTTCCTATAAAAGATAAATAATTTCTGATTTTTTCTTCTTTTGGCATTTCATGAACTCTATAAACAAAAGGCAGATTCATATAATAAATATGTGTTGCAACACACTCATTAGCAGCAATCATAAAGTCTTCAATTAAAAGTTCTCCAGCTCCTCTATTTCTTTTTACTATTTCTGTTGGAACACAATTTTCATCTACTAAAATTTTAGCTTCATCGATTTCAAAATCAATATAACCACGATTGATTTTCATTTTTCTTAATATTTTGGCTAGTTCATACATTTGTTGCAAAGGTTCAATATATGGTTCATAACCTTCAACAACTTCATTGTTTTCTAAAATTCGATTAACTTTATTATAAGTCATTTGAATACGTGATTTAATAACACTAGGGAAAATATCATAGCTAATTTGATTACCCTTATTATCAAACTCCATTACACAAGATATTGTTAATCGATCAACATTTGGATTCAAAGAACAAATACCATTAGATAACTCATGAGGTAACATTGGAATAACTCTATCTACCAAATATACACTAGTACCTCGTTCCATTGCTTCAACATCTAGTGGTGATGATTCTTTTACGTAATAAGAAACATCTGCAATATGAACTCCCAATTGATAATTGCCATTTTCTAATTTTTTAATAGATATAGCATCATCAATATCCTTGGTATCATCACCATCAATTGTAAAAATAACCTCATCTCTTAAATCTATTCTATCTTTTAAATCTTCTTCATAAACTTGCATAGGCATGTGTTTTACTTGATCTTTTACTTCATCTAAAAATTCAGTATTAATATTATACTTACGCACAATAGATAAAATATCAACTCCTGGGTCGTTTTTATGACCTATGATTTCAACTACTTTACCTTGATATCTATAGTTACTTATTTTCTTACTAAGTTCAACTACAACTTTATGACCATCGACTGCATTTAAAGAATTTTCTCTTTTCACTTCTATTTCAATTTTTATTTTTTTATCATCTAAGGTAATAATTCCCTTGTCTTTAACGAAATTAATTTCCCCAATATATTTAGAAATAGCTCTTTTAACAACTTTTAAAACTCGTCCTTCTAGACGATCTAGATTCATTTTACTGGTAATTTCTACTATTACCATATCATCATGAATCGCTCCATTCATATTGTCCGCACTTACATAAATATCTTCATCTAAGTTTTCAACTGCAACAAAGCCAAAACCTTTCTTATTAACATGCATAATACCTTTTCTTAAGTGACTATTTTCTAACAACATATATTTATCTTTATTAGTATGATAAATAATAACTTCTTCTTCTAAGTCTTTCAAAACATCTATTAACTGTTTAAGTTCATCTGCGCTTTTTAAATTTAATTGATCCTGAATATCATATATAGTCATTGCCTCATTGTTATCTTCTAACAATTTTAATACTGATTCTTTCATTTTTTCACCTTCTACTACTATATCTAATAATATTATAAAATAAAAAAGACTAAATTCCTAGTCTTTAACCAATAAATGTTGAAATTAAGCAAATCAAGAAAAATGACAATCCAAGTAACAAAGTAATTCTACTAATTACTAATTCAGAGCCTCTTTCTTTTCGCTTCACAAACAAATCAGAATTACCTCCACTAATAATTTGGGCAGCACCTTCGGCTTTACCACTTTGTAAAAGAACAATTACTATTAATAAAATTGATATAATTAATAAAGCTGCTTTCATAATATGCCTCCTCATCAAATATTTCTATTATTTTATCACAAAACAATATTTAATGCAACTACCAAATAAGCTATCAATAATAAAATAATTTATTGATTATTTATTTTTTCTTCAATTCTCATTAATTGATTATATTTACAAATTCGATCTGTTCTAGACATAGATCCTGTTTTTATTTGTCCTAAATTTAAACCAACTGCCAAATCAGCAATAGTTGTGTCTTCTGTTTCTCCACTTCGATGGGAAATTATTGTGTTATATCCATGGCTTTTAGCAAGTTCAATTGTTTCCAATGTTTCTGTAATTGTCCCTATTTGGTTAACTTTTAATAAAATTGCATTACCGGCTTTTTTATCAATTCCCATTTGTAAACATTTCTTATTAGTAACGAACAAATCATCCCCAACTAATTGGACCTTATCACCTAACAAGGCTGTAATTTTACTAAATCCCTCCCAATCATTTTCATCTACTGGATCTTCTATAGATACAATGGGATAAGTTTCAACTAATTGTTCATAAAAACTTATCAATTCATCTGTCGTCATTTGCTTTCCATCAACATTATATAATCCGTCCTTATAAAATTCAGATGCAGCTACATCAATGGCTATCTTAACATCTTGACCTGGCACATATCCAGCTTTTGAAATAGCTTCTATGATTAAATCAAACCCTTCTTTATTAGATGACAGATTAGGCGCAAAACCACCTTCATCCCCGACACCTGTTGAATAATTTTTTTCATTTAAAACGGTTTTTAAACTATGAAAGACTTCAGCGCCTACTCGAATACGTTCATGAATATTATCTCTTTGAGGAATAATCATAAATTCTTGAAAATCTAAGTTATTATCAGCATGAGCTCCACCATTTAAAATATTCATCATTGGTATAGGTAGAGTCCTCCCATTACCAATATATTCATATAATTCCTTGTGTTGTTCATTGGCACTAGCTTTTAAAGCAGCCATACTGACACCTAAGATGGCATTGGCACCAATTTTAGATTTAGTTTCGGTACCATCTAAATTTATCATTTTATAATCCAAAGCTTTTTGATCAGCAGCAT
The DNA here is from genome assembly GCA_947628345.1 of uncultured Bacilli bacterium. GTDB lineage: Bacteria > Bacillota_I > Bacilli_A > RF39 > UBA660 > UMGS995. The sequence goes on from CANQZM010000008.1 coordinate 6,939, forward strand.
CCATTCCAATAACTGCATCTTTTAAGACTGTATTAACATTATTAACAGCTTTAAGAACTCCCTTGCCATTATATCTTTCATCTTTATCACGCATTTCTAGTGCTTCTCTTTCTCCTGTTGATGCCCCACTAGGAACTGCAGCTCTTCCTATTACTCCATTTTCCAAAATAACATCTACTTCAACTGTAGGATTACCTCTAGAATCTAATATTTCTCGACCTATTACATTTTTAATTTTCATTATTTCATCTCCTTAAAATTTATTACTTTTACCTTATTTTTTGTTGTTTCACCTAAGTTTTTATTTTTATAATTATTAAAAGTTTCCATTTTACTCATAGCAAATTGTTTTATTTTACCTTTATCATCTGTTTTACACATCATTGCTTCATCAAAAAATTCACCTTTATAGAATAATTGACTTGGAAGCACCTTCATTTTTAGTTTGGTACAAACGTCAATAGCTTTAATTAAAGAAATATTACTATAATAATCTGATACACAAACAAGTAAAACTTTATGAATACCTAATTTAGAGGCTTCTTGCAACGTTTGTTGATATAGCTCTATATCTTTTTCTTCACTTAGTTCTAATAATAAAGTGTCATTTTGAAAATCTTTTATCATAATAATTACCACATTTCTATTTATTTTTTGTCCTGTGTCTTTAACTCTTTAACATAATTTTTAAATTCGGTTCCTCTAATTTCACACTCTTTATATTGATCCCATGATGCTGAAGCTGGACTTAATAATACTATACCGCCTTTTTCTGTAACTTCAATACACTTTTTAAAACCTTCATCTAATTTTTCATAAATATAAGTAGGAATATTTAGTTTATCACCAAACTCTTTTACTCTTTCTCTACATTGTCCAATTCCAATAATATTAGTAACGTGATTCATATATGGTGTTAAATCATCAAAATTTTGGTTTCGTTCTAATCCACCTAAAATAATAGTTATGGGTTTTGAAAAAGAAGATAAAGCAATTTGACTACATTTAATATTTGTTGCTTCTGTATCATTATAAAACATAATATCATTAACTGTATCTACATATTCAAGTCGATGTTCAACTCCACTAAATTCACTTAATATTTTTATAATTATTTCATTGGATACATTAAATTCTTTGGCAATCATAATAGCTCCCATACAGTTTTCTAAATTATGAATCCCTGGAATTTTAATTTTGTTGATATCAATTACTTTTTCATCATAATAATAAATTGCATTATCTTTTAGATAACAACCATTAATTTCATTTTTACTTGAAAAATACTTAGTTTGTGATTTTATATCTTTGAGTTGTTCCAAAACTTCTTCATTTTCCATATTAACAATTGCTATATCATCTTTAGTTTGATTATAAAACATTCTACTTTTTACTTGTTTATAATGCTCAAAAGTTTTTAAAAAATCAATATGGGCTTTACTTATATTAGTAAACAAACCAATATGAGGTTTAAATTGTTTAAAATTTTCTCCTTGTTGACATGATACTTCCATAACAATTATATCATCTTTTTTAAGTTTTTCTAAAAAACTACATAAAGGATACCCTATATTTCCAGCTAGATGAACGCGGCCTTTAAAAGCTTCTTCTAAAATTAAATATGTAAGGGTTGTTGTTGTTGTCTTTCCATTAGTTCCTGTAATACCTATTAATGTCACATCATTAGGTAATAGGCGATAAGCCATTTCCACTTCATTAATTACTTCAATTCCCAATTCTTTGGCTTTTAATACATATTTATGATCAATGGGAACTCCCGGATTTTTGATTAAATAGTCAAAACTATCATCTAAGATATCATCAGGATGGGATCCAAAAATTAGTTCAACACCTAAATCTCGTAATTCTTTTACTTGTTGTTTATTTTGAGTTGTTTCTTCTTTACTATCATTTAAAATTACAGTATTCCCTCGTCCTTTTAAATATTTTGCTGCTTCATAACCACTTCTAGCCATACCTAAGATGAAAATTTTATTATTCTGAAACATATAATCACCTCTAATATAATTATACTATATTTTACATTCTTTATCATTATAATTTTTATTGAAACATACAAATGGTTATGCTATAATGAAGGTAGTTTATAAGGAGGTTTCATAATGGAAATAGTTACTATTAATCAAACTCAATTTGATGCTTTTGCTGATACCCATAAATATAGAAATTATTATCAAACCTCTAAATACGGTGACGTTATGTCTAAATTCAATTATGAAGTTAGATATATTGGAATTATGGATGATAATCATAATATGATTGGAGCATCTCTATTACTATTACAAAATTCTGCCATGAAAACTAAACTTGCTTATGCTCCACGTGGTATTTTATTTGATTTTACTGATGCCTTAAAAGTTAATGAATTAACAAAAACTTTAAAAGAATCTTTGGGCAAGGAAGGTATTGTTAGTTTAAGAATGGATCCTGCTATACCAATGTCTATTCGTGATCATGAGGGAAATATTACTAATGTTAATAACGAAGCTCAAATGATTGATGAAAATCTTCAAAAAGCAGGATTTATTTATAAAGGTCAAAATGTTTATTTTGAAACTGAAAAACCTAGATGGGAAGCTTTAGTGGTTTTATCCAAAGATATAAAAGATATATATAAACAATTTGATCAAAGAACTCGAAATAAAATTAATAAAGCCATAAGTATTGGTATTGAAATTCATCGTGATGATAAAAAGGATATTACAAAGCTATATAGTTTTATTAAAAGTAATCATGCTAAACCGCTTAAATTTTATACTCAATTAATTAATAATTTTGGTAATAATGCTGATGTTTTTTATGCTAAATTAAATACCGAAACTTTTGTAATGCAAACGAAAAAATTATATGAAGATGAATTAACCAATAATGAAAATTTATCTGAACAATTTCAAAATTTAGCCAAACAAAATGAGGATCGTCGTGAAATTTTTAATAAGAAAGTATTATCAGATAAATTATTAAATATTTATAAAAACAATTTAATTTTTGCTACTGATACTTTGAAAAAATATCCTAATGGAATAATTATAGCAGGAGCTTTAAATATTATTTATGATAATGCTGCTTTTTCAATAATAGAAACCAGTGATACTAATTATGCTAGTTTAAATGCTGCTTATTTGTTGAAATGGAGGATGCTATGTGATTATCATAATGAAAAATTAAAATATTTTAATTTAAGTGCTATCAGTGGAAATTTTGAGGGAAGTAACAAATATGCAACTTTAAATGCTTCTAAACTTGGTTATAATTCTGTTATAACTGAATACATTGGAGAATATGATATTATTCTAAATAATTTTAAATATAATTTATATAAAAAATTTTCAAAAGAATAAGGACTAACATAAAATTAGTCCTTATTATTAAAAAAAACTGATTTCTCAGTTTTTTATTATTCAATAATTTCTGAAACAGATCCAGCTCCAACAGTACGTCCACCTTCACGAATTGAGAATTTAGTACCTTGTTCAAGAGCTATAGAATGAATTAATTCTACTGTCATGTCAACATTATCGCCAGGCATAACCATTTCAACACCATCAGGAAGTGTAATAACACCTGTAACATCTGTAGTTCTGAAATAGAATTGAGGACGATAATTATTGAAGAATGGTGTATGACGTCCACCTTCTTCTTTACTTAGTACATAAACTGCTGCACTAAATTTATGATGAGGTGTAACTGTTCCTGGTTTAGCAAGAACTTGACCACGTTCAACATCTTCACGAGCAATACCACGTAATAATACTCCAGCATTATCTCCTGCTTCAGCATAATCTAATTGTTTTCTGAACATTTCAATTCCAGTAACAACTGTCTTTTGAGTATCCTTAATACCAACGATTTCAACTTCATCGTTAAGATTTAATCTACCACGTTCAACACGTCCAGTAACAACTGTTCCACGTCCAGTGATAGTAAATACATCTTCGATACTCATTAAGAATGGTTTATCAGTATCTCTAGCAGGTGTTGGAATCCATTCATCAACTGCTTTCATTAATTCTTCAATGCTAGCAACATATTTAGGATCTCCTTCAAGAGCTTTTAATGCTGATCCACGAATAATTGGAGTGTTGTCTCCATCAAATTCATATTCAGTTAATAAATCACGAATTTCCATTTCAACTAAATCTAATAATTCTGGATCATCAACCATATCACACTTATTCATGAATACAACCATTTTAGGTACTCCAACTTGACGAGCAAGTAAGATATGTTCACGAGTTTGTGCCATAGGTCCATCAGTTGCAGCTATAACTAGGATAGCTCCATCCATTTGAGCAGCACCTGTAATCATGTTTTTAACATAATCAGCATGTCCTGGACAATCAACATGTGCATAATGTCTAGCGTCTGTACTATACTCAACATGTGCAGTATTGATTGTGATACCACGTTCTCTTTCTTCTGGTGCCTTATCAATATTAGCGAAATCAACAGCTTTGTTACCATTTTTTCCATCTAATACTTTAGTAATAGCAGCAGTAAGAGTAGTTTTTCCATGATCTACGTGTCCAATAGTACCAACATTAACATGTGGTTTTGAACGATCATACTTTTCTTTTGCCATAATTTTTCCTCCTTTATTTATTTACAACATATATTTTATCTAACAATTGAATATTTTTCAACTGTTTTGATACTTTTTTTAGTTTTTTTTAATTACCACTTTTTTTGATAATTTCTTCGGCAATATTTTTAGGTACTTCCTCATAATGATCAAATATCATTTGGAAATTACCGCGTCCTTGTGTATTACTACGTAAGTTTGTTGCATATCCAAACATTTCTGAAAGTGGAACCATAGCACTTAATTTAACGGCATTACCTTGATTTTCTTGTCCTAATGGTTTTCCACGACGTGATGTTAAATCACCCATAACGTTACCAAAATATTCATCAGGGGTAGTAACATCTACTTTCATGATTGGTTCTAATAATGTAGCATTACACTTATTTTTAGCCTCCTTTAAGGCTAAGCTAGCAGCAATTTTAAATGCCATTTCATTTGAGTCAACATCATGATAAGAACCATCATATAATGTTGCCTTAATGTCAATCATTGGATATCCTGCTAAAATACCAGTTTGCATTGCTTCTTGTAATCCCTTATCAACAACTGGGATATACTCACGAGGAACAACTCCTCCTACAACTTCATCAACAAATTCATATCCTTTATCTGGATTTGGTTCAAAGCGAACCCATACATGTCCATATTGTCCACGTCCTCCAGATTGTTTAATATACTTACCTTCACATTCACCAGTTGCTTTGATTGTTTCACGATAAGCAACTTGTGGAGCTCCAACATTTGCTTCTACATTAAATTCACGTTTCATACGATCTACTAATACATCTAAGTGTAATTCACCCATACCAGCAATAACTGTTTGGCCTGTTTCATGATCAGTATGAACTTTAAAGGTTGGATCTTCTTCAGCAAGCTTTTGTAAAGCTATAGCCATCTTATCTTGATCAGCTTTTGATTTAGGTTCTACAGCTAATTGAATAACTGGTTCAGGTACAGAAAGTTTTTCTAAAATAATTGGTTTCTTTTCATCACATAAAGTATCTCCGGTAGTTGTATTTTTAAGTCCTACTGCTGCAGCTATATCTCCAGTATAAACATCTGAGATTTCTTTACGAGTATTAGCATGCATTTGTAAAATACGTCCAATACGTTCTTTAGTATCCTTAGTAGAATTTAGAACATAACTACCACTACTTAAATGTCCTGAGTAAACTCTGAAGAATGTTAAACGTCCAACAAATGGATCTGTCATAACTTTAAATGCTAATGAACTAAATGGTTCAGAATCACTTGGATGACGAACTTCTTCTTCACCTTTTAGATTATGTCCTTTGATACTACCAGTATCAAGTGGACTTGGTAAATAATCAATAACAGCATCTAGTAATGGTTTAATTCCTTTATTACCTAATGCATCTCCACACATTACTGGGAAAAACTTAGTAGATAAACATCCATTACGGATAGCTCTTTTGATCATTTCAACTGATACTTCTTCTCCATCAAGATATTTTTCCATCATTTCATCATCAAATTCTGCAACTGCTTCTAGTAATTCAGCACGAGCATTTTCTACAGTTGATTTTAAATCTTCTGGAATATCAATTTCTTGAGCATTTTCTTCTGGTTGCCCATCAAAATGATAAGCTTTTAATGTAATTAAATCAATAACACCATTAAAATCATCTTCAGCACCGATTGGCCATTCAATTGGCTTAGCATTAACTCCTAAACGTTCTTTAATACTTTTTAAACTGTATTCAAAGTCTGCACCAATTTTTCCCATTTTATTAGCAAAAATAATTCTAGGAACATTAAATTCATCTGCTTGTCTCCAAACAGTTTCCATTTGAGGCTCTACTCCTGCTTGAGCATCCAAAAGTGCAACAGATCCATCTAATACACGAAGACTTCTACTAACTTCAATTGTAAAATCTACGTGTCCTGGAGTATCAATTATATTACAACGGTATCCTTTCCAATATGCAGTTGTTGCTGCAGAAGTGATTGTAATACCACGTTCTTTTTCTTGAGCCATCCAATCCATTTGAGATTCACCATCATGAGTTTCACCAATTTTATGGATTTTTCCAGCATGATATAAAATACGCTCTGTTGTTGTTGTTTTACCAGCATCAATGTGAGCCATAATACCAAAATTTCTAGTCTTTTCTAATGTCGTATCTCTTGCCATAATAACTCCTTTCTACCATCTATAATGTGCGAAAGCCTTATTTGCTTCTGCCATTCTATGTGTATCTTCACGTTTTTTAACTGCTGCACCTGTTCCATTAGATGCATCAATAATTTCATTGGCTAAATTATCAGCCATTCCTTTTCCACCACGCTCACGAGAATATTTTGTTAACCATCTTAAAGCTAAGGCTTGCCCTCTAGCTGGTGTTACTTCTATTGGCACTTGGTAATTTGATCCTCCTACACGACGAGATTTAACTTCTAACTGTGGTTTTATATTTTCCATAGCTTGATTAAATACTTCTAATGGATCTCTACCAGTTTTTGCCTTTACTGTTTCAAATGCTTGATAAACTATAGTTTGAGCTGTCCCTTTTTTACCATCTAACATAATAGTATTAATTAATTTTGTAACAATTTTTGATTTATATATTGGATCTGGTAGAACATCTCTTTTTACTGCACGTCTTTTACGCATTTAAAATTCCTCCCTTCATTTATATCTTATTTTTTAGGTTTTTTAGCTCCGTATTTACTACGTCCTTGCATACGATCTTTAACTCCGGCTGTATCAAGGGTTCCACGTATAACATGATAACGTACACCGATTAAATCCTTAACACGTCCGCCACGGATTAAAACAACACTATGTTCTTGTAAATTGTGTCCTATTCCTGGAATATAAGTATCTACTTCTTTTCCATTAGATAAACGAACACGAGCATATTTACGTAATGCAGAGTTTGGCTTCTTTGGAGTTTTTGTACCAACACGTGTACATACTCCACGTTTTTGAGGTGATGGATTATTAGTAGTTTTTCTTCTAACTGTATTTAATCCTACTCCTAGAACTGGAGCCTTACTTTTTCTTACTTTGTCCTTACGATTTTTACGAACTAATTGTTGCATTGTAGGCATATATTACTTATCTCCTTTCTTTACACATATCCAGGTGTATCATTAATATTTTTAAATAATGCTCTGCTTTAATAGCAAAGCAAAATTCATAAGCAAACATAATATAACACTATATTAATTCAATGTCAATATTTTTACATATTTTCTAATATAATTTCTTCATAAATATCATTAGGTGAATTTTCTTCAATACCATAATTATATGAGATTATAAGCCAAATTATTAAGAAAATAAACAATACTACAATAAAAATAATCATATTACTTAATCCCCAACCATGGTTATTTAATTTCAACATTATATATAACTCCCTTTAATTATTATATTTTATGAATATTCCTTTTATATTAATTTGTTACTAAATTTATGAAAAAGAAGTACTTAAGTACTCCTTATTCCATAAACTGATCTTCTAAACGATCTAAAGGTTCTTCATCAACAAATTCAGTTTCTAAATCATAATCTACATTAGAGTATCTTTTACTTCCAGTTCCTGCTGGAATTAATTTACCAATAATTACGTTTTCTTTTAAACCTTCTAAGTGATCAACTTTTCCTTTAATTGCGGCATCAGTTAAAATTCTAGTAGTTTCTTGGAATGATGCAGCTGATAGGAATGAATCAGTTTCTAGTGAAGCTTTAGTAATACCTAATAATACTGGTTTACCAAGAGCAGGCTTTTTACCTTTAATAATAGCTTCTTTGTTTCCATCTGTGAATTCTTTGAAGTTTACTAATCCTCCAGGTAAGAATCTAGTATCACCTGATTCAACAATACGTATTTTACAAATCATTCTACGAGCAATAATTTCTATATGCTTATCAGAAATATCAACACCTTGTGAACGATAGGTATTTTGAACTTCTTTTAAAATATATTCCTGAGTAGTAATAGGATCTGTTACTGCTAGTAACTCTTTTGGACTAATAGCACCTTCTGTAAGTTTGGTTCCACAAGTAACTTCTTGCCCTTTTTCAACACAAAGCTTAGCTCCATAGTTAGAAACGTGCTCTTTAGTTTCCAATTTGTTAGTAATACTAATTTTATATTTCCCATGATCTTCTTTAATTTTAGTAATTTTTCCATCTATTTCAGCGATAGTAGCTTTTCCTTTTGGATTACGAGCTTCAAATAATTCTTGTACACGAGGAAGACCTTGAGTAATATCTTCTCCACCAGCAACTCCTCCAGTATGGAATGTACGCATTGTAAGTTGAGTACCAGGTTCACCAATAGATTGTGCAGCCATAACTCCAACAGCTTCTCCAATTTCTACTAGATTACCAGTTGCTAAGTTACGACCATAACATTTTTGACATAATCCGTTTTCTGTACCACAAGTTAAGATTGAACGAATTTCTACTTCCTCTATTCCTGCATCAATAATTTTATCTGCAATAGACTCGGTAATCATTTCTAATCTATCCACTAAAACTTTTTTAGTTTCGGGGTGAATAATCTTTTTGTTAGCAAAACGACCTACAATTCTATCTCTTAAAGATTCGATAGTAGCACCAGTTTTTTCATTAACAAATGCACGTACTACTACACCTTGATCAGTCCCACAATCAGCTTCTCTAATAATCATATCTTGACTGACATCAACAAGACGTCTAGTTAAGTATCCAGAATCAGCTGTTTTTAAAGCTGTATCAGCACTACCTTTTCTAGCTCCATGAGTTGATAAGAAGAATTCTGCTACAGAAAGACCTTCTTTAAAGTTTGATAAAACTGGAATTTCAACTGATTCTCCTGAAGGTTTTGCCATAATACCACGCATACCAGCAACCTGAGTAAAGTTAGAGATATTACCACGTGCTTTTGAATGCATCATCATAAAGATTGGATTATCAATATCTTTATTAGATATTTCCTCAAGTTCAGCTTGAACTTTATCTTTTGCAGCATTCCAGGTATCAATGACCTTAGTAAATCTTTCTTCTTCAGTTATTAAACCACGTTTATACTGTTTATTAATCTTATCTACCAATTTTTGACTTTCAGATACTATTTCTTGTTTATTCTGACTAGTCTCAACATCAGCCATACTAACTGTAATACCGGCTATTGTTGAATAGTAAAATCCTAAATCCTTTAGTTTATCAAGCATTTCAGAAGTTTCTGTAGTTTTGTAACGTTTAAATACTTGAGCTATAATTTTTTCTAAAGTTCCTTTAGCAAATGGCTTTACTATTGGCATTTTAGCAATTTCTTCTTTTATATTTTTACCCTTTTCAATAAAGTATTTATTTGGGGTAATATTTTGAATATTATCATCTGTTGGTTCATTTACAAAAGCAAATGAATCTGGTAAAATTTCATTAAATTTAATCTTTCCTACTGTAGTTACCAAATATTTGTCTTTTTGTTCTTCAGTAAATAACTTATGTCTAAATGAAGATACAGGTACTGCAATACGAGCATGTAGAGTTAATTCTCTACGTTCATATGCCATTAAGGCTTCATTACAATTTTTAAAGACACGGCCTTCACCTTCAAGACCAGCTTTTTCCATAGTAATATAGTAGTTACCTAAAACCATATCTTGAGAAGGGGTAACAATAGGATCACCACTCTTTGGATGTAAAATGTTATTAGATCCAAGCATCAATAATCTAGCTTCAGCTTGAGCTTCTTCAGATAATGGTACGTGTACTGCCATTTGATCACCATCGAAGTCAGCATTAAATGCTGGACAAACAAGAGGATGAAGGCGAATTGCCTTACCACCAACTAAAATTGGTTCAAAAGCTTGAATACCAAGTCTATGAAGGGTTGGAGCACGGTTAAGTAATACTGGATGCTCTTTAATTACTTCTTCAACAATATCCCAAACTACTGGATCTTGATTTTCAATCAAACGTTTAGCTGCTTTTATATTATGTGCAATGTCTTTACTGACTAACCCATGAATAACGTGTGGCTTAAATAGTTCAAGAGCCATTTCTTTTGGAAGTCCGCATTGATACATTTTTAAATTTGGTCCAACTACGATAACAGAACGACCAGAATAATCGACACGTTTTCCTAATAAATTTTGACGGAAGCGACCTTGTTTACCTTTTAACATGCTAGAAAGTGATTTCAAAGGACGATTTCCAGCACCTGTAACACTTCTACCACGGCGACCATTATCAAATAAAGCATCAACTGCTTCTTGCAACATACGTTTTTCGTTTTGAATGATGATTCCAGGAGCACCTAAATCAATAAGTTTCTTTAAACGATTATTACGGTTAATAACTCTTCTATATAAATCATTCAAATCACTAGTAGCAAATCTACCTCCATCAAGTTGAATCATTGGTCGTAGTTCAGGTGGAATTACTGGAATAACATCTAAAATCATCCATTCAGGACGGTTTCCTGATTTATAAAATGCGTCTAATACATCTAATCTTTTTAATAGTCTAGTTCTTTTTTGTCCTTGAGCAGTTTCAAGTTCTGTAGTTATATCTTTAATTTCTCTTTCTAAATCAACCTTCTTAAGTAGTTCTTTGATAGCTTCTGCACCCATACCTACTTTAAAGCCTGTACCATATTTTTCATAATAAGAACGATACTCTTTTTCAGATAAAGTTTGTTTATTTTCTAAAGGAGCATTTCCTTTATCAATAACAACATAGCTAACGAAATATAATACTTCTTCTAGATCCCTTGGACTCATATCAAGTACTAATCCCATACGAGAAGGAACACCCTTGAAAAACCAAATATGAGAAACAGGAGAGGCAAGCTCTATATGACCCATACGTTCACGACGAACTTTACTACGAGTAACTTCAACTCCGCAACGGTCACATACTATATTTTTATAACGAACTCTCTTGTATTTTCCACAAGCACATTCAAAATCTTTTGTAGGTCCAAAAATTTTTTCACAAAATAACCCATCACGTTCCGGTTTTAGAGTACGATAATTAATAGTCTCAGGCTTTTTAACTTCTCCATATGACCATTCACGAATTCGATCAGAAGAAGCTATCCCAATTTTTAATGCTTGAAATTTATTTACTTCTATCATTAAATATCAGCTCCTTCCCCTATAATATCATCTATTTGTTCAAATTCATCTAGACTACCTTCATAATCCAAATTACTTTCTTCATCTATCTGCTCCGATTCATTCAAAGTTTCTTCAACCTCATTATCAGTATTTACAATTAATTGTGGTTGTTCTATTTCTTCAATTGATAAACTATTATCGTCTCTTTCATCTTCGGATTCAATTTCTTTCAATTGTAAATTTTCTCCTTGATCATTAATGATTGAAATATCTAGACCTAATGCTTGGAATTCTTTCATCAGTACTCTAAATGATTCAGGAACTCCGGCTTGATCAATTTCTTGTCCTTTAACAATTGCTTCATAAACCTTAACACGTCCCACAACATCATCTGATTTAACAGTAAGAAGTTCTTGTAATGTATGAGCAGCTCCATAAGCATATAATGCCCAAACTTCCATTTCTCCAAATCTTTGACCACCAAATTGAGCTTTTCCACCAAGTGGTTGTTGTGTAACCATAGAATATGGTCCTGTACTTCTGGCATGGATTTTATCATCAACCATGTGGTGTAATTTAATCATGTACATGACACCAACAGCAATACGATTATCAAATGGTTCTCCAGTACGTCCATCATATAGTACTGTCTTTCCATCTTTATCCATACCAGCTTCCTTCATTGTAGCTTCTATATCAGAAATTTGTGCCCCATCAAAGACTGGTGTAGCAACATAAACACCTAACTTCTTAGCAGCCATACCCATATGTAACTCTAATATTTGTCCCAAATTCATACGAGAAGGTACACCTTGTGGGTTAAGCATAACATCTACTGGAGTACCATCTGGTAAATATGGCATATCTTCTTGTGGAAGAATAAGGGAAATAACACCTTTATTACCATGTCGACCTGACATTTTATCTCCAACTTGAATTTTTCTTTTTTGAATAATATATACACGAATAACTTTTGAAACTCCTGCAGGTAATTCATCATTATCTTTACGAGAATAAATTTTGATATCATGAACAATACCATCTCCTCCATGTGGAACACGAAGTGAAGTATCACGAACCTCTCTCGTTTTTTCTCCAAATATGGCATGCAATAATTTTTCTTCTGAGGTAAGTTCTGCCATTCCCTTAGGAGTTACTTTTCCAACTAGAATATCTCCTTCTTTTACTTCAGTACCAATGGTAATAATTCCATTCTCATCTAGATTTTTTCTAGCTTCTTCACTAACGTTTGGAATGTCTCTAGTAATTTCTTCTGGTCCTAACTTGGTTTCGCGGCATTGCATTTCATAATCTTCTAAGTGAAGAGATGTAAATTTATCATCCTTAACTAAATTTTCATTTAAAATAACAGCATCTTCATAATTGTATCCATTAAATGTCATGAATGCAACTACCATATTTTTACCTAAAGCAAGTTCACCTTTATCTGTTGAATTTCCATCTGCTATAATTGTTTCTCCTGCTTTTACTTTATCTCCAACTTTAACAATTGGTCTTTGATGATTACAAATTCCTGCATTAGCAAGTTCAAAATTAGCTAATTGATAAGTATCTTTATTTTCTTTAGTTTTTACTACTATTTTTCTAGCATCAACATATTCAACTATACCATCGTTTTTTGCAACAATACAAACTCCTGAGTCTTTAGCTGCAATATGTTCAACTCCAGTACCAATATATGGTGCTTCAGTTTTAATAAGTGGCATTGCTTGACGTTGCATATTTGCACCCATAAGAGCACGAGTAGCATCATCATGTTCAAGGAATGGAATACAACTTGTTGTAACTGAAACAACTTGTTGTGGACTAACGTCTATATAATCAACTTGTTCAGGTTTAGCCAAAATGTTTTCCCCACGAAGTCTAGCATTAACTTGTTCATCAATAATAACGTTATTTTTGTCTGTATTAACTGTGGATTGTGAAATTATGTAATCTGCTTCTTCATCAGCTGTTAAATATTCTACTGTATCGGTTATTTTACAATCAACAACTTTACGATATGGAGTCATTATAAACCCATATTCATCCACTTTAGCATAACTAGCTAAAGAAGTAATTAATCCAATATTTGGACCTTCTGGAGATTCAATTGGACAAATTCTACCATAGTGAGAAGTATTAACATCTCGAACTTCTACTCCTGCACGATCACGAGAAAGTCCGCCAGGTCCTAGAGCTGATAAACGACGTTTATTAGTAAGTTCAGCAATAGGATTAGTTTGATCCATGAATTGAGAAAGTTGAGAACTTCCAAAGAATTCTTTCATTGCGGCTGTAACTGGACGAATATTAATTAAAGTTTTTGGTGTTACTTCTTCCATTTCTTGAGTAGTCATTCGCTCACGTATTACACGTTCCATACGAGAAACACCAATTCTAAATTGATTTTGTAATAGTTCTCCTACTTGACGAATACGTCTGTTTCCTAAATGATCAATTTCATCAAAATTTCCAACACCGTGTAATAAATTTAGGTAATAAGATACTGAAGCATAAACATCAGAAATTGTTAATCTTTTTTCAGTAATAGTTTGATCATTACCAATGACAACTAATTTTTTCTTCTTATCAGATGGATCAACAATTTTAATTTGTTGAACTTTATTATACATATCTAATTCTTCATTAACTTTGACTTCTTTAATACCATAACCATCAGCAAAAATTTGTCTTAATTGTTCTAAATCTGCCTTAGTTATAACCGAACCCTTAGCAAAAACTACTTCTCCATCTACTTTAATATCTTCAGCTAAAGTTTGTCCCAAAAGTCTGTCTACTATATTAAGTTTACGGTTAAATTTATAACGACCAACACGAGCTAGATCATATCTAAATTCATCAAAAAATCTAGTGATAATTTGATTTTTAGATGAATCAATAGTAGCAGGTTCCCCTGGTCTCAATTTTTCATATATTTCTATTAAAGCTTCATCAGTATTTTTAGTAGAATCCTTAGCAATAGTATTTTTTAGATAATCATCTTCTCCGAATACTTTTAATATATCATCATCTGATGATAATCCAAAGGCTCTAAGTAAAGTAGTAAGAGCAACTTTTCTAGTTCTGTCAATTCTAACATATAATACATCCCTAGCATCAGTTTCAAATTCCAACCAAGTTCCACGAGTAGGTATGATTTGAGATGTAATTAATTCACGACCATTTTTATCAATTTCACGATTAAAATACACACTAGGAGATCTAACTAATTGAGAAACAATAACACGTTCTGCCCCATTAATTATGAATGTACCACTTTCAGTCATCATAGGCATATCACCCATAAATATCTCTTGCTCTTTTACTTCTCCTGTTTCATGATTAAAAAGACGCACTTCTACTTTTAAAGGTGCTGAATAAGTAGTCTCTCTATCCTTACTTTCTTTAATTGAATATCTAGGTTCATCAAAATGATAATCTCCAAACTCTAATTTTAATGTACCAGAAAAATTTTCAACTGGAAATAAATCTTCAAAAACCTCTTTTATTCCTACTGTTTTAAACCAATCATATGATTTTTTTTGAATCTCTAATAAATCCTTTAGTTCATAAGTATTTCTAATTTTTGAGAAATTTCTTCTTTCTCTATAGTCACCACATTTTACAATTTTATATGACACTCTTTTCACCCCAAACAATTTAATTTTTAAAGAACAGAATCGCATTAAATTTAATACGTTGCCAATTTATATTAATAACATAAATTCGTAAACAAGTCAACTAAAAATTACATTTTAATACGAAAAATCCTTTTTTCTTTTTTAATATCTCAACATTATACTCTTTTTTTAAGTCGAATATTAGCGATTTAGCACCTTGCTCTTTTCTAATTACTAAAAAGAGATTCCCAGATGATTCTAAATGTTTTTTTGCATTAAATAGAATATTATATACAATTTCTTTACCGGCTCTTATCGGTGGATTAGTAATTATCGTATTATATTTATTAGTAATATTACTATAACAATCACTTTCAAAAGCATTAATATTGTTACAACCATTTTCCTTAATATTTCTTTCTGTCAAATGTAAAGCTCGTAAATTAACATCCACCATATCAATAGAGGCTCCTGTTAGTTTGTTTAAAACTATACCTAAAACTCCATAACCACACCCAATATCTAAAACTTTGTCTCCAACTTCTTCAAGCGGGATGGATTCAAGAAGAAGTTTACTGCCAAAATCGACTCCGTCTTTTGAAAAAACTCCATTATCGGTCAAAAATGTAAATTTATATCCATATATAATACATTCCTTTTTTTTTACATTACTAGGTAATTTTTCATTAGTAAAATACTGTCCCATAACACTCTCCAAATGCAAAAAGAAAGAGACAACTTCAAAAAAATGTGTAGTTGTCTCCTTTCGTAAGGATATGATACAATATTTTCTTTTTTTTGTCAACAAAAAAAGAGAAGTTAATTACCATGATATAAAACAAATTACACTAATGTACAACCATTATACTTAATATACTTTAATATCAGAAAAAAGTATAAAAAAAGAAGTTAAATTATTTAACTTCTACAGTAGCGCCAGCTTCTTCAAGTTTACTTTTGATTTCATTAGCTTCATCAGCAGATACATTTTCTTTAACAACACCATTGCTATCAACGATATCTTTAGATTCTTTTAATCCTAATCCAGTAATTTCACGAACTACTTTTATTACTGCTACTTTTGCAGCTCCTGCATCTGCAATACTTACAGTTACAACACTTGGAGCATCATTACTTGCTTCTCCTGCAGCTGCTGGTGCAGCTACTGCTACAGCAGATGGATCAACTCCAAATTCTTCTTTCATTGCATCTACTAATTCTTTAATTTCTAATAAATTCATTTCTTTTAAACTACTGATAAATTCATCTTTAGTTAATTTTGCCATTTTTTAATCCTCCTTATTTTTTATTAATTTTCTTCTTTTTGTTGGCTATATAAATCTAAGCAAATTGATAAATCTTTAACAAGCCCTATCATACCACCAGCAAGCATTGTAAGTAATCCTTCTCTTGATGGTATTGTAGCATATTCTGCTAATTTTGCTTTGTCGGCAACTTCTCCGTCTACAATCCCTACTTTTACAATTACTGATGGATGTTCTTTTGCAAAACTAGTTAAGGTTTTAATTGTACCAACCTGGTCTTCACCATATGCAAATGCACTTGGACCAACTAAATTATCTTTAATATCAATTTTTAAATCATCAAATGCTCTAACCATTAAAGTATTCTTATATACCTTATAATTAGAATTGGCTTCTCTTAATTTAACACGTAATTCTTTAACTTCACTATCGGTTATACCACGATAATCAAATAATACCACTGATTTTGAAGATTGAACATGATCTTTGATTTCATCGATAATTTTTTGTTTAGCCTCTAAAATCTTTTGATTTGCCATAAAACACCTCCTTAATCTATTTAGGGATGCCATAAAAAGAGCTCTTAAAATAGACATTTCAAGAACTCATAAATTTGTCCTCGGTAGGATTTATTTTTATACCTACTGTCTATGGCACCAATAAATTGTCTTTATTATATACTAATTTATTCTATTTGTCAAAATTATTTTCAACCTTTATTCCAGGTCCCATTGTAGAAGAAATTGAAATATTTTTAATATATTCTCCTTTTACTGTTGCTGGTTTTATTCTTAAAATGTGTGCTACAAAAGCATCTAAATTAGCTATTAAATCTTCATCAGAAAATGATGCTTTACCAATGATTCCATGAATATTTCCATAAGAATCAGTTCTATATTCAACACGACCAGCTTTAACTTCATTGATTGCTTTTTCAACATCTACAGTAACTGTACCTGTTTTTGGATTTGGCATTAATCCACGTGGTCCTAATACCCTACCAATTTTACCAAGAAGTGGCATCATATCAGGGGTTGCAATCATGGTATCAAACTCAAACCAATTTTCTTTTTCTATTTTTTCAATCATGTCAACGTCACCAACATAATCAGCCCCAGCAGCAACTGCCTTTTTAGCATTATCTCCTTTAGCAATTACCAAAACTCTAACTGTTTTTCCAGTTCCCTTTGGTAAAACTACAGCTCCTCTTAATTGTTGATCAGCTTTTTTGGTATCAACATTTAATCTCATAGCGATTTCAATTGAACCATCAAATTTACTTACTGAAGTTTCTTTTACTAATTTTACTGCTTCTTCTTTTGAATAAAGTTTACTTTTTTCAATTTTAGCAACAGCTTCTTTATATTTTTTACTTTTATTTTTCATTATTTTTCCTCCTTATGTGGTATTTTATACGGAATTCATGCAAGCGGACATTCCTTCCACATAGGTAAAACCCTATTTTTATTATTCTGCAGTTTCTTCTAATTCCTCAACTGAAATTCCCATGTTTCTTGCTGTACCTGCAACTATTTTCATAGCTTCTTCTACAGTATATGCATTTAAATCAGGCAGTTTAATTTCTGCAATTTCTTTTAGTTGATCTTTAGTTAATTTTGCTACAGTTTCTGTAGCTCCTTTAGTTGCACCCTTATTAATTTTAGCATATTTTTTCAACAAGAAACTTGTAGGTGGAGTTTTAATAATAAAATCAAAACTTCTATCTTCATATATTGATATTTCTACTGGTAAGATATCACCCATCTTATCTTTAGTTGCATCATTATATTTAGTACAAAATTCTTGTAAATTAATTCCTGCTGGACCTAAAACAGTTCCTACTGGTGGAGCTGGTGTAGCTTTTCCTGCTGGAATTTGTAATTTAATCTTTTTTACAGCTTCTTTTGCCACGAAAAACGCCTCCTTTTATTTTGTTTTCGCGAGTGGTCCAAATAGCTATTACCGCTTTAATAGGCTTGCCTCCCACTAATCTATATTTATTAAATATAGCTCCTAAATAATACCATAATTTATGGTTTTTTGCAAGCATTACGCTTTTTCTACTTGATTTAATTCAACTTCAACGGATGTTTCTTGTCCAAATAAATCAACTAATAAATTAACTTTTTGGTTAGGTAAGTCAACAGATTCAATTTTTCCAAACATTCCATTAAATGGCCCAGAAATAATTTTAACACTAAGACCTTCCTTTAAATCATTTTCTACATTAATTCTTGAAATACCCATACCATTAAGGATTTTATCCACTTCATATGGTTGTAAAGGTGTAGGTTTAGCTCCTTTTCCACTAGAACCAATAAAACCTGTTACCCCTGGAGTATTACGAACAACATACCATGCATCATCCGTCATTACCATTTCTACTAGAATATAGCCAGGAAACATTTTCTTATTTCTTTCTTTAGTTACTCCATCTTTTACTTCTACAACTTTTTCCTCTGGAATTATTACTCTACAAATATAATCTTGCATATCCATAGATTCGGCTCTCATCTCAAGTTTTTCTTTAACCTTATTTTCATGACCTGAATAAGTATTAACTACATACCATTGTTTTTCCATATTGTTTCCTCCTAATTCTACTTAAATAGCGATTGTATTAATGCAAATATTGCATCAACTCCGTAAAAGAATAAAGAACAAAATATAACAAATACTATTGTTGCTATAGAATATTTCACCATATCCTCTTTCGAAGTCCAACGAACTGTTTTAAATTCGGATTTTACACCATGACAAAATGACATAAATCTGTACCATAATCCTTTTTTTTCTGCTTTTGAGTTCTTGTTGTTATTAACTGGTTTTTTCTTGTCTTTATCACTAACTTTTTTTTCTAACTTTTCTTCAGAAAATTTTACTAATTCTTTCTTTTCTTTAATTTTTTGAACTTCTGCCATATTATCACCTTTTCATAATTATTACCAAAATAAAAACACCTCAGTGCTTGCTATTAAGTTATCACAACCTTACAAAAATGTCAACGGTTAATTTTTATCGTGTTAATTTTTTATAGATGTAATTATAAACATTTAAAATTACCAAAATAAAAGACCTATATATAGGCCAATTATTTATTTAATTTTTTGACTTTTTGAAATGATTTTACTATTTTTTCTTTTATTTCTTTCACTTCTTTAGATTTATCTAACCCAATTATTGCTACATTTGTTAAATTAGCATCATATCTTTTTGCTATTCTTACTTCATATAACTTCATTACTGCTACCGTACTCCCCGTAAAGTCTGTTTTTTCAACGTAAACGTCATCGAATGAACCTACTATTTTGATATCTTTATTTATTCTTATACACGCTTTCTACTAACTACAAGTATACTCATATTCCACTTCTTTTATAAATCTAAAGTTAACTTTTTCCCTTGCTTTTTATATTTTCTATAAATAATACCACAAGTGTTAAATATCTTTTTGGAGGCTATATTACCATCAGTTTTATCATATTTGTCGCATAAATAAATAATTTCTGTTATTCCTGCCTGAACTAGAGCTTTAGCACATTCGTTACAAGGAAATAAAGTAACATACATTTTGCAACCTTTAACGCTTCCTGGTGCATTAAGTATAGCATTCAATTCTGAGTGACAAACATATGCATATTTAGTATTTAAAAATTCCCCTTCTCTATCCCATGGCATATCATTATCATCATCAAACCCTGTAGGAGCCCCATTATAGCCTAAAGAAACTATTCTATTATTTTTATCAACAATACATGCTCCCACTTGACTATTAGGATCTTTACTTCTTTCAGCAGATAATATAGCTATACCCATAAAATATTCTTCCCAACTAATATAATTTTTTCTTTTCATAATTTTCACTCCAAAACTTATATAATTAATTCTAAGTTATTATCTCCAATTTAAATTTTACTATTATAAAAATATTATAACACAATTAATTTTAACTTTAAACAAATAAGTCCATTTTAAAATAAACTTGCTTATTTTATAATTTTATAGTATCATATATGGCAATTCAAAAAAGGGGAGAGAAAAACAGTATGTTTGATAAATTAAAAAAACAACTATATTCTACAAAATCTACATTGCTAATGAGCCAGGGAATAATTAATAAAAAAATAGTTCCGTTTGATAATAAATTTTATGAAAGAATGGACCATAATTACATTAGTGGAATACCCATATCTATGTACATTAAATACTTAAGGCCAATTATGCCTCCAGGTAAATGTCATGATAGAAGTTTGTATATGTTTTTCTGTTTTCCAGAAGCAAAATTATGTAGAGGAGATCATAAGGATTTAGCGTTACGATATGGCAAAGAAAACGCTTGTCATGGATGGATAGAAATTGATGATTATGCATATGACCCAGCGCTTTTAATGAGATTTGATAAAGATTTATATTACCGTATTTATGAGCCTACTAATGTTTCTAAGGCAACACTGTCCGAATATTGTTCTACACCAGAAAGCAAAAAATTTTATGACGATATAACTAAGCCTACAATATATGATTTACAAACCTCTATTGAAAAAAGAAGTGATTTAATTGTTTCAATACCATTAGTTAAAGGGATAGCAGAAATGTCAGGCAATAAAGATTTTATAAGAGAACTTAATGAACATTTAACCTTAATAAATTATGATGAACAGCAAATTTCAAAAGAATTAGATTTAGCTATAAGAAAGCATCGCTAAAAATTTAAAATATTTTAACAATATAAGATTTAAAAATACGTATTTCCTTGTATAATAGGACTTACGTATTTTTACTGTGTATTAGTAATAAATTTAATATTTAAAACCAATTATTTTTCAATTTTTCTAAATTCACTCTTCAATAAAATAATTCCTGTTACAAAAGCTAATATATCAGCAACAATTGCACTCCATAACATTGTCACGACATTATGACTAATGAAGGAAATTAATAAAATTGCTGGAACAAAGAAAATAACATCCCTAGTAAGTGAAAGTATCGTTGATTTTAAACTTGATCCCATTGATTGTAACAAAATAGCCATCGATTTAATTAAACAAGTAAAAACAATACCACCTAAAAATATTCTTAAGCAATAATTTGCAAATTCTATATATTCTTTAGAATTACCACTACCAAAAATACTAATAATAAATATTGGGAAAAATTCAAATAAAACAAATGCAATAATACCAATAATTAGATTTGTTATTAATATATATTTGATAGTTTTTTTTACTCTTTCAATATTGCCCGCACCCATGTTATAGCCAATAATAGGCATTCCACCAAGTGATACACCAATAACAATAGATACAACAATACCAAATACTTTCATGCATATTCCAATAACTGCAAGTGGAGTTACAACTCCATAAGCTACCCCTGAACTGGCTATTGTCATATATCCATATTTTTCTACTAAATTATTAGTAACTGCTATTATAATTACAATAGCAATTTGAGTTATTAAAGATGCCAGTCCTAAAGAAACAATTTTTTTACATACTTCCTTATCTAATTTAATTGATTCTTTATTTACCTTAAATGATTTTGGTTTCCTAAAGTAATAAATACTTGTTATAAATGTTAAGATTTGACCAATTATTGTTGCAATGGCAGCTCCTTTAACACTCATATCAAACACAAATATAAATATAGGATCTAAAATAATATTAGAAATAGCACCAATAATAGTTGCACCCATAGCATACTTTGGGCTTCCGTCACTTCTTATTGAAGCATTTAACCCTTGACCGATAATATAAAATGGTAAACCATAGCATAATATTCTTAAATAATCTTTTGCAAAATTATAACATTTTATTTCATTAGGATTCCCACCAAAGATACCTAATATTTGTTTACTAAAAACAATACCAATAATAGTTAAAATAATAGAAACAAATATCAAAAGTATTAATCCATTACCTATCGATTTATTAGCTTTTTCTTTAGCTTGTGCTCCTAACGATAAATTAAATAGCGCAGCTGAACCATCACCAATCAATAAAGCAAAAGCAAGAGATATTACTGTAAATGGATAAACAATATTAGTTGCGGCATTTCCATATGCTCCTGCATCACTCCAACCTATAAATATTTGATCAACAATATTATATAAAGCCGCCACAATCATACTAATTACACATGGTATAGCAAATTTTTTAATCAATTTAACAATTGGTTCTTTCTTTAAATCTAATTCTTTCATAAACATACCTCCATCTTTTTTGAGCACAAAAATACGCAAGTCCTAATACAATTGGACTTACGCATAATTGCTACTCATTGTGATTTATTGACTTAGTACTTTCTTCTAAACATAACTAATTATATCACAAATTTCTTTTTTACATAATAAAAATTATTATTTGCTCTCTTGTTTTCTTTTAAATATTGTCTTAAATGTTTGTCTTACAAATGGTTGAATAAAGAATAATTGAGAAAAATATGCAAATGGAAAATTAAAACAAATTAGTTTTAACCAATTAGCTAACAGAGTAAGCATATTAAATCCCATATAGTAAGGATAATATAACCAAGCTGCTATAAAACTCATCACAGGTACCATTATTCCTACAGTAGCACATATTATAGCTGTTTCAAAATGTATTGGATCAGTTTTCTTGATGTTAAAATTCTTACATGCCATTTTGAAAGAGAAGGGTTGTCCTATTAGCATTTCGGCTAAATAGGCAAAACAAAATTCTACTAAAACAACTGCCCATATGGGAAAATAACAACCAAACATATAAACGCCACCAAGATTATTAATAGCTTTTATTACACTATTAGCTCCAGTTAAATTCATAAGTGTTGTTCCATTTACAACATACAAACTATAAAATACATAAGCGTGAACTGTAATAATTACGGTAATTAAAGCAAATAAAGCTCTTTCTTTTTTATTTGTTGGCATAAACTTTCACCTCCTATTTTGCACAAAAAAACACACATAGAAACTATCACATTATTCCAAATACATCTCTGTAATCAGATTTACGTGCATAGCACTACGTGTGTCAAATGTATTGCTTACTAATTATACCATATTTTTTAATTTTTTTAAATTATAATTTTGGAATTTTATGACTATTTACACTGTCATTTTTTTACATAATTGTTTATAATGAAAACATATTATTTATAGCAAATATTTTTCCTATTCTCTATTTTTAAAGATATCGCAAATTCTTATAAAACTTACTATTTTTGTATTTTTTCATTGTTGCAAATTTTCATTTTTAGTATATATAATGTTACTGTTATAATATTCAAAATTTTACGATTCTGATGACACATAGTATTTATGTTATTTATAGTACTATCTTTACTATAAATATTTCATAAAATATTAAAAATTATTTAACCATTCTCTAATTAATGAATCAACTCTTTATATGTGTCACTATTTTTTATTAAATCTTTATGTTCTCCTATACAATCAATTTTACCATTTTTTAAAACGACAAGATTATCGGCAGCTTTCATTAATTCTTTATTATGAGTGATAATTATTAGAGTGTGGTCTGTTTTTAAATCCTCCAATAAATTTATTATCTTACTAGTTGTATTTGGATCTAAAGAAGAAGTAACTTCATCTAATAATATTATCTCAGAAGTTGTAAGAAGTGCTCTAGCTAAAGATAATAATTGTTTTTGACCTCCACTTATATTGTAAGCATCTTCTTTTAAAATTGTATTATATCCATCCGGCAATGACATTATAAAATCATGAATTCCAACTCTCTTACAAGCATCAATTTGTCTTTTTTTATTAGAATCTATCAACGATAAATTAGCCCTAATGCTCATATCAAAAATAAAAGTTTTTTGATTTACAATACTAATATTTGAGTAATAAACATCTTTTGAATACTCATAAATGTTTAAGTTATCAATCAATATTTTTCCACTATCTATTTTATATAATCTTAAAAGAAGATTAAATATTGTGGTTTTTCCTGCCCCAGTTTGACCAACAATTGTCGTTATTTGATTGGGTTTAGCTACAAATGAAATATTATTTAATGTTAATATTTCATTATATTTAAAAGACACATTTTTAAATTCAACAAGTCCACTAATATCATCATTATTAACTGTTCCATCAAGTTTTAAAGATTTATTTTTATAATTAATTATTTCATTAATTCTATATAATGAAACAGACTCCTCTCTAATAGATACATCAAAGCCCATTATATCATTGATTGAATCTTTGGCTTTATCATAGTAAGAAATTAATAACAAAAATATTGAAATTTTTAATTTATTTTTCATAAGAAAGGAAATTAAAATAATATATAAAAATATTTTACCAAAATCAATAATTAAACTTAATATAGTTTTTCTAGTAAAAAAGTATTTTCTTTTTAAAAAATAACTTTCCTTCCACCTTTTTCTATAACCGTCCAATTTATTATTTAGTTTATCTCCAAGACCAAAACTTTTAATATCTTTAAGACCTATTAAAATCTGTTGCAATATTCCTGTTATTTTATCAGCATAATGTATTTGCTTTTTTAAATAATGAGTATTTTTATCATTACATTTTTTAGCTAAATTATAATATATTATATCTATTATAATTACATATAAGGCAACTAAAATACTTTGTTTTACAAAAACAAAATATATAATAAATAATTTTATAAATTCAATAGATAATTCTATTATAAAAGAAGGAACCTCCGCAATATTAATAATGTCTGTATTTGATGAATTTATAATTTTTCCTGTAGATATCTTTTTAGAATATTCTTCATCATAATTATAGATACTATTTACTAAAGTATTATGAACATCTACATAGGTTTCCTTAAAAAAGTTAGCATAACACCAATTGGTACAATATGATCCTACTTTATTAACTAAATATGTTATTCCTAGCATAATAACAAAAAAAAGAGACATATAATAAAGTTTATTGGTTAGGTTTTCTACTATCAATGATGCAAAAAGTGGTACTAATAAACTTATCAATACATTAATTAAATCAACTATTATAAATGCTATTAGATATTTATTTTTAAATTTTACTAAAGAAAAATAATCTTTTGTAATTTTAATATTTCTTATAAACATATACTTCACCAATATAAGTATAGAATACTAAAAGGTATATTTCTTTACATTTCAAATATTAAAATTGTTAAGATTATTTGATAGGTAAATATATATAACAACAATTATCTTTGTATAATTCTATTTTAAGGTTGCTTTTTATATTATAATTAGTAGAAGGTATCCATTGCTTATTTATTTTTTCTTCTAAATCTACTATATCTTTCTGATCTTTTGATATTAACTTAAATATTACATATTTATTTTTATCTATTACGTATTTTTCTAAATTTGGATAACTTTCTGTTGAACCTAAGTAATAATGATATAATCCATTATCTTTAGAAAAAATTCCATACATCCCTGTTTCATTAAATTTTTTATAATAGCCATTTGTTTTAACTTTTTTGTATAATTGTCTTATTTTATATAATAAATCTGAATGCTTTTTTGCAGTAATATGATAACAATATAAAGATAAAGTCTCTAATTTTTTTATTTCATAATCAAAGTTATAATCTTTTTTCATGTATTCAAAATTTACTATAGGTATTATTTTATATTTTCCTAACCCTTTTCTACATCCAGTTGGTGTTATATCAAATAATTGTTTAAATGCTCTATTAAAGGAGGAAGCGGAATTATATTGGTATTTAAAAGCAATATCTATTATTTTTAAATTCGTATTTCTTATTTCTTCAAATGCTTTACTTAATCTTCTTTTTTTTATATATTCAATGATTGTCATATCTGTTAAAAACATAAAAATTCTTTCAAGAATAAATATATTAGTATTAGTTATTTTACTTAATTCACTATAATCAATTTCAGTATCTAGATTTTTTTCAATATATTCGGTCATTTTATTTAAATTATCAAAATTCATTAAACAAAACCTCCTACTTTTTAAATTTACTAATGCTCCCATTGATAAATATTACCTTATTCCATTATAATTACATATTAAATAAAACTATATTTATTTTTCTTTTTTCAATATGTGACAATAATATACTGATAAATTCATTTCAATTGTATTTGCCATGAAATATACTGGTACTATATTACCTAGAACTTCTTTAGGGATAAGTTTACAAAATAATTTGAAAAAAATACCAAATTTAAAATATTTTTTAATTCTATTTTGATATGAATATAAATGATTAATAACTTTATTTTTCATATTTTCAGCAATTACTATACTAAAATTATTATTTTTAATATAGTTATCAATATTTCCAATATATTCAAATTCGTCTAAATAATAGCCATTTTCAACCAAAGTTGCTCCAATTTCTTCTATTTCTGATAGCTGTTTTCTAGGTTTATTAAGATAGGCATCATAAATTACAAATAATCCTCCTTTTTTTAATACTCTATTTACTTCTTTAAAAATTTGATTTTTATTAATAGAATAGCATAATGTTTCTATCGCATATACAAAATCAATGGAGTTACTTTCTATTTTTTCTAAATTATGATAATCTCCTTCAATTAGACTTATATTATATTTTCTATTTTTTTTATCTAAAGATGGATATAAATCTATACCCGTAAATTTAACACTAGGATTTTTTTTAGCAAGATACGCCATATTTGCACCTTGACCACATCCCAATTCAAGTATATTTTTAAAATTATTTTGTTTTATTATTTCATCTATTTTGTTCACATGATATGTTTGATAATTTTTGCCATTTTTATGTATACCATCATCCGAAATGTCGATATGCATATATCCTTCATTGGATCCAACTAATCTATATAATAAATATTTCGTTTTTTTATAATATCTTTTAATATCATCGTGAGTAAATTGATCTTTATTGAAAATAAAATCAAAATTAATTTTGCTTCTTAGCCATACAAAATCTCTTATTAATTTTTTCTTATATTCTTCCATATAAACTCCTTCAATATAAAACATGCATTTTTTAAATTTTGAGTATATTTTATAATTTTGTTATGTTTTATATGGTCTTTTCAAAACAAAAAAACTTACAACTTCTTATAAAATCTACTACTTCCAACAATACGTACAATCCATTCCATTATTATCAACATTAAGAAAAATTCAATATTTATTTGCCTTTCTTAACTTTTAATATAAATAAGTTTCTTTTTTATAATACTTTACTCTTTTGTAATTATTCAATCCTTGCTATATATTTTTTATATTCTAAATAAATAAGCAGATAATTCGTCGTAGCATGCATCTCTTTCAACTAATAAATTTTGTTCTCTCATTTCGTTTAATTCGTTGATATTAACAAATTTAATCGCTTGAACTTCACTTTCTTGAAACTTTGTTTTATTTATATCAATATCATTTTTTCTTAAAATAAAGAAATCATAGAATTGTCTCTCAATAAATTCATCAGAAAATTTTTGTTCTTTTCTAAAAGAAAACATATATCTAAAATCTTTTATATCTACATGATAACCTAGACTAACGCTAACTTCCTCATTTATTTCCCTAGTTGCTGCTGATAATGAATCTTGTCCTGTGGATATATGTCCTGCTACTGATATATCCCACATATTCGCATTTTTATCTTTAGTCGCGCTTCTTTGTTGTAATAAAATTTCATTGTTCTCATTTATAATTGCAACCGCTATCGCTCTATGCCATAAACCTTTCTTGTGAACCAAACTTCGAGGTAAAATTTGACCTGTTTTAATTCCGTTTTCATCCAGTACATCTAACATTTCTTCTCTTTTCATAATTTCTCCTTTCACGCAATTTATGCAAACATTGTCTTCATCCGTTTACTAATACAATGTCTTATTTTGTTAATTTGTTAGAAATATCTCCTTTTTTAAATCATCCTTATTATATAACAAAAACGTTATGAAGAACAAATACAATTTATTAGTACTATTCATTATCTACCACAAATTATAACCAGATAATTCTATCATATATCATACTTTTTATAAAATAAAGATATTATTGTAATTAAATTTTTTGTATATTCTTCGACAATTTAATTTAAGTTTTTAAAAATTAATACTTTTTTACCATGCTTATTATTATAATATTTATCTAAACCTTTTTGAACTAGATTGCTCTTGATTTATAATTTTCATTTTTATTTTTTGTAAATCTTCATTTGTCATTGCAACAAATTCATAGCTATTAATATTGGCATTTTGAGGAAATAATTTGTTGCCCATATCAATTTTAACTTTTTTTCTTCAATAAGTTTATATTGAAAATAATCATTATCAATTTTAATAACATAGTATCCATATTCCTTTAATTTTTTATCAAATAGATATCCTCTTATTAATAATTGCTGCTTTTCCTTATTAAATATTTCTTCTTCTTTGCTTAATTCTTTTAAATATTCTTCATAAAATATTAATTTTTTATTATACATTTCAGGATTCATATCTTTTAATTCTTCTAAAAATGGATTGTATAATACAGTGTAATTAATATTTGGTTCATTATTAATCATATTTTTGCTCTGTATAGAACTATATTTATTAGTAATATCACTTCTTCGTTCATAACTTCTACTTGATATCAAGTAATATTCATCATAATCTACCATGCCAAGATTATTTAAATTCAACATCTTCCTACCATTCAAATCATATTTCCTATAAGCCATTTTATACCTCCTAACAATATTGTAAAATTAAAGCATAGATTCGAACATTTTAAAACTAACCATAAAAGTCCGAGCATAGTATCGTTTTTGTACGATTTGTTATATACAACTTTTCCCATTGTTTGTATAATTGTTTGCAAACATTTTGCAAACAATTCTCAAAAATTTAGCAATTTTTACCCATTTTTTACCTTTAAAATCTTCACAATTCCGTATAAAACCGACTAGTTCCCACAACAGTTCTTATACTTCTTTCCACTTCCACATGTTCAGTGCCATCTTCTATTATCCTTATTTATGGTATTTATAGTATTATTGTTATTTCTTTAAAATAAGGTCAATGGAACATCAGTATATATAGTATTATGAGTATTATCCGTATTATCATTATTCAAAAAATGAGAAAAAAATGAGAAAATTTTCAACATTCGTTTACCAACTTAATTATATAATTTTTTTATTGTTCAATCAACTTATTCTCATTAACTTGTTTTTGTAACAATTCTAAATCTTTAAGACTTTTGTTATCTTTTAATGTTTCCATTTGTCTTCTTGCTGAATTGTTTAGTCTAATGAGTCTTTCTCTTTGAGGAACTTTTTCTTCAATTAATTCTGCATTTGTATTTTGTAAATTATTTAATATTACTAAATGAAGTAGATCTGTATAATCTCTTATATTTCCACTTTCTGCAAGTTCCGGATTATTCTCTCGCCATTCTTTTGCGGTCATTCCAAATAACGCAACATTTAATACATCAGCTTCTTCTGCATAAACAAACTGTTTTTGTTTTTCAGTTAAAGTTGGAACTATGCATTTCTTAATTGCATCCGTATGAACTACATAATTAACTTTTGATAAAAGTCTAGTAGCACTCCACTCAACTTTATATTGATAAGCTTCGTTCGTTTTTAATCTTTCAAATTCAGTTATTAAATACAATTTAAATTCTGGTGATAACCAACTGGCAAATTCAAAAGCTATATCAGGATGAGCAAAAGTACCACTATTATATCTTCCTTGTTTTGAAATTACACCAATAGCTTTTGTTGCTGTAATCCATTTTTTGGGAGTCATTACAAAAGCATTAGTTCCTGACTCATTTTTAAACCCATCGAATTCGATGGAATTAAAATTTGGATTATTTAAATATTCCCAAGTTCCTAAAAAAAGAATTGTATTTGTAGTTCTCATCCAGTTTTGAATTATATAGTCCGTTCTTTCTTTATCTTTATATCGTGCTAAATCGGTTAAAGAAATATAATTAACATTACCAACCCGCATTATTCCAATTTTATTTTCTTTTACAATAATTTCAGTTGTTACTATATCTGTTTTCATTTTAGTCCCCCTTTCCACTTTCATCGCTTTTTATCTAGCATTCTTCAATAACTTTATTTAAAGATTGCTCGATTTTATTTTTTTGTGTTAAATAATGTAGGTAATTTTTTTACTAAGATTTGATTAGCTTGCTGTTTATTCACTCTTTGAAAAATATAGTCCTCTAAACAAGACATTTTATACTCTAATAATTTAATATTATGACCATAATAATATTCATTAGAATTTAT
>CANQZM010000009.1 GCA_947628345.1 uncultured Bacilli bacterium
TTCCTTGCCTCCTTTTTGCCTCTTAATTCCTTGCTTTATAACTTTATCATATTAGTCCAAAAAAGTCAAATAAAACCTATATATTTTATATGTTTTATGGTAAACTAAAATCAAAGGAGGAATTAATTATGTATATTCCATTATATGTAAAAAGTAATTACTCATTACTATCTAGTATGTTGAAAATAGATGATATAATTAATTATTCCTCTAGTAATAAAATTCCTTTTTGTGTAATTAATGATGTTAATATGTATGCAACTATGGAATTTATTAAAAAGTGTAAAAGTAATAATCTTAAACCTATTATTTCTTTAGCTATTAGGTATCAAAATTTTGAAATAGTATTGTTTGCTAAAAATTATGATGGCTATAAATCTTTAATAAAATTATCTACAATTCAAAATGAACGAGCTCTAACTAAGCAAGATTTAGTTAAATTTAATAAGCAAATATTAGTAATATTGCCATACTTAAGTTTAGAATTGTTTCAAGAATTAACACCTGTTTATGAAGATCTTTACTTAGGTTATAGTTCACTATCTGAGGAAAACAAAGTAAAAGAAATTTCTTCTAATTATGTTTTTTTTAAAGAAGCATTATATTTAAATAAACAAGATTATGAATTATTAAAATACTTGTATTTAATTAGAGATGGTAAAACTATTACAGATGAAGTTAACTATGATATTATAAATCATGAACTAGCATTAGAAAATATTACTTCGCTATCTAGTAATGAAGGATTAAATAATACTTTTTTAATATGTGAAAAATGTAATGTAGAATTTCCTCCTGCTGGGTTGTTATTACCAATTTATAAAGAAACTAAAAATATGACAAGTCAAAATTTCTTATTTGAACTAGCTAAAGCCGGGTTATCTAAAAGACTTAATAATCAGGTTAGTGATAAATATAAAAAACGTTTAAGTTATGAGCTTAATATTATTAATCAAATGGGTTTTTGTAACTATTTTTTAGTTGTTTATGATTTTATTAAATATGCTAAACAAAATAATATATTAGTAGGACCTGGTAGGGGAAGTGCTGCAGGGAGTTTAGTATCATATGTTTTAGGGATTACTGATATTGATCCTTTAAAATATAATTTATTATTTGAACGTTTCTTAAATTCAGAAAGAAAAACAATGCCTGATATTGATACTGATTTTCCTGATAATAAAAGACAACAAGTTATTGATTATGTGATTTCTAAATATGGGTCTAAAAATGTAGCTGGTATTATTACCTTTGGTACATTAGGAATAAAACAAGTAATAAGAGATGTTAGTAGAGTGTTAAATGTTCCTTTGTACAAAGTAGATGCTTTATCTAAATTTGTTCCTAATATGACTCATGAAAGTTTAAAAGAATTTTATAAGCAAAACGAACTATTTAAAATGCGAATTGATAGTGATAAAGAGTTAACTAAAATGTTTAAAATAGCCCAAAAATTAGAAGGTTTTCCTAGACATACTTCTTCCCATGCGGCTGGTGTTATTATGAGTGAGATTCCTTTAGATGAAGTCATACCTTTAACATTTTCTGATAATATGTATTTGAGTAGTTATTCTATGGAATATTTAGAGGATTTAGGACTTTTAAAAATGGATTTTTTAGGACTTAAAAATTTAACTATTATTAGTAATATTCTTGATGATATTAAACTTAATTATAATCAAGATATTAATTTTACAAATATTCCTTTGGATGATAAGGAGTCTATAGAGTTGTTTGCAAAAGCTGATACTTTAGGTATTTTTCAATTTGAATCAACTGGTATGCGTAATTTTTTAAAAAGATTACAACCTAGTAATTTTGAAGATATTTTCGCAGCCATTGCTTTATTTAGACCTGGTCCTAGTGAAAACATAGATACTTATATTAAAAGAAAAAATCATGAAGAAAAAGTAGAGTATTTGGATCCTTGCTTGGAACCTATTTTAGCTAATACTTATGGTATTATTATTTATCAGGAACAAATTATTCAAGTAGCTAATATTTTTGCTGGATATTCTTTAGGAGAAGCTGATGTCTTAAGAAGGGCTATGAGTAAGAAAAAGGTTGATTTACTAAAACAAGAAGAGGAAAAATTTATTAAAAAAAGTATAGCTAAGGGACATTCTTATGAACTATCAAAAAAAATATTTGATTTAATTTTAAAATTTGCTGGCTATGGGTTTAATAGGTCCCACTCAGTTGCTTATTCTTTAATTGCCTATAAAATGGCCTATTTAAAGACCCATTATAAACCAGAATTTTTTGCTAATTTATTAACAAATGTTATTGGGAGTGAATATAAAACTAAACAGTATATAGAAGAAGCCAAAGCTAATAATATAATTGTGGAAAAACCTGATATAAATTATAGTAGTAACAAGTATGTAGTTATTAATAATAAGATTTTATATCCATTTTCTAATTTAAAATCAGTAGGTTCTGTTTCAGCTCAATCAATTTTAAAGGCTAGAGGTAATAAAAAATTTACAGATCTTTATGATTGTATTAGCCGTCTAGTAATCGCAGGTGTTAGTAAAAAAGTATTAGAACAATTAATTATTTCTGATTCACTAAAGTGTTTTGGTTATAATAGGAAAACTTTAATGTTAAATTTAGATAGTCTTTTCAATTATGCTGAACTTACCAAAGATTTAGATCCATCTTTAGTAATGAAACCAGAAATAGATATTTATAAAGAATATAATGATGATGAAATATTAGAATCTGAAAAAAATATTTTTGGATTTTATTTAACTCAGCATCCGACTACTAAATTTTATAAAAATAATGAAGAGTGTATTAGGTTAAATGAAATAAAAAATTATTTTAATAAAGTTATCAGTAGTTTAGTTTTGGTTGATAAAATAAAAGTAATAACTACTAAAAAGGGTGAAAAAATGGCTTTTATTGATGGTAGTGATGAAACAGCACAATTAAGTTTTACTATGTTTCCTAGGGTTTATAATAAAAATAATAATATTCAAAGAGGAGATATTTTAAAAGTTAAGGGTAATGTAGAAAGACGTTTAAATGAATATAATATTGTAATTCATGAATTAGAAAAACTAAATTAGGAGATTATATGAATAAAAAAAAGATATATAGTATTTGTGGTGGAATTTTATTATTAGATCAGATTATAAAAATGATAATAGTTTTCAAAATGAAGTTGAATCAATATATTATAGTGATTCCTAAATTCTTTAAAATCAAGTATGTTACAAATACAGGGGCTGCCTTTTCTATTTTAGAGGATAAAAGATATTTATTTATTATTATTGCCACTATATTTTTCTTTATGTTGCAAAGATATATTGCAAAAACAACAATTACCAAAAAGCTAGAAATAGTTTCTTTAGGTTTATTAATGGGTGGAATTTTAGGTAATTTATTTGATCGAATATTTTATGGTTATGTAATTGATTATCTATCATTTGACTTTTTTGGCTATTCTTTTCCTATTTTTAATGTTGCGGATATTGGAATAGTAATAGGTATAGTATTGTTTAGTATATATGTAATGAAGAGTAACTAGAGATTGATTTTATTAGAATTATATGGTATAATCAACTACTACTGGGGAGATTAGCATGAAAAGGAATATTAAAAAAGATTTATACTATTATATGTGTTATGGTGAAATTGGAATCATATGTTTATTAGGTATAGGGCATGTAAATTATGTTATAAAAAGAAATGCAAATGTTTGTAGTGAGAGTCAAGTTGATAATACCATTTATCTTAATAATGTTAAAGAGTTAGATTTTTATTTAGATCAAGAAATTACTTTTCAAGATGTAAGGGATGCACTTAGGAATAATCCCAATTTAGAAAATAATGATAAAGATTTAATAAATGAATTAATAGATAAATTAGAGGAAAAGACACCTTATTTGAACTTAAAATGTTTATATGAAAATATTAAATTATTACAAATAAAAAGATTAGAAAAAACAGATTTCACCTCAAATGTTATAGGTAGCTTTGATCGATACAGTTATGAGATAAATTTATTTGATAATGGTAGTGATATATTAAGACATGAATTGTTACACACTGTTCATTCCTTGGTTTTAGATACAGAAGAAGGTTTAGTTGAAAAAAACTTTTGTATGCAAAATGATAAAACATCATTTTTAAAAGAAGGCTTTATATGTTGGTTTAAAAATTACTTATTTCCTGAATCAAAAACTTTTAACTATGGGGATTTGGTAAACGATATTGATATTTTTAAATATATTCTAGGAGTTAATGATCAAGAATTAATTACTATTTTTGCCGAGGGTAATTATAAGGACATTTTAAATTCTAATGTAATGCATTTAGATGATATAGAAATAGAAGAACTGATTAATATTTGTGATAAAGAATTTAATATGATGAAATATAATAAAAGCGGAAGCTTTACTATTGAAGAATTAACTAGAAAATATGATTTATTACTAAAAGCTTGTATAAATTCACACCAAGATGATATGAATGTAGATACAGTTTATCAAATCCAAAATTTATTGTTTGATAGTTATAATTATTATAATATTATACAACTACCAAATTTCCGTGAAAACTTATTAAAACAGACTATAGACGCATTACCAAGGAAAAATAATGATATTAAAATAACAGATTTTTATGGAAAAATAATCAATTACTGCGACTTTGACAATTTAGTTTTAATTTATAATAAAAATGGAACAGGGATCTTTACATATATGATTGGGGAAGAATATCAAGATACTAATAATCAAACAGCATATTATGTAGATGATGATTTTCTTACCTATAATAAAGAAAATGATAACAAAATTTTGCGTCTTAAGGATGCAGCTAAAACTTTATTACCAACTGATGAGTTATCACTCATAGATATACTAATAGATATAGGTGATTATCTTGAAGAAAAATATAACTCTAATTCTAAAACTAAAGTTTATAAAAAGAAATAGTATTTAGGGAGGTATTTATGATTGTAGAAGAAGCAGAAAAAAATATTAGAATTGATAAATATTTAGCCGGAAAATTAGAACTATCCCGTAGTAAAATTCAAAAATTAATTGAAGAAGAAAAAATTTTAGTTAATAAAAAGAAAATATCATCGAATTATAAGGTTAAAGCAGGTGATGAAATCTTAGTAAATGATAAACTAGATTATAATATTACTATTGAAAAGGAAAATATTTTCTTAGATATTTTATATGAAGATGATGATTTACTAATAATCAATAAAGAAAGTGGAATGGTAGTTCATCCTGCTCCTGGTCATTATACTAAAACTTTAGTAAATGCTTTGCTTTATAAGTTTGATATAGATAGTAAAGATAATATTCGTCCAGGAATCGTTCATCGCCTAGATAAGGATACAAGTGGAGTTATGATTGTTGCTAAAAATGATGAAATGCATGATGTTTTATCAAAAATGATTAAAGATAAAGAAATAAAGCGTCATTATTTAGCTCTAGTTGAAGGAGTTATTCCTCATGAGACAGGAACAATTGATGCTCCAATTGGAAGGGATCCTAATAATCGTCAAAAAATGACGGTTACCGATATAAATAGTAAAGAGGCTATTACCCATTTTAAAGTGTTAAAACGCTTTAAAAGTAATACATTAATTGAATGTAAGTTGGAAACAGGAAGAACTCATCAAATAAGAGTTCATCTAGCTTATATTAAACATCCTATTGTGAATGATCCATTATATAATAAAAAGAAAGCTACTGAGTTTGGGCAAATGTTACATTCTAAAAGTATAGAATTTATTCACCCTAAAACAGGAAAGAGAATATATTATGAAGTAGAACCACCTAAAGAATTTTTAGAGAAGATAGAGGAATTAGAAAATGAATAAAGAGAGATTTAAATCAACTAAAATAGCTAGTGTTTTAGGGATAATTGGTAATTTGTTTTTATTAATTATTAAAGCTATTATTGGGTTTATTACTAATAGTCAGGCTATGATTGCTGATGGTTTTAATAGTTTTTTAGATATTTTTTCATCAATTATGACTTATATAGGTAATAAAATTGCTTCTAAGCCCAAAGATGATAGTCATAATTTTGGACATGGTAAGGCTGAATATATTTTTTCAATGTTAATTAGTACAACTATGATTTATCTATCTTTTGAAGTTTTAACAAATGGTGTAATGTCAATTTTTACTAGACCAAATTATCACTTTTCAATTTGGTTAATAATAGTATGTATAATTACTATAATAGTTAAGTTATTATTATATATTTATACCAAAAAATTATCTACTAAATATAATAATTTATTAATTGAGGCTAATTCTAAAGATCATCGAAATGACTGTTTATTAACGTTGTTAACCTTAAGTTCAGTTTTATTTAGTATGAAGGGTATTTATATTATAGATAGTATAGTAGGAATAATTATTTCTATTTGGATTTTTATAACAGCTATAAAATTATTTATGAAAAGCTATGATGTACTAATGGATAAGTCAATTGATGAAGATACTAAGAAAAAAGTATATGCTTTAATTAATTCTCATCAAGAAATAAAAAGGGTAGTTCATTTTAATTCTACACCAGTAGGATATCGTTATCAAATTTCTTTTACAATATATGTAGATGGTAACCTATCAACTTTTGAAAGTCATGCCATTGCAGATCATTTAGAAGATGAAATTGAAAAGAAAATTCCAGAAATTTATTTAACTGTAATTCATGTAAATCCTATTAAATTATAAAAAAACTATTTAACGTTAAGAACGTAAATAGTTAAGCTTAAAACTGTAGCGAAAAGGCTAAGAAGCACGTAAGGATCTAAATACTTAGCGCTTTTTTCATTTAACTTAGATGTTTCTTCATATAAGAATAAACATGAAATAAAAGTACCTAAGCAACTAATAAAACCTAAAAAGGTGTTTTCTAAAGTAAAGAAAACAAAAGTAAAAGCTTGATTAAACAAATAATTAATTAATAAAGTTAATTTATAAGATTTAGGAACTTTTTCCCAAGTATATAAATTAATTATTTGAAAAACACTAATCGCAATACCCAAATAAGTAATAGGCCAAGCAATTGAATAAAAAATATTGGGTGGAGTAAAAAATGGTAAAACTAAAGAATTATAAAACTCTTGATTAAATGGAACTAAAGAAGTTACAAACCAAGGAACTAAACATATAATAAAAAGAATTATTTTTTTTAAAATATTAATCACCTCTTTCAATATTATATGTTTTAGTATATAATATTAGTAGTGATTTTTAGGAGGCATGATTAATGAATCAAAGTATGAGTATTGAACTTGATGATAAAAATATAATTGTAATGAAATTATTACATTATTTTATTACTGAAAAAAATTATAATCCTATTATATTACAAGGTGCAGAAAATGAAATTTGGTTAGAAAATATGTCAGCAGATTATAAAATTGTGAGAATTGTTTCTAACTATATCCATAATAATGAACAATTTAATTTTGATATTTTTAAAACTAAAAGAATCGTAAGAAAAATAAAGAAAAAGACTTTCACTTTTAATATAAATACGCTTAGTATCTTTTTGGATTTAGGAGATAATGTTTCATTAGAGCCTGTTAGGAATGTAGATTGTATTAAAGTTAATGAAGAAAAAGACTTGACGCAAAATAGTATTATTAAAAGTAATTATCCAGACTTATCTAAAAAACTAAAGTATAGTGAAGAGGGTTTTCAATTATTTATAAAAATTACTAATGATATTAATAAACACAATAAAACTGATGCTGAACGTGTTGATGAAGTTTTTAAAATGAAATATCCTTTAGTTACTTATGTTTTAATTGCTCTTAATGTAGTTATTTATTTAGCTTCAATTTTGTTTGGTAGTTATAATAGTATATTAGAAAAATATAGTATTTTTGCACCACTTATCAGAGCTGGTGAATATTATCGTTTATTAACAGGAACTTTTTTACATGCTAATATTCTACATTTAGGATTTAATTGTTATGCATTATATGTTATTGGTACGCAATTAGAAAGTTATTTGGGAAAATTAAGGTATGCTATTATCTATTTATTTAGTGCTATAACAGGATCATTATTTTCCATGATATTTAGTGGTAATGTTATATCAATTGGTGCCAGTGGAGCAATTTTTGGATTAATGGGATCTTTAGTTTATTTTGGTTATCATTACCGAGTATTTTTAGGTAATGTAATTAGGAGTCAAATCATTCCACTTATAGTTTTAAATTTAGTTATTGGTTTTATGACAACCGGTATTGATAATGCTGCACATGTTGGTGGTCTTGTAGGTGGATTATTAATCACTATGGCCTTAGGAGTTAAATATAAAAGTAGTACTTCTGAAAAAATTAATGGTTGGATTTTAACTGCTATTTTCTTAGTTTTTGCAATTTATATGGCTTTTATTTATGCTGTGAAATAAAATTATGAATATAAGTTTGCTATTAAATTAAATTAATGATAAGATATAACTATAATACTAAGGAAGGTGACTTTATGGATAATGAAAAAACCACACTATTTGAAATAGTGGATACCGAAGTACTTGAAACCAAAGAAATATTGGCAGAGGTTTATAATATTTTAAAAGAAAGAGGTTATAATCCCACCAATCAATTAGTTGGGTATTTAATCAGTGGTGATCCAGGTTACATATCTAGTTATAAAGATGCTCGTCATAAAATTCAAAAAATTGATAGAACGAAAATTATAGAGGTTTTACTAGCTAATTTTCAAGGACAGTTAAAATGAAATATTTGGGTTTAGATGTTGGTTCTAAAACTTTAGGAATGGCTACTTCTGATAGAACCGGATTAATTGCAACTGCTTATAACATAATTCGTCATAATGAAGATTACGAATTTTTAGTAGAAGAAATTATTAAAATAGTTAATCAAGAAAAAATTGAAGCTATTGTTTTAGGGTTCCCTAAAAACATGAACAATACTATTGGAGAAAAAGGTAAACTTAGTGAGAAATTAAAAGAAGAACTAGAAAAAAAATTAACAATTCCTATTTATTTACAGGATGAACGACTAACGACTAAGGAAGCTGAACATCTTTTAATTAGTAATAATACCTCACGAAAAAAAAGAAAAAAAGTTATTGATGCTGTGGCGGCAACTATTATCTTACAGTCATTTTTAGATAAGGAAGGAAAGAAAAGATGAAAAAAAATACTTTTACAATGATTGATGCAGAAGGAAATGAAATCGTATATGATATATTATTTACTTTTGAAAGTGATGAAACCAATAAAAATTATATAGTTTACACTGATCAAAGTAAAGATGATCAAGGAAATATTCAAGTATATGCCTCTATATATGATCCTGAAAATCCTAAATCAAAGTTAGAAGCAATTACTACAGACAAAGAATGGAAAGTAATTGAAACAATCTTAGAAACTTTACAAGAAGAAATAAGAAAAAAACAAGAAGAGACGAATAATGAGCAATAAGCTCATATTTTTCTGGAGGTAAAGTTATGGTTAAGAAACAGTTAAAACTTAAATATAAAGTTTTATTAGTGGTTATTATTGCCTTTATTTTACTAGTAACTGCTTTAATTACTACTTATAAATATTTAGAAGGGCCTGTTAACAAAAAAGAAACTATTGATGTTCAAATTACGATTCCTAAAGGTGCCTCTGTTAAAGAAATTGCTAAAGAATTGAAAGATAATCATTTAATTAGAAGTGAAATTTTATTTAGATTATTCGTACGTCAAACAAATCATACTTTAAAAGCAGCAACTTATCAATTACAAAGAAATATGTCATTAAAACAAATTATTGATATTTTAACAGACGGGAATACTTATAATCCTGATGCGATTAGATTAACTTTTTTAGAAGGTAAAACTATTAAAAAATATGCAGAAGTAATTGCTGATAAGACTAATCATAGTTACGATGAAGTAATGAATTTTTTGGCGGATAAAACTTATATTCAATCATTAATTGATAAATATTGGTTTTTAACAGATGAAATTTTAAATCCTAATATTTATGTAGCTTTAGAAGGCTATTTAGCACCTAATACTTATGAATTTGAAAATAAAGATGTTTCGATAGAAAAAATCTTTGATACCATGTTAGATCAAACTGCTATGGAGTTAGAACCATATAAAGATAAGATTACTGATCAAAAAACTTTACATCAATATTTAACTTTAGCATCAGTCTTAGAATTAGAAGGCTTAAATTTAGAAGATCGAAAGATGATTGCTGGCGTTTTTAATAATCGCTTAAATAGTGGTATGAATATGGGTAGTGATGTAACGACATATTATGCATTACAAAAAGATATGACAACAGATTTAACAGTAACAGAGTTTCAAACTATTAATTTATATAATACTCGTGCTTCTAATATGGGTGGTAAATTACCAATTGGACCTATTTGTAATCCTTCTTCATCAGCTATTGAAGCTAGTTTTAATCCAACTAATAATGATTATTTATATTTTGTTACTGATAAAAATGGCAAAGTATATTATACAAAAACAGAAAGAGAACATTTAAAACAAGTAGAAGAAATAAAGGAAGCAGGAAATTGGATATGGTAAAAATAGAAACTACAGAAATTACTAAAATAAAAAATTATGCAATAGAAAATAATATACCAATTATGATGGATGATGGTATTGACTTTTTAACAACTTTTATAATTAAAAATCATATTAATAGTGTTTTAGAAATTGGTACAGCTATTGGTTATTCAGCTATTATGATGGCACTTTCTAATCCTTTACTTAAAATAACTTCAGTAGAACGTGATGAAAAAAGATATTTAGAAGCTTTAAAAAATATAAAAAAATTTAATTTAGAAGAAAGAATAACTTTAATATTTAAAGATGCTACTGATTTAAATTTAGATGATAAATTTGATCTTATTTTTCTAGATGCGGCTAAAGGTCAAAATATTAATTTTTTTAAATCTTTTTCAAATAATTTAAATGACAAAGGATTTATTATTACTGATAATTTATCTTTTCATGGATTAGTGGAGAAAAAAGAAGAAGAAATTGAAAGTAAAAATGTTAGGTCTTTGGTTAGAAAAATTAAGGAGTATATTACCTTTTTAGAAGAAAATAATAGTTTCGAAACTAAATTTTATCATATAGGAGATGGCATCTCTGTTAGTCAAAAAAAGTAATAATAAAGCTTTAATTATTACTTTTTATTTGGTATACTTGTTATAAGGAATAAGTAGGTGGAAATATGGCGCATAGTTTTAAATTAGAAAATAATTTAAAAAAAAATAAGAAAAAGGATAATTCATTATTATATACAATTATTTTTTCAGTAATTGCTGTTATATCTATAGTTATGTATTTTATTATTAATAGTGATAAAGGACAAGATTCATATATTGCTAAAGCAGATGCTAGTAAAGATTATGTATATACTATTAAGACTGTTCAAAATATGCATAATGAATCTGATGAAGTTGGTTATGATAAAGTACCAAGTATTAATTTAAAAGGTACTCAATATGATGATATTAATAATGAAATTATGACCCAATATGAGAAATTGGAAGCAGAGGGTAATTATATTTACTATCAATATCAATTTAATCAGAGTGATGATATTTTATCATTAGTAATTAAGTATATGTATTATCCAATTGAGTCTATTTATCCAATTATTAATTTTACAACTTATAATATTGATTTAGTAACAGGAGAAGTATTGGATGATGAAAGTTTACTAAAACGTTATAATGTTACTTCTGATCAAATAAAAGTTTACTTAAAATCAACTTTCCAGGGATATTATGATGATATTATTAAAAATAATCTCTATACTAAAAAAGAATGTAATTATGATTGCTTTTTAAAAAATAGAGGTATTACTACTAATTATTTAGAGGATATTAGTTTTTACGTAGATGATGGAAAATTAACTTTATTTAAATACTTTTACCGTGATTCAGATTATAATGAAGCTACTTATTTTGAAGAACCAACTTATCAATTCTTAATCAAAAAGTAGGTGATACAATATGGAAAATTTCCAAATATTAATAACTACTTGTTCAAGTGATGTTAGTAGTTGTTGTAGTGATTATGGTATTGCTATGTTTTTATATATAATGAAACAAGCCTTATTATTAATTCAAATAGCTGTACCTACTATATTAGTGGTAATGGCTATTGTTCAATTAATTAAAATGATGATTTCACCAGATGATAAAAAATCAGTTAAATCATTATATAATAAATTTATCGCAGCTGTTTTTGTCTTTTTTACTCCACTTATGGTAAATGTGGTATTAAGTATTTTACCAGATGGTTTTGAAGTAGCTGCATGTTGGGAGTCAGCAGAGGCAATTGCTGAAGCTATGAAAAATGAACCAAGACATACTGTTAGTCATACATCAACAAAAAAACAAACAGTTAATTTAGAAAATTATCGTATTGTCACAGAGGTTGATAATGAAGAGACAGAGTCAACTAAAGGTAATGCCAAAAACAATAAAAGTAAGTCTAATAAAAAAGTTGATACATCTAAAACAGCAGGGCAAAAAATAGTTGATTATGCTCAAAATTTTGTAGGTAATAAATATGTTAGTGGTGGGGATTCATTAACTGATGGTTGTGATTGTTCACATTTTGTATACTTAGTATTAAAAGATGTGGGAGCCTATAAAGGAGCTTATACAACTTCTAATAATTGGGCAAAGTTAGGCAAAGAAGTTAAAGGAGTAGCTAAGGCCCAAGCAGGGGATGTATTTGTTTATAATGGCCATGTGGGAATTTATGATGGAAAAGGTCATTTAATTGAAGCTAGGAGTCCAAAACTTGGCATTAC
This sequence comes from uncultured Bacilli bacterium, assembly GCA_947628345.1. Classification (GTDB taxonomy): domain Bacteria; phylum Bacillota_I; class Bacilli_A; order RF39; family UBA660; genus UMGS995. Next base: position 12,805 of record CANQZM010000009.1, read on the forward strand.
AAATAATGGTGGTGTTAATAAACCAGATAAAAAACTGATTGCAATACGACGTTTTGTCTAATTTTAAAATAAATATGAATGTAGGTGATACAATATGAAAAGCTTTCAAATACTAATAACTACTTGTTCAAGTGATGTTAGTAGTTGTTGTAGTGATTATGGTATTGCTATGTTTTTATATATAATGAAACAAGCCTTATTATTAATTCAAATAGCTGTACCTACTATATTAGTGGTAATGGCTATTGTTCAATTAATTAAAATGATGATTTCACCAGATGATAAAAAATCAGTTAAATCATTATATAATAAATTTATCGCAGCTGTTTTTGTCTTTTTTACTCCACTTATGGTAAATGTGGTATTAAGTATTTTACCAGATGGTTTTGAAGTAGCCGCATGTTGGGAGTCAGCTGAAGCAATTGCTGAAGCTATGAAAAATGAGCCAAGACATACTGTTAGTCATACATCAACAAAAAAACAAACAGTTAATTTGGAAAATTATCGTATTGTTACAGAAACTGATATGGACACCACTGATTCAGCTAAAGGTAGTACCGGAAATAAAAGTAAGTCTAATAAAAAAGTTGATACATCTAAAACAGCAGGGCAAAAAATAGTTAACTATGCATTGAATTTTGTTGGTAATCCTTATGTATGGGGAGGTAGTTCTTTAACTGACGGTTGTGATTGTTCACATTTTGTATACTTAGTATTAAAAGATGTGGGAGCCTATAAAGGAGCATATACAACTTCAAGTAATTGGGTAAGGTTAGGCAAAGAAGTTAAAGGTGGATTAGCCAATGCCCAAGCAGGGGACGTAGTTGTTTATGATGGCCATGTAGGAATTTATGATGGCAAAAAATATTTAGTTGAAGCTAAAGGCAAAGCCTATGGAATAACTCATGATAGAGCTCCTCAAAATAGTAGTCGTCGTCTTTTAGGAGTTAGACGTTTTGTTTAAACTAAATTAAATAACTAAAAAATGTCCAATATTTGACAATTTTTTTAAATTTATGGTAAATTTACGTAAATTGTTATATAATCGTAATTGAGGTGTACTTATTATGAAAATTATAACAATTTTTATTTGTAAACTAATCCAATTTATTCTTAAAAAAACTGGACATGGAACTTCACTACCGGGCAGCATTGCTTTAAAACTTGATAAAAACATTTTAAAAAAGATGGAAAGGCCACAAACTATTATATGTATAACGGGAACAACGGGAAAAACATCTACTTGTAGTACTATAACTGAAATATATAAAGAAGCAGGTATTAAAGTTGGTAATAATTTAAAAGGGTCAAACTTAAAACCTGGTGTAGTTAGTTTGTTTTTAGAAAATGCTACTATGACTGGTAAAACTAAAGTCCAGACTATGGTTATTGAAGTTGATGAAAGATATGTAAAAGAAGTTTTCAAAGATTTTATTCCAGATTATTTTGTTATTAATAATTTATCACGTGATCAATTAGCCCGTAATGGTCACTTTGATATAGTCTGGAATGATATACATAATGCTATTACTAGTGATATTCACTTAATATTAAATGCTGATGATCCTTTAATTGCTAAATTTGCTCTAGATCATAAAGGTTCTGTTAGTTACTTTGGTATGGCTAAAAATAAATTATCTACTAAAAATCATATGGGATATCTTGATTTAGGATATTGTCCAAAATGTCATAAAAAGTTGATATTTGACTATTACCATTATGGTAATTTAGGTTATTATCATTGTCCAAATAATGACTTTAAAAGACCTTCTGTAAAATATGAATCTGTATTAAATAATAATTATACATTTACCATTGATAATCAAAAAATTAAAATGAATAATGAAGCTATTTATAATGTATATAATCTTTCAGCAAGTTATGTAGTTGCAAGAGAAAATGGAATTGATAAAACAGTAATTAGTAAAGCTCTTAATAATCTTTCATTACAAATGAAAAGATTAGATACTTTTAAATTAGGTAAGGCAGAAGGGGTATTATTACTTAGTAAGAACGAAACACCAATGTCTTATAATCAATCATTAGATTTTATTAGTAAACAAAAAGAAGATAAAACAGTTATTTTAGGTTTTAATCGTGTTAGTGGACGTTATAATTTAAAGGATTTATCTTGGCTATATGATATCAACTTTGAGTTGTTAAATGATGCAAGTGTTAAAAAAATACTATGTGTTGGACCTTTTGCTAAGGATTTAGCGCTACGTTTAAAATATGCCAATATTGATAAAAAGATTGTTACTACTTATACATCATCTGATAATGTTATTGATATCATAAAAAAGCAAACTAAAGGTAAAGTTTACTGTATGTTCTATTTCGATATTTTCAATTATGTAAAGGCTGCGATTAATAAGGGGGCAAAAGCATGAGAACGATTCATATTGCACATTTATATTATGATATATTAAATTTATATGGGGAACATGGAAATGTTAAAGCTTTAAAACAAGAATTAGAAAACCAAGGGATAAAAGTTTTATTACATTTGGTAACACTTGATGATGAGTTGGATATTGATAAATATGATTTTATTTATATAGGGGCAGGTACAGAAGCTAATCAAGAAATGGTTATTGAACATATATTAAAATATAAAAAGATTATTAAAGAAGCTATCAATAAAAATAAATTTTTCTTTATTACAGGAAATTCTATAGAATTGTTTGGTAAATATATTTTAAATAATGACCAAAAGATAAATACATTAGGCATCTTTAACTTTTATACGAAAAGAGAAGAATTTAGAATGATAGATGAAGGTATTATGAAATGTAGTTTTTTACCTAAACCTATTATTGGTTTTCAAAATCAAAACTCTGTTATTAAGGATAATGAATTTCCTATGTTTGAAGTAATTAAAGGAATAGGTAGTTACCCTAACTCTGAAACTGAAGGAGTTAAATACAATAATTTTTATGGAACTTATCTTATTGGACCAGTTTTGGTTCGTAATCCAGATCTTTTAAAATATATTGTTCAAGAATTAGTTAAAACAATAGATTCAAAATTTAAGTTAAAAAAATTTGATTTAAAAGAAAATGAAGAAGCTTATGATAATTTTGTTAATACTTTTTATCAAAATATTATCTAAGCTTTTTTTATTGTTAAATGACCTGTAAAATGGTTATAATATTCATCAATTAAAGGTTTAAACATAGCCTGATCAAATTGACCAATATTTAAAATAATATTATCAATTTTATAATCAGTAATAATTCGGTATAACTTTCTTTTTAAATTGTCTAGGTCATGTTTATCCATTACACCATATAATTTAACAATCAATGTGTCTTTAGTATATACAATGTCTGATTTCACTTTTTATCACCTCAAAAAGAATATAGCACAAAACAAATAATCTGAATATCAATTCGACAAAACATAGCAAAATTAGATATTCTAGATAAATATATGTCATTATAACATTAGTTAGGAACATGACTTTCTTTTTTTTTTATTTTGTTTTATAATACAAACGAGGTGTTTTTATGAATATAATTGTAAAACCCACTAGCTTAAATTTAGATGATTATCTACAAATTGGTATTAATAGTTTTTTATTACCACTTAAAGATTATTCAGTTGAATATACTAATTACTATAGTTTGAATCAAATAAAAAAAATAAAAACACAATATCCAAAAAGTAATATTTTTGTTAGTATTAATAAAAATTTATTTAATAGAGATATTGAAGAAATTAAACTAGTATTACAGGAATTGGATAACATTGATATCAAAGGAATTTTTTATTATGATTTAGCAATATTAAATATAAAAAAAGAATTAAATTTAAAAACAGATTTAGTTTGGAGTCAAACCCATATGATAACTAACTATGAAACTTGTGATTATTATCATAGCTTAGGAGTAGAATATGCCCTTTTATCTAAAGAAATAACAAAAGAAGAAATTTTAAAAATCTGTAGCAAGTCTAAAATTAGACCAATTATAGAGTTAATTTCTTATCCAACTGTTGCTTTTTCTAAGAGAAAATTAATAACTAATTATGAACAAAATTATAATTTAAAAAATAATGATAAATTACAGATTATTGAGTCTAAAACTAAACAACAATTTACTTTAGTAGAAGATCAAAATGGTGTTAGTTTTATAGCTTCTAAATTAGTCAATGGCTCTAAGCTTTTAAAGGATTTAGTAAAGTATGATAATTGTAATATTTTATTAAAAGAAGATTTAATTAATCATGACATATTTTTAGAATGTTTAAATAATGTTAAATATTATGTAGAAAATTATAAAAATCTATCTATAACAGATGAACAAAAATGGTTAGAAAAACAAAATAAATTATTAGGTAGAAATACAGGCTTTTTATATAGAAAGACAATATATCAGGTGAAGTAGATGAAAAAAATAGAATTACTTTCTCCAGCTGGAGATATGGAACGTTTAAAAATTACTTTATTATATGGGGCTGATGCAGTCTATATTGGTGGAGAAAAATATAGCCTACGTGCAAATGCGACTAATTTTTCCTTAAAAGAAATAAAAGAAGCATGCGATTTTGCCCATAAGTTAGATAAAAAAGTTTATTTAACTTTAAATATTGTTTTTCATAATGAAGATTTAATTGAAGTTAAGGACTATATTGAAAAAGTTGTAGAAGCAGGAATTGATGCTTTTATAGTTAGTGATTTAGCTGTTGCTTGCTATATCAAACAAAACTATGATAATGTAGAAGTTCATTTATCTACTCAAAATTCTACAAGTAATTATGAAGCTGCCTCATTTTTAAAAAGTATAGGAGTAGATCGAATAGTTTTAGCAAGGGAACTATCTTTAACAGAAATAGAAGAAATTATCCAAAAAACAAATATGGATGTAGAAGTATTTATACATGGTGCTATGTGTACTTGTATTTCAGGAAGGTGTGCCCTATCTAATTACATTACCAATCGTGATGCTAATCGAGGTGGTTGCGCTCAAGTTTGTCGCTTTAGTTTTCAAACTAAAGATAAAGATTTTACCATGGCAACTAAGGATTTGAATGCTGTTAGACATATTAAAAAAATGATAGAATTAAAAGTCAGTAGTTTAAAAGTAGAAGGAAGAATGCGTTCTATTTATTATTTGGCAACGGTAATTGGTACTTATCGTAAAATTATTGATAAAATATATGATAAAACCTATGATGAAAAATTTTTAAAACAAGCTGAACAAACCCTATCTAGAGTAGCTAATAGGGAAGTATCAGATCATTATTTAACTAAAGAAGCTGATTATCAAGATCAATATTATACAGGACGTAGTGAAGTTTCTAATCAAGACTATTTAGGACAAGTTATTAGTTATGATAAAGATAATAAACTATTAAAACTATATGAAAGAAACTATTTTAAAATAGGTGATGAGGTAGAATTATTTACGCCCCAAGGAGATGAAATTACTTTTACTATTGAAAAAATTTTTAATGAAGATAAACAAGAAGAAATGGTTGCTAGACATCCTGATAATATTTATTATGTATATCTAGATACTAAAATAGATATAGTTAAGGATTCAATGATAAGGTTAATAAAGAAAGCTAAAGGTGATAATTAAAATGTATTATAAAATTAAAGCAGATTATTTAGGTAATATAAAAAGAATGGGAGATAATACTAAAATTTCTGATGATTTAGATTATATTATTGTATCCAAAAAATTTTTAACTGTAAGAGAAATAATTACTGATCAACCAATTTTAGTTGTTGATGATGATTATTATCTACCAGATTTCTCAATTAATGATGTGGAGAAATCTCCCTTTATATTTAACAGTTATTTGAAACAAGCTCAAGAAGTAACTACCAAAGATTTAGATAATTATTTAAATTTATTTAATCAATCGGATTTTTATAGAAATTATTATTTTGATAAAAATAAAACTAAAATAGAAACTAAAAGAAAAAAATTAAAATTACAAATTAGAAAGGATTATGTAAATGACTAATTTAGAACAAGGTAAAATTAATTTTTTAAGAAATGAAAAAACTCTAGCTTCAACTGCCTGTAAAAGTGATATGGCAATTAGGTTAAATGAAGAAAAAGAAGATATTAGAACTCCTTTTGCTAGGGATACTGATAGAATTATTCATTCTTTAAGTTATACTAGATATATTGATAAAACCCAAGTTTATTCTTTTAAAGATAATGACCATATTTCTAAAAGAATGGTTCATGTTCAATTAGTTTCTAGAATTGCTAGAACAATTGGAAGAGCTTTATGCCTAAATGAAGATTTAATAGAAGCTATAGCTCTAGGTCATGATATTGGTCATACTCCCTTAGGACATGCTGGAGAAGCTATGTTAAATGAAATCTCTAAAGAAGAATTAGGCGAATATTTTGCTCATAATGTACAAGGAGTTAGAAACTTAATGTTTGTTGATAATAATGGCAAAGGACACAATTTAACTTTACAAACATTAGACGGTATTTTTTGTCATAATGGTGAAATGGCTCAAGAAAAATATATGCCTATGGAAAAAGATTTTACAGAATTTTTACGTGAATATGAAGAAAGTTATACTTCCTTGAAAGAAGCAAATAAATATAGACCTATGACTTTAGAAGGATGTGTAGTAAGAATATCTGATATTATAGGTTATATTGGTAGAGACATTGAAGATTCTATTAATCTAGGATTATTTAAAAGAAAAGATATACCTAAAGAAATTACTGAAATATTAGGTAATAATAATAGGGATATTGTTAATACTATTGTAATAGATATTATTAAGGAAAGTATTAATAAGCCATATATTAAGATGAGTAAAGATGTTTTTAAAGCATTAACTCTTCTAAAGAAATTTAATTATCAAAATATTTATAATAAATCGATGAAGGATGAAGATTATAAATATTATAAAGAAGGTATGAAAAAAATTTATGATAATTATTTAAAAGCTATTGAAACAAATGATAAAGATAATATTATTTATAAAATTTTTCTTAATAATCAAACAAAAGAGTATTTAAAGAATACTAATAATAAACGTAAAGTCATAGATTTTATAAGTGGTATGACTGATGAAATGTTTCTTCATCAAATTAAATTAATAAATAGTTAAACAAAAAAAGATTGACAAAATTTTAAATTTGTAGTATTATTTAAACCGAAATTATGATTATGAGGTGAAAAGCAATGACAAATAGTAAAACAGTATATTTAACTCAAGAAGGACTAGATGAATTAAAAAGTGAGTTGGATAATTTAATAAATGTAAGACGCCCTGAAAATATTCAATCTATCAAGGAAGCTAGAGCTTTGGGAGATTTATCAGAAAATGCAGATTATGATGCAGCCCGTGATGAACAAGCTCAAATTGAAAGTAGAATAAAAACTATCGAAAAAATGCTTGAAAATGTATCAATTATAACTAAAACAGATACAGATAAAGTATCTTTAGGAACTACCGTATCTATTAAATATGTTGATGACGAAGATGAAGATGATGAATATAAAATTGTGGGTAGTCAAGAAGCAGATCCATTTGAAAGTAAAATATCTAATGAGTCTCCAATAGCCAAGGCCTTACTTAACCACAAAGTAGGAGATATTGTAACAGTTGAGAGTCCAAATGGTTCATATCAAATAGAAATTACAGCTATTAATTAAAAGTGCATGTTTATGCATTTTTTTATTTTATAATTTATCAAAATCTGATATAATAGATTATTATAAGATAGTCGAAGGAGATACTATATGGAGTTAGATACACATGTAATTGATAAATTTATTGATTTTGTAGATCAAATGATAAAACAAAAAACAAAGAGGCAACAACATTTAAGTAATATATTAGAAAATGAAGCAGTTATTAAATCAGTTAGAGAAAATCCTAATATTACTTTTATTTTAGAAAATGCCGACAAACTTAGTTCATTAGATGAAACATTATCTCAACAAATAGAAATTATTAAATTTTTTTACCAAAACCAAGTAACTGATGTTGAACAAGTAAAAGTTGCACTAGAAAATATAAGAAATAATGAAGCTCTTGTAAAGCAAGAAGAACAAATGATTAAGAGTAAAAATGAAAAAACACAATTAACCAACGATATTGCAGTTTTAAGTACACTTAAAGGTGATAAGTATGATTCAGATGTATTGGGAAAAGTTTTAGGAATAAGTAATTTAACTGAAGAAGAACAGTTAATTGTATTAACCAAAGCAGCTTATGATAGTTGTAATACTCAAGAAAAAGAAAATGCACCGTCTTATATTGATCAATATAATCTAGTAAAGGATGACATAAATCAATTAATTCAGGAATATTATCCACTTATTGAAGGTAAATCAGAACGAGAACTTGCTCATACTAAAGAACTTGTAAATTTAATAAAACAAGGTTATATGACTAAAGAAGATTGTATTAATCTAGATGATTTTAAATATTATGATGCGTTAATTAGTGTAGAATTATTAGCCTTATTAGATATGAAAAAAGAAGTTGAAAATATATTACGTGGTCAAGGTATGACAGACTACTTTGATATATATTTTATGTTATTACAAGATACAAAAGAAAAAATCAAAGCAATAGCAGCTCAGCATAATGAAGATAAAAAACAATTATCTAATACAAATCCTACTAATATATTATATTTACAAGATGTAAATGGTAATTTATCTTTTGATATAGAAGGTTTAAATAATGATCAGAAAAAGGGAGTAAGTAATCTAATTGATAAAATCCAAAAAGGACTTCTTGATTACGAAAAAGGAACTAAAAAATCTAAATATCAAACTTCAAGAAGATTAGATTATTCAATTTATATTCAAAGAAGTAATAATATGTGTTGTACTTATACTCCATTAGGTGATGATACTGTTTTAGTATTAAATATTGGTCCACATTCAAAAATGTATAAAGATACAGAAAAAGTTATAGGAAAATATAATCAAACCATTTCACAAATAAAATCAGAAAAAGCTGAAATCATTAAAGAAAAAGTCATGCAACAACAACCTTTAAGACAGGAAATAAATAAAACCTTAGAGGGAGGAATACATATATGATAAATCAAAAATTAGATCAATTATTTAACCAAATTAAACAAGATTGTATAAATTTGATAAATGAAAAAGATGTTGATTTGGAGGAATTAACTTTTATGTTAGGTATTGATGTTGAAGAATTTTCTCATCGCTTTCAAACTAGAATCAAAGATTTTTCATTTTACTTACAAACATATAATCTTTTAGTAGAATGGTAGGTGGAATATGACTTTATTAGAATCCATACAATTAAAAATTAATCAAATAAATGAAGAATATGAAAATGAACAAAATATGTATAATAATGAAGATTCTCTATCACAAAATTTGACCTTTGTGTCTGATTTTATTAATAGTATTGAAGAAAATGCGGATAGCTTATATTCATTAGATGATACTAAAGCAATATCTCTTATGAAAGAATATATGACTGATCAGGTAGATTTTGATTCTATAGAAGAAAATTTGAGAATTATTAAAATAGTTTTAAAAGGAAAATATAGTCAACAATTACCAATAGATTTAAGTATTGATCAAAAAAACTTTATTAAATCTTTTATCACTTCTATGAAAATATTTGATACTTATTTAGCTGATATTCAACAACAAAAAATACAAAAACAAGAAGAAAAAGAAATTAAAATATTAGAAAAATTTAATAAAATAGATGATTTACTAAGAAAAATTACTGATCCAACTACTAAAACATTAGATCAAGATGATTTTAAAGTTTTCTATGAATATATTATAAATGATTCAGATTATTCTTTTGAAGAAAAAAAAGAAGCCTTACTAAATTTTAGAAAATTTAATTTAGGAGAAGACAGGGGTATAATTAATGATATTGAAAGTATAAAATCATTATTTAAAGAATTCAATATTAATGGAATGGATAAATTAATTGATAAGTTTAAAGATGAAGTATCATTAAATGCTAATTTACAAAATATTCGTGAAGTTTTAGAATTTTTAACTAATTATAGATTAAGTGAAAATTCTAATGTTAGTATTATAAATAGATTTAAACCTGGTAAATTATTAACTGTTGCTTTATATGGAACTAAAGAATCTATTCAAGAACAATTAAGAAAAATGAAAACTGGTCAAGCCTTTTATAATATTTTATTTGAACGACCAAGTGTTTGGGTTACTCATGGCGTTAGACATCGAAGAAGAAACAATAATTTAACATCAAGAAATGAGAGAAATAATTCTACTCCTTCCTTAAGACAGGCTGCTTATTCAATTTCTTATGAAGAGATGTTAGAAAATGAAAAATTTCTTTGTGATAGGGGAATTAAGGTATCATTACAAGATGGTGAGGGAATTTGTACAATTGAAACTCCTTATTATATAATTAAAGATAATTATGCAGCAGCTAAAGAATATGGTCTATTAGATTATCGTGATAATGAAAATTCACGTAAGTTTGCCGCAACTGCATTAATAAACTCTAATTTAGCTGATAGATGTGACCGTATGATAGAATTAGGTTTATTACATGGATCTACCAACTTATATGATAATGGTAATTATGCCTATAATTGTCCAAGTGTTTTCTATACATTTACAGAAGAAAAATATATGTTACTTTATTATTTAAAAAGTACTAATACTATTACAGATTACTATCAAAGAATTTTTTCAAGAACTTGTAAACTTTCACATGAATTTAAACATAATAATTTGAATTTTGCTCTTAATACTAAAGAAGAAATTGAGATGTTTGAAGCCAATAATTTTATAATGCCAGAACAAAAGAAAGAAAACATCCCTAATTTTGATTTATATGAATATATCACTAGTAGTATGTCCTATTCTAATGTCAATCCGGAAATACTAGAGGACTCAAAAATCAAAAAATTAGAAGAACAATTTCGCGTTTTTGGAAATGATTATGTATATCAAATTGCCAATCAGACAATTTCAAGATATAAAGTATTAAGATATTATGATGCTTTGAAAAAACAAGGACTAGAAAATAAAGATGATGCTTTATTATATTGCATTACTAAAGAAAGTTACATGAATAAAAATACTTTTAATAATATAAAGGAAAGTATTACAACTCAATTTGTTAAAGAGAGGAAGTGAACACATGGATTTTTTAAAAAAGTATCAGTTGTCAGATACTGATATTAAGAATATTTCAAGTAAAATTTCCCTAAAAGATCAAACAGAGCTTATTACCTCAGAAGAAAAAATTGATGAAATTATTAGTTATTTTTTATCAATAGGTATTACTAATATAAAAGATCTCTTTCTTTATAAATCAAGCTTATTCTATGATAGTGTTGAAAGTATAAAAAGAAGATTAAGTAATTGTACTAAAGAAATGATAGATGCAATAAATGATGATGTTTTATGTTTAGATTTAATGGGAATTTAATTTAAAAGTCTTTATTAATTAAATTATTTAAAATATAGTTGTTTAAATATTCAATATAAGTTATAATATAACGTGTTGGAGGGATAAAATGGCAAATAAAGAAGAAAAAAAGACAAAAAATAATATTCATGAAATTACAATTAAAATTGATGGAGATGCTTGGCAAGGAGCTTTAGATAAGGCATTTAATGAAAAGAAAAAGGATGCTAAGGTAGATGGATTTAGAAAAGGTAAGGTTCCTAAAGATATTTATCTTAAAAAGTTTGGAATTGAATCACTATTTTTACCAGCTGCTGATTTAGTATTACAAGATGCTTATACTAAAGCGATGGAAGAATCTAAATTAATTCCAGTAGTACAACCTGATGTTAATTTAAAAGATATCAATGACGAGCACGTGGAATTTACTTTTAAAATTATTACAAAGCCAGAAGTTAATGTAAAAAAATATAAAGGATTAAAAATAACTCCTGAAAAAGTGGAAGTAACTAAAGAAGAAATTGAACATGAACTTTCTCACGTTTTAGAAAGATATACAGAATTAGTAAATAAAGAAGGTAAAGTTGAAAACGGAGATATTGCGGTTATTGACTTTGAAGGGTTTAAAGATGGTGAAGCTTTTGATGGTGGAAAAGGAGAAAACTATTCTTTAGAAATTGGTTCAAATACTTTTATACCTGGATTTGAAGAACAAGTTATTGGAATGAGTGCAGGTGAAGAAAAAGATATTAATGTAACTTTTCCAGAAGATTATGCAGCAGAAGATTTAAAAGGCGCTAAAGTAGTATTTAAAGTTAAAGTAAACGAAGTAAAAGAAAAACAAACTAGAGAGTTAGATCAAGACTTCTTCGATGATTTGGCATTAGAAGGAGTTGATTCTAAAGAAAAATTAGAAGAAGAAATCAAAAATTCTATTAAAGCTCAAAAAGAAATGGATGCTGAAAATAAATATATTGATAAAATCCTAGAAGAAATTTCTAAAAATGTTGAAGTAGATATTCCAGAAGAGATGGTTAATGAAGAAGTAGATCGCCTAATGCATCGTTTTGAAGAACAAATGAAAATGCAAGGTATTAGTCTAGATGTTTACTATCAATTTACTCAATCAACAGAAGAAGATTTAAAAAATCATTTAGAAAAAGAAGCTTATACAAATGTCTTGTATCGTTTAATGCTAGAGGCTATCATGACATTAGAAAAGATTGAAGTAACTGAAGAAGAAGCTCAAAAAGAAGCTAAGGAATTAGCTGAAAAGTATAAAATGGAAGTTGATGAATTTTTAGAAAACTTTGGTGGTCTTGATATGGTTAAATATGACTTAGAAATGCGTAAGACCATTGAAATTTTAAAAGAATTAAATAAATAAAACGAATAAAATTATTATGAAAAGTTCTCATTGTTTAAATGAGAATTTTTCTTTATTTTTTTCTTTTTAATGCTTGTAATTTTTCCTAAAGTAATTATAATAGTAAGCAGTACTTAATTAGGAGGTTAGACATATATGAAATTAAAACAAGTAGGAGTTTTATTAATTCAAGATATGGTTTTATTCCCTAATAATGAAATTAGACTAGAAAGCGAAGATAGTAATGATAAAGAAATCATGAAAATTGTTGAATCTAGCGAAGATAAATTGATTTTGGTAGTAAATCCTATTATGGAAGAAGAAAATAAAGATATAACAACTTTACCAAAAATAGGAGTATTAGCTGAGTTAAAATTATTGATGGATGTACCTAATGGTAAAACTAGAGTAGTTTTAAGAGGTATAAAAAGAGTAGTAGTAGATAGTTATATTCAAATAGAAAATCGTTATGAGGCTATTGTTAAAGATTTAATAATTAAAAAGAAATATGATGAGGGTGTATATTCTAAACTATTAATGCAGGCAATAGAAGACTATGTGGCAACAGTTCCATATATGAGTAATGCTTTAGTAAATCAATTATCTAATTGTCGTAATTTAGATGAATTATGTGATTTAATTGGAAGTTTTTTACCTGTTAATTATGAAAAAAAGAAACAATATATTGTCGAAGCTGATCCTATTGAACGTTCTAGGTTATTAATTGAAGATATTAGTGAAGATTTAAAATTAATTGAATTAGAACAAAAAATAGATAGTCAAGTTGATAGAGAATTAAATGAAAGTCAGAAAGAATTTTATTTACGTGAAAAAATAAAAATTATAAAAAAAGAACTAGGGGATGTTAATTCTAAAGAAGATGAAGTTTCTATTTTAAGAGATAAATTAAAAAAATTGAAAGCTAGTTCTAAAGTAAAAGAAAAAATAAAAAAAGAAATTTCTCGTTATGAAACTACTAATTCTAATTCTCCAGAATTGGGTATGATTAGAGATTATTTAGATTGGATGTTAAATTTACCTTGGCATAAATTTACTAAAGATGTAGAAAAATTAAGTGATGTTGAATATAGTCTTAATGCCTCTCATTATGGTTTAGCAGATGTTAAAGAAAGAATTTTAGAGTATTTAGCTGTAAAACAAAATACCAATAATTTGCGTAGTCCTATTTTATGTTTAGTAGGTCCACCTGGTGTTGGTAAAACATCATTAGCTTTGTCTATTGCTAAAAGTCTAAATCGAAAAACAGCTAAAATTAGTGTTGGTGGAATTAATGATGAAGCAGAAATTATTGGTCATAGAAGAACATATATAGGTGCTAATCCAGGTCGTATCATTCAGGGTATTAGAAAAGCGGGTACTACCAATCCAGTTTTTGTAATTGATGAGATTGACAAAATGCGTAAAGATATTAAAGGAGATCCAGCCAGTAGTTTATTAGAGGTATTAGATCCTGAACAAAATGCTAAGTTTTCAGATCATTATATTGAAGAAGAATTTGATTTGTCTAATGTCATGTTTATCGCAACAGCAAACTATATAGACCAAATTCCTCTAGAATTACAAGATAGATTAGAAATAATTGAACTATCTAGTTATACTGAATATGAAAAGTTAGATATTGCTGTAAATCATATTATTCCTAAAGAATTGAAAGAACATGGTTTAACTGAAATAGAAGTGAATTTTACTGATGATGCAATTTTAACTATTATTAGAAATTATACTAAAGAAGCTGGAGTTAGAGAGTTAGAACGAATTATCGCTAGGGTTTTACGTAAAATAGTTAAACAATTTATGACCAATAAAGATATTGCTTTCATGAAAATAACTAAAGATAATTTAGAGACATTTATTGGTAAGAAAAAATATAATTATTTAGAAAAAGATAAAACAAAACAAATAGGTGTTGTTAATGGAATGGCTTATACTATCTTTGGTGGAGATATTTTACCAATAGAAGTTACTTATTATAAAGGTAAAGGTAATTTAATTTTAACAGGTTCTCTAGGAGAAGTTATGCAAGAATCAGCTCAAATAGCTCTTTCCTTTATAAAAGCTAATTCCAAGAAATTTAAAATTCCTGGACAAATTTTAGAAAATAATGATATTCATATTCATGTTCCTGAAGGCGCTACTCCTAAAGATGGACCTAGTGCAGGAATAGCTTTAACAACTTCTTTAATTTCGCTTTTAACTGGTATTGCTATTGAAAGTAATATTTCGATGACTGGAGAAATAACCTTAAGAGGTAAAGTTTTACCAATAGGAGGTTTAAGAGAAAAAGTAATTGGTGCCCACCGAGCAGGCATAAAAACAATTTTTCTACCAAGTGAAAATGAAAAAGATTTAGATGATATTCCTGAAGATATCAAACATGATTTAAAGTTTAACTTTGTTACAAATTATCAAGAAATTTATGATAAATTATTCAAAGGTGTAAAAATTGAAGAAATGTAGAGAAAAGAGAATAATCTTTTCTTTTTTTCATATTATTAAATGAAGAAAGAGGTGAGTAAAATGAAAAAAATCATATCATTTGAAAAAGAATTAGATTTTCCTAGTATGATTGGAGAAGTTACATCTATTTCTTTAGATAATAATTTGGAGTTCATTGATTCTAATACTATAAATGGTGAATTTAGAATTAAAGGGACTTATAAAATGACAGAAGCTAGTACCTTAGAAGAAAAATTTGATTATGAAATACCAGTAGATATTACTTTAGTAGAAAATTTTGATATAAGTAGTGTAAAAATTAGTATTGATAATTTTTATTATGAAATTATTAATGATGATATTTTAAAATGTAATATTGATGTTTTAATTGATGGTATTGAAGAAGTTATAGTAGAAGAAGATGTAGAAAGCTTAGAAGAAGTTACACCAAGTGAAAAACCAAAAGAAATTATTCTAGAAGATAGTGAAGATAGAGAATGTGATGGGGATAAAAAAGAAGATAAAAAAATAGAAGTAGAAGAAATAGTAGAAAAAGAAGAAGATGAAAAGGTTGCTTTTAAACCAGAAGAACCTGTAGAACAGTTAAATAAAACTATGGATAATTTGAAAAGGGATGATGAAGAAATGCTAGATGTAAGTGAAGAAAAAAATACTAATATTAGTTCTTTATTTGAAGCCTTTTCATCAACAGAAGAAACTTTTAAAACTTATTCAGTATATATTGTAAGACAAAATGATAGTATTGATGCTATTATGGATAAATATAAGGTAACTAAAGAAGAATTAAGTGATTATAATGATTTAAATAACTTAGAAATTGGTACTAAGTTAATAATTCCAACTACCTTAGATGAATAATTTAAAAGAAATTAGTGATAAATTTAATTTAAATATTAGAACATATCAAGAAATTAAAAATATTAAAGTAATTGATACTGATCAAGGTAAATATGTAGTTAAATCCAAAACTAAAGCTAATGATGATTTATATCAATATTTAGCTAATAAAAATTTTCCTTATATTTTAGAACATGAAAATAGAACTAACTATGAGTTGTTTCCTTATGTTGAAGAAGTAACTTTACCTAAAGCAGAAAAAGCTATAGAATTAGTTTATATTTTAGCTTTATTACATAATAAAACAACTTTTTATCAAGAAGTTGCTTTAGATAAGGTTAAACAAATTTATGAAACTTTAACTGATGAAATTGAATATTTAAATTATTATTATCATGATCTTCAAGATATGATAGAACAAAAAGTTTATATGGCTCCTGAAGAATATTTATTAATTAGAAATATTTCGCTTGTGTACTCGGCTTGTAATTTTGCCAAAGAAAGTTTGAATAGATGGTATGACTATAAAAAAAATCAAAAAAGAGAAAGAGTAGTTTTACTTCATGGTAATCCTAAACTAGATCATTTATTAATAGGACAACAAAGTAAACTTATTAGTTGGGATCACTACAAAAGAGATATAGCAATCTATGACTTTATTAATTTTTATAAAAGCGATTATTTAGATTTAGAAATGGCTACTTTATTTGAAATGTATCAATCTAAATTTTCATATACTAAGGATGAATTATTATTATTTTTAACAATTTTAGCTATTCCTAAGAAACTTACTTTTTCTAAGAATCATTATAATAATTGCTACGAAGTTTTTAAATTTGTAAAGTATTTGGAAAAAACTAGAGATTTTGTGTTAAAGGAAAATGAAAAAGCTGAGAAAACAAA
Source organism: uncultured Bacilli bacterium (assembly GCA_947628345.1). Lineage (GTDB taxonomy): Bacteria > Bacillota_I > Bacilli_A > RF39 > UBA660 > UMGS995. The sequence continues at coordinate 29,784 of CANQZM010000009.1, forward strand.
TTACTAAAAATTCGAAAAATAATAAAATAGCATTTAATTTGGTAGTAATAAAAATTAAGATTAATGCTTGGTAAAAAATAACGACAAATAAAACTAAAAATAATAGTAAATAGAAAAGGCTTCCTCTTCTTTTTTGTTTGCAATAATTACAGTTACAAAAGAAAGTATGTTTAGGACCTTTAAAATTCATGATAATCACCTATATTAATTTATGCTTATTAAAAAAATATGTAAACTATAAAAGAGTTTATTGTATTATTTATGGTTTATAGTATAATAAAGTTAGGTGATGAGTATGAAAAATAATAAAGGTTTTACCTTAGTAGAGTTATTAGTTACTGTTGCTTTAATTGGAATTATTAGTGGTATTGCTTTTCCTGCAATTACAAAATTACAAACAGAAAATAAAGATGAAGAATATAAAGCTTATGAAAAAATTATTTTAAATGGTGCTAAATTATTTATGGATGATAATAGTGACATTTGGACTTTTAATAGAACTCAAGGTAGATCTGAGTGCCGTAAAATTAGTTTTAATAAATTAAGTAATTATATTAAAGCATATAATAAAAATGGTGTTAGTTGTGATGATTCATATGTAATTGTTAAAAAAGATTCAGAGTATAATTTAAATTATATACCAGTGGTAATTTGTAAGAAAAATTCGCAAGAAGTATATAAAACGACAACAACTGAAAGTTGTACTCAACTTGCTTGACACTATTTTATTTGAAGCTTATAATATTTATGATAGTTAGTAAAAAGACTATTAATTTGAGGAGGAAGTAAAATAATGGAATTAAAAGGAAGTAAAACAGAAGCAAATTTAATGGCTGCATTTGCAGGAGAATCACAAGCTAGAAACAAATATACTTATTATGCAAGTAAAGCAAAAAAAGATGGTTATGAACAATTAGCTGCAATTTTTTTAGAAACTGCTGAAAATGAAAAAGAACATGCTAAACTTTGGTTTAAAGAGTTACATGATGGGGATATTCCAGATACAGTTACTAACTTAGAAGATGCTGCTGCTGGAGAAAACTACGAATGGACAGAAATGTATAAAGAGTTTGCCGAAACAGCTAAAGAAGAGGGATTTGATAGGATTGCCTTTCTATTTGAAAAAGTTGGTGAAATTGAAAAAGAACACGAAAAAAGATACTTTACTTTATTACAGAATGTTAAAGATGATAGAATCTTCCATAAAGATGGTAATAAAATTTGGGTATGCCGTAATTGCGGATATGTTTATGAAGGTAGTGATGCCTTAGAAGTATGTCCAGTTTGTAAACATCCACAAAGTTTTATGGAAGTTAAAGCTGATAATTATGAATAAAAAGAAATT
>CANQZM010000010.1 GCA_947628345.1 uncultured Bacilli bacterium
AGTAAAATTATTATACTAATAAATCAATGATTTGCAACTTCATCGATTTACTAATCAGTATTATACGTGATATAATATTAAATAAGGGAAGAACATAGTATATTAAAAATATACTAATATATAAGTTTATCAAGTTAATAATAATAATGCTATTTAATTGATTCAGAATTTTGATATCAAATAATTAAATAATAAGGAGAGTAATATATGTATGATATTATAATTATTGGGGCAGGAGTAGCAGGCTTAACTAGTGCTTTATATGCTTTAAGAGCTCGTAAAAAGATATTAATACTAGAAGCTAAAGCTTATGGTGGACAAATTATTAATGCCCATAAAGTTGAAAATTATCCAGGAATAGAAAGTATTTCTGGGTTCGATTTAGCTACTAATTTATATAAACAGGTGGAAAAATTAGGTCCTGATATAAAATATGAAACAGTCTTAAAGGTGAGAGAGGATAAAACCGTTGTTACTAATAAGGGAGAATATAATGCTAAAGCAGTTATCATAGCTACAGGAACTACTAATAAAAAGCTAGGAATAAAAAATGAAGATAAATATATGGGTAAAGGACTTTCTTACTGCGCTATTTGTGATGGAGCTTTTTATAAAGATAAAATAGTCGCAGTTGTAGGTGGAGGATCAACAGCTTTAGAAGATACACTTTATTTAGCTGATACTGCCTCTAAGGTTTATCTAATACATAGACGTGATGAATTTAGAGCGGAGGCTAGTTACCTTAAAGAACTAAAACTAAAAAATAATGTAGAAATAGTTTTAAATGCCACAATTAAAGAATTAAATGGATCTGATAAATTAGAAAGTATTACTATTACAGTGAATGAAGATAATACTCAAACAATAAATGTTGATGGTGTATTTATCGCAATTGGACAGGTTCCTAATAATGCTGTATTTGCTAATGTTGTAGATTTTACTGAACACGGTTATATTAAAGCTATTGATGAAGTTCATACAAAGACATCAGGAATTTATGTTGCAGGAGATATTAAAGAAAAACAACTTCGTCAGTTAACAACAGCAGTTAGTGATGGTAGTATTGCTGCAGTTACGGCGATTAAGGAATTAAAATAAAATATATAAATTTTTCTACTCAGAACATTCAAATAATTGAAGAAAAACCTCTTAATTTATACATATATATAGATTAGGAGGTTTTTATGAGAAAAACATCAATTATAATAGTAAGTTATAATAATTTGGAGTATACCAAGGAGTGTTTAGAAAGTATTTATAAATATACTAAAAAAGGTACTTATGAAATATTAGTAGTAGATAATGCATCAGATGATAATACTAGAGGGTGGTTAAAAAAGCAGGCAAATTTAAAATTAATTTTAAACGATCAAAACTTAGGTTTTCCTAAAGCTTGTAATCAAGCTATTAAATTGGCTGATAAAGATAATGATATCTTGTTATTAAATAATGATACTATTGTTACTACTAATTGGTTAAAAAATTTAAAAATTTGTTTAAACAGCGATTCTAAAATAGGGGCAGTAGGACCAGTTTGTAATAAATATGAAAATGATCAAGGAAGTGATATAAAATACGATGATTTTAAAACGATGCAACAAGAAGCAGTTAAAAATAATATCTCAGATCCTACTAAATGGGAAGAAAAAGTATTTTTAATTGGTTTTTGCTTACTTATCAAAAATGAAGTAATTAAAAAAATAAAAGAATTAGATGAAGAATATAGTCCCGGATATATTGAAGATAATGATTTATCTTTAAGAATTATTGAATTAGGTTATAAATTAGTACTTTGTCATGATGTTTTTATTCACCATTATTTGGGAACTGAATTTCGAAAAGATCTGGAAAAATTTTATAAGATTTTAAATAAGAATAGAAATTATTTTATACAACGTTGGCAATTTAATACATTTAGTTTTGATGAAGTTAAAACTGCTTCTTTAAAAATAATTACTAATCCAAAGAAAGTATTAGAATTGAATTGTGGAATAGGACCAGGTATTTTAAAATTAAAATATATGTATAAAGATATTATTATACATGGAATTGAAAGTAATAAAGCTAAAAGAAAAATTGCTTCTAATTTTAGTAAAATTTATAGTTCTTTGGAAGAAATAGAAACTAAGGATTATGACTACATTTTAATTGGTAATTTATTAGAAGTAGTTAATAATCCAAATACTTTTTTAGAACAATTAAAACCTTATTTAAGTGATAATGGTTATATTATAGGAGAAATATCTAATGTTGCTAGTATTGAAAATATTTATGATTTATTAAATGATAAATGGTATTATAAACATCTAGATAAAAGATACTATACTATTAATGATATTAATAAGTTGTTAGGAGCCAATGGTTATAAATTGGATTATACTTTCTCTTGGTATAAAAATACAAATGATATAGAAAAAAAATTAATAACTGAATTAAGAAAAATAGTACCTAATAGTTATGATACTGTTTATTATTCATTTAAATTTAGTAGAAAATAATTAATAATCTTTTCACTTTTATAAAAATAAGGTATACTTATTTATAAGTGAAAGTAGGGATTATATGAATTTAGAAATGTTAGAAATTATGAAAACAAAAAAAGGGTTTATTGCGGCTCTTGATCAAAGTGGGGGTAGTAGTAAAAAAACATTAGAATTATATGGAATTAGTCAAGAAAAGTATCAAACAGAAGAAGAAATGTTTAACTATATTCATGATATGAGAACAAGAATTATCAAAAGTCCAAGTTTTAATGATAACTATATCTTAGGTGTTATTTTATTTGAACAAACTATGAATCGCATGATTGATGGTGAGTATACTTCTCTTTATTTATGGAAAAAAAAGCATATTTTATCTTTTTTAAAGGTAGATCAAGGGTTAGATTTAAAAGAAAATGGAGTTCAATTAATGAAACCCATTAATAATTTGCTTACTACTTTAACTTTAGCTAAGGAAAGAAATATTTTTGGAACCAAAATGCGTTCTGTTATATATGAAAATAATCAAGAAGGTATCAGACAAGTCGTACAACAACAATTTGTTTTAGCCAAAATTATCTTCGAAAATGGCTTTATTCCAATTATTGAACCTGAAGTTAGTATTGATGCTTTAAATAAAAAGGAATGTGAAACTATTTTAAAAGAAGAAATTAATACAATACTTAATCAGATGCCTCAAGATATGAAAGTAATTTTTAAATTTACAATTCCAACTATACCTAATTTTTATGCCGATTTAATGAATAATCCTAGGGTAGTAAGAATAGTAGCTCTATCAGGTGGTTATTCTAGAGATGATGCTTGCCAAAAGTTAATTCAAAATACAGGTTTAATTGCCAGTTTTTCTAGAGCGCTTTTAGAAAATTTAAATGTTAATGATAGTAATGAAGAATTTGATCAAAAACTTAAGCAAGCGATTAAGCAAATTTATGATGCATCTATTGTTTAATTAATTAGGTCATGATATAATCAAATTGTATAAGAGAATAATGGGGATTAATTATGAAGGAGGGTTTATGGAATATAGTAAATTAAAAATTACACTTTTACCAAGTGAATTTGTAAAAGAAAATGGTAAATTTAATCAACAAAAAGCATTACAACATTGTGGGAAAATAGCAGGGATTTGTTATAGTAAATCAGGATTTGAAACAGTCTATGATGAATCATTAGAAAAAACGCAAAGAAGAATTGATAGAACATTAAATAACGGACATCATAGTGTTTATGATCATGTTAATATGACGTTATATATTAAACATATTCCTAAAATTTTAGCAATGTGTCTTAATAATGAAAAACAATATACAACATCTGAGCGTTCACTTCGTTATACACCTGTTAAAAAAAGTGAAGAATCTATTATTACTGATAAAGAAATTGATTTGTATGATAAGTGGGTTAATATATTTGAAACTAAAATAAAAGATCAATATGGTTCAACATTTAGTGATAGTAAAATTGAGACTTTGGCCCAAGAAAATGCTAGATATTTAGTTACAGTATTTATGCCAACTGAGATGATTTATACAACTACCTTTAGACAAATTAATCATATTGCAGCAGTTTTAGAAAGATATCAAAAAACACTAGATTTTTCAACAGAATTTGGTGGTAGAATGTATTATGCGATTGAGGATTTATTAGAGCAATTAAAAGATAAAAATCTTCTAAATGATAAACTTATGGAAAATACAAAAAATAGAAAACTATCATTATTTGGAGAAAATCTATCAGCTAGAGAAGATTATTTTGATTATATTTATAGTGTTAATTACAAAGGCTCATTTGTTCAAGTGGCCCAAGGACAGAGACATCGTACTATTAATAATCAAATAGAGTTTTTAGATGAAAATGAATTTTATATTCCATCAATTTTAGAAGATGATCCTATATTAGTTTCTGAATGGCTAAATGATATTAATAGTGTTAGAATAAATATTCCACAAGGACAAATGATTCAAGTTAATGAAACTGGGACCTATGATAATTTTATATTAAAATGTAAAGAAAGGCTTTGTGGTGCAGCACAATTAGAAATTAGCAATCAAACTAAAAAGACGTTAACCAAGTATTATGAAACCTTACAATTAACTAATCCAGTTTTAGCTGCAGATATGGAAAAATACACTCATGGTGCTAGATGTACATTTAGTGATTATACCTGTAAGTCAGATTGTGGTAATCAAAAAGCAAAAACTTTAACTAGAAAAATTTAAAACTCCAAAAAGGAGTTTTTTAAATATTAAGAAATAGTATTGCTTTATATAAATAAAGTGTTATAATATAGAGCAAGTGTTTGATACCATGTTGGCTGAAATTAGTATATAGCTAAGTAATGTTAGAATTAGTTATATGAAAAAAGGAGTTTGTAAATATGGATAAAAATAATATAATTAAAATTATAGTAGGAATTGCCATATTAGTAATTGTAATTTTATTGTTAAGGAATTGTTCACCTACAAAATATCTTGTAACTTTTGACTCAAATGGTGGTACTCCTGTAGAAAATGTTACTGTTAAGAAAAATGATACTGTTGCTGAACCAACAAGTCCAACAAAAAAAGGCTATATTTTTAAAGGATGGTATTATGGCAAAAAATTATTTAACTTTGATACAAAAATTAAGAAAAATATAACTTTGAAAGCGAAATGGAAATCAGATGGTACGGGAATAATATTAAAAAAGACAAAATTAGAAATGTATGTTGGAGATCAAATAAACTTGGAAATTAAATCATTATTAAAGGGATTAAAGAAAAAGAATCTGATTTGGGAATCAAGTGATGAAAGTATCGTTAAAGTGGATGCTAATGGAAAATTGACTGCGCTAAAGCCCGGGACGGTCATAATTACAGTTAAAACTAAAGATGGTAAAAGAAAAACAACAGCAATAGTTACAGTGTATGATAAAGAGCAAATAATTACCAAAGAAGGTACAACTAAAAATTCAGGATCAAATTCAGTTAAGAAAAATACCCAAAAATCCGAACAGACAAATTCTACAATAACAAAATATATAGTAACAATTACCGCAGATGTTCAAAAAGTAACAAATGTTGTATCAAGATATTATTTTAAAGTAAGTGAAGACGGAAAAACTATAACTAATTATCAAGCATTTGTATATAATGGTAGACCAGTAAAACCAAATAGTGGTACTATTGCTGTAGATGAAATAAATAAAAATATAAATAGTGTTCAATTAAAACTAGAAGATGGAACAATTGTAATTGCTAGTGTGATTTATAAATAATTAAATTATAGCTAATTCGTTTAGCTATTTTTTTTTCATAATTTTAGGTTTTCAAATTAATAAAAGGTGGTATAATATTAATATAAAAAAATATGAAGAGGAAGAGATGAAAATGGAAAAAGCTAAAGTTTATTTTACTAAAGAAATTACGCCTGATAGTTTACTTAATATTTATAAAAAATTAAATATTGATTTAAAAGGAAAGATCGCAGTTAAACTTCATTCTGGGGAACAGGGTAATCAAAATTATGTAAAACCAGAATTTGTTAAAAATATTATTGATTATGTAAAAGGAACCGTAGTAGAATGTAATACTGCTTATGAAGGTGCTAGAGATACTACAGAAAAACATGAAAAATTAATGGAAGATCATGGCTGGAGTAAATACTTTGATGTGGATATTATGGATAGTGAAGGACCTGATTTAGAACTAGAAATACCAAATAGTAAGATTATCAAAAAGAATTATGTAGGAAAAAATCTTAAAAATTATGATTCAATGTTAGTATTATCACATTTCAAAGGACATCCTATGGGCGGTTATGGAGGAGCTTTAAAACAATTATCAATTGGGGTGGCTTCTTCTAAAGGAAAAAGATATATTCATTGCATTGGAAAAGAAAATGGCAGTTATGATGATATGTTTAAAGTAGAACAAGATAAATTCTTAGAGGCTATGGCCGATGCTGCCTCATCTGTGGTTAATTATTTTGAAAATAATATAGCTTTTGTAAATATAATGTGTAATTTATCAGTTGATTGTGATTGTTGCGCTGTTGCTGAAGATCCTTGTATGAAAGATATTGGTATTTTAGCAAGTCTAGATCCCGTTGCGATTGACCAAGCTTGTATAGATTTAGTTTATAATTCTAACGATAAAGGAAGAAATCATTTGGTAGAAAGAATAGAACAAAAAAATGGAGTTCATACTATTGAAGCAGCAACTGATTTAGGAATTGGAACAAGAGAATATGAACTAATAAATATTGATGAATAAAGATTGTTAGAAATTAACAATCTTTCCTTATATATTTATATTATTTTATGGAAAGGAATTAGAAAATGATTGATGTTTTAAATAAAGTTGTAATTGTTACAGGAGGAACTAGAGGAATAGGTATAGAAATAGTTAGAGCATTTTGTGAAAATAAAGCTAAAGTAATTTTATTTGGATCTAGAAAAGAAACCGTTGATAAAGCAATTACTACCTTAGCAAAAGAAGGATATGAAGTGGAAGGATATTACCCTAATTTGAATAATTATGAGGAAGTTAGAAAAACTATTAAATCTATACATGATAAATATGGTAGAATTGATATCTTAATTAATAATGCTGGTGTATCTGCCAATCAGAAAATTGAAGAAACAACTAGTGAAGATTTTGCCAAAATAATGGAACTAAATGTTAACGCCATTTTTAATATGTCAAAATCGGTAGTACCATATATGAAAGAGCAAAACTATGGTGTTATTTTAAATACCAGTTCCATAGTAAGTATTTATGGACAACCATCAGGAGTAGGATATCCTGCATCCAAGTTTGCAGTTAACGGTATTACTAAATCTTTAGCTTTAGAGTTAGCTCCTTTTAATATTAGGGTCAATGCTGTAGCCCCAGGAATTATCAATACTGATATGGTATCTTCACTTCCTAAGGAAATGATAGAACCATTGATAACAAAAATTCCATTAGGTAGAATTGGAGAACCCAGAGATATTGCTAATGCCTTTTTATTTTTAGCAAGCAATATGGCAAGCTATATTACAGGAATTATTTTACAAGTGGATGGATGTGCTAGGAATTAAATAAATAAGAGTAGGTGGTAGATATGATTTATAATTTATCGTGGATAGGACTTTCGATATTACCAATTATTTTATTTGGTAGTTATGTCTACTTTAAAGATAAAAATAAAGAACCTAAAAAATTATTATTAAAGTTATTTATAGGTGGTATTTTAGCAGCAATTTTAACTCTTGTAATTGATATTTTGTTATCTATTTTATTCCCAAGATTTTTAAACAGTGATTCTTTTACTAGTAGTTTTGAATTAATAATATACGCATTTTTAGTAATTGGATTAATTGAAGAAATATCTAAATGGATTTTCTTATATTTATTTTCCTATAATAATAAAGAATTTGATCAATTATATGACATGATAGTCTATTCAGTTTTTATTGCCTTGGGTTTTGCATTAGTTGAAAATATTTTATATGTTTATGATGGTGGTATTGATGTAGCTATAGGACGCTTTTTCTTAGCTATACCAGGTCATGTTAGTATTGCCATCTTTATGGGTTATTACTTATCTTTAGCAAAACTATCAACTCTTAATAATATCAATAATCTGAAAAATAGGTATTTAATTTTAAGTATTATTGTTCCTATTATTTTACATGGAATCTATGATTATTGTATTTTAGCTAGTAACTTCTTTTTGTTAATAATCTTTTTTGTATTTATATTAATCCTATTTTATAAAGCTAATCAAAAATTAATTTTTATGTCTAAATTAAAAATAAAATTATAGAAAAATATGTTAATAAGGGTACCTAAAGTTTAATTGCTAAAAATATTTTTGTATGCTAAAATAAATTAGAAAGTAGGATGAGGTATATGAAAAAACAAAGTCTAATAAAAAGATTATATAAAATACTTTCCAAAAAGCAAAAATTAAATTTTGTGATAATAATTATTATCATGATTGTATCAGCATTACTTAGTCAGTTGTTACCTCTATCAATTGGAAAATTAACTGATGATATTTTAGGACAATCATCTTTATCATTTATTAAAATTGTACCATTTTTAATTTATATATTACTGATAACTGTAACTAATGAAATAATAAAAGTTATAAGAAGAGTTTTAGTAGAGGATACTTGTACTAGTTGTGAAAAGGAAGCACGTTCAAAAGCAATTAGTTCGTTACTGCATGCACCTCTTAGTTATTTTAAAAAAAATATGATTGGTAATATTCATGGTAGATTAAATCGTAGTTTGGATGGTACTATTAGGTTATTAAAACTATTATTTATGGACTTTGCACCTGCGATTTTTAGTGGAGTTGCTGCTATTATTGTTATTTTTAGTAAACTACCTTTTTATTTATCATTATTAATGTTATTAGTAATTCCATTAGGAGTAATTATTGTATTTAGACAAATTTCCACTCAAAAAGGAATTAGAGTAGAATTGATGGAAGAAAAAGCATCAATGGATGGAACTATGGTAGAATTAATGAATGGGATTGAAGTTATTCGTGTAACTGATAATGCTTATGTTGAGGTTAATAGATTTAGAAATAAATCAGAATATTTACGTAGTAAAGAAATGAAACATCACCAGGCCATGGCCTTTTATGATTGCTTAAAATTTGTAAATGAAGCGATATTTACAGTTATAGTTATTGGAATGTCTGCCTATTTAGCTGGTGAAGGTATTATCAGTGTTGGAACAGTTTTAACATCTTATTTGTGTTTTACCCAATTAACGATGCCACTAAGAGAGTTACACCGTATTTTTGATGAATTATCTGAATCAACTATTCTAGCTAAAGAATATTTTAATATAATTGATCTAGAAAAAGATTTTTCTTATAAACCTAGTAAAAATAAGAAAGAACATGTTAATAGTAAAAACGTAATTCGTGTTGAACAAGTTGATTTTTCATATGCAAATACTACTAAAAAGATCATAAATAACTTAAATATTAAAATTAAAGAAGGAGAGTTCATTGGTATTGCTGGACCTTCTGGTTGTGGAAAGTCAACTTTTATTAAAATGCTTGCTAAACTAGAAAAAAACAGCAGTGGTAATATTTTAATTAATGGTTATAATATTAATAATTTATCAAGAACAGATATTGCTGATTTATTAGCTTTAGTACCACAAACTCCTTTTTTAATTGCCGGAACCATTAAAGAAAACATTTGTTATGGAATTCATACAGAGGTTAGTTTAACTGATTTAAAAGAAGCAGCTAGAAGAGCTTATATAGATGATTTTATTGAAAGTCTACCCGATGGATACGATACCGTAATCGCAGAAGGTGGTAATAACTTGTCAGGTGGCCAAAGACAACGTATTGCAATAGCTAGAATCTTTTTAAGAAATCCTAAAATTTTAATACTAGATGAAGCTACTAGTGCACTTGATAATACATCTGAGAAGTATATTCAAAAAGAAATTGAAAAATTACAGCGAGAAAATAAAACAACAATTATTTCAATTGCTCATAGATTAACAACCTTAAAAAATTGTGATACTATTTTAGTTTTTGATAAAGGTAATATTATCCAAGAAGGAAAATACGATGAATTAATTAATAAATCTGGAATTTTTCAAGATATGTATAATGGAAAATTAAAATAATTATTTTTATCTAAATAAGAAGCTATGATATAATATTAATAAGGAATGTGATAGAATGAATAATGAAGAAATAACCAGATTAAGCAAAATCAACTATAATCTTAAAAATCCTGATAATAGTAGTAATCCTAATGATACTAAATTTGATATAAAAAGTAAAAGAATTAGTATTTTAGAAAACTATGGTGAAAATTTTAATAAAAAAGAATATATTACTAATCCTGCAATTGGTAGAGATGAACAAATAAAACAAATGATTTTAATTTTACTTACTCCTGATAAGTCTGTAATTTTAACAGGTCCTCCTGGAGTTGGTAAAACAGCTACAGTAGAAGGCTTGGCTTATCGAATTCAGAAGGGAATAATTCCTGACAGTTTAAAAAATTATAATGTTATTAAAATTAATACCTCAGCTATTTTGGGAATTGATCCAATAACTGGAGAAGCTAAAATTCAAACTTTAATAGATGAATTAAAAAATTATAGTAATTTAATTTTATTTATAGATGAAATTCATACTTTAATGGGATCTAAAGGGGAGGCACTAGATTTTGCCAATGTTTTTAAACCAGCTCTTGATCGTGGTGATATAAAAGTAATAGGAGCAACAACTACTGAAGAATATGAACGTTATATTATGAGAGATAAGGCTTTTGTTAGGAGATTTCAAAATGTCATTATAAATGAACCAACTAGAGAAGAAAATATTTCTATTTTAGTTGGAACTATTCCAAAAATGGAAAAAAGAACAGGTGTTAAGATGAAATACTCTCACTTCGTTCAAACTCAAATTATGGAATTTATTACAGATATAACTAGTGAATATAAAAGAATTTATGAAATTGGTTCTAGATATCCTGATGTTTCTTTAACCCTAGTTCAAGAAGCTTTTTCTAATGCTTTATTTGATAATCGAAAAGAAGTCAACGTTTTAGATTTTAAAAAAGCTATTTTAAATACTAAAAACGTTTATCCTGATGTTATTAAAAAAGAAATGCCTAGATTTGATGAAATGTTTAAAAATCAAATTGCTGAAATAGAACCAACAGAACCACAGTATGAAAGACTAGATTAATATGATTACTAAAATCATTAATGTGCTTAGTAAAATTTGCCTAATTTTATTAGTTTTTTTAATCTTAGAAATGTTACCTTTTATTATTTCTTCATCATATCCTGGAATTATTTTATTAGTTACAGTTATACTATTTTATATTAGTTTGTTACTATTAATAATTCTAAAAGGTAAGGTAAATGTAAGTTTTTATGTTTATGAAATTATTACTGTAATTTATTGTAGTCTTATCTATTACAAGATATATACCTATTATTTATTAAAAGAAATTTTAAATTATAATCAAATACTTAATTATTGTAAAACCAATTATATATTTTTATCCATTTTAATAATTAATTTAATTATCAATATTATTATTAGTATTTTTACTACCAATAAAAAGGTTCAATCTAAGTAAAAAGTATAGCATCTTTTTACTTTTTCATTATATAATAAAATTAGGACTAATCATAATGATGGAGGATATAATATGTGTGGAATAGTTGGTTATATTGGCAATAGGAAAGCTAATGAGGTTTTAATTCCTAGCCTAAAACGTTTAGAATATAGAGGATATGATTCAGCTGGTATTGCTTTAGCTAATAATACAACTTGCCAAATTATAAAAAGTGTAGGTAAGATTATTAATTTAGAAAAAAAATTAAATAAAAAAGATTTAGATTCATATCATTTAGGAATTGCCCATACTAGATGGGCAACTCATGGAGCTGTAACAGAGGTAAATGCTCATCCTCAACAGTATGGAAAAATTACAATTGTTCATAATGGTATTATTGAAAATGTAGATAATATAAAAGAAAAGTTACAAAGAGAAAATATAAAATTTAAATCAGAAACTGATACTGAAGTGATTGCTGTTTTATTAAATAAATATTTAGAATCAAACTTTATTAAAACAATTAATAAAGTAATGAATTTATTAAAAGGTTCTTTTGCATTAGGTATAATTAATCAAGATGAGGCAAATAAACTTTATATAGTCAAAAAATCATCACCAGTCGTTATAGGTGTAGGTGATAATGAAAATTTTTTTGCTAGTGATATAAGTGCAATTAATTATTTTACAAATAAATTTATTTTTTTAGATGATAATGAAATTGCTGAAATTACTCAAGAAAAAATAGTAGTTTATAATGGTTGTAATATTATTTCTAAGAATGTTAATACTATTAATACTGATATTAATGATTATGATAAAAAAGGCTATCCCCATTTTATGTTAAAAGAAATTAATGAACAACCACAAATTTTAAAAAACACTCTAACTAAATATTTAAATGATATTAAACTTTTACCTGATTTAACATCTTATCAAGAATTACATATAGTAGCCTGTGGTTCAGCTATGTATGCAGGTATGATTGGTAAGCAACTTTTTGAACAACAAGCCCATATTAAAACTTATGTAGAAGTAGCTAGTGAATATCGTTATCAAGAGCAATTATATAATGAAAAAACTTTAGTTATTGTTATTTCCCAATCAGGAGAAACAGCTGATACTATCGCAGCTTTAAGAAAGGCTAAAAAACAAAAACAGGATACTTTAGCTATTGTAAACGTTAAAAATTCTACTATTGCACGTGATGCAGATAATTGTTTATATACAGAAGCTTTTGAAGAAATTGCAGTAGCTACCACTAAGGCTTATACTTTACAAGTGGCATTATTATCTTTATTAAGTTTAAAATTAGCTTATGATAAAGGATATATCACTGATTTAGATAAATATTTAAAAGATTTTAGACAATTACCTAATTATCTTAAAAAAGTAATTGCTCAAGATCAAAAATATCAGGAAATTGCCAAAGTTATTTATAAAAGTAAAGATGTTTTCTTCATTGGACGTAAAATTGATTATGCTATTTGTTTAGAAGGAAGTTTAAAACTAAAAGAAATTTCATATATCCATAGTGAAGCTTATCAAGCAGGTGAATTAAAGCATGGAACTATTTCTTTAATTGATAAAGGAACACCAGTATTTGCTATCATTACTGATCAAAGTATTGCTGATAAAACTATGTCTAATTTAATTGAGACAACTTCCCGTGGAGCTAATGGTTATTTAATTACTACAGAATCTTTAAAAACAGGATTTGCTCAAGAAATTATTGTTAAAGATGCAACTAATTTTGTTCAACCATTACTAGTTATTCCTATTTTACAGTTAATTGCTTATTATACGGCTTGTTTAAAAAAATGTGATGTTGATAAACCTAAAAATTTAGCAAAATCTGTAACAGTTGAATAAAATATGTATAAAATTAAAAAAACTTCTCATGCTATAGATGAGGAGGGAAAATATGAAAAAGGTAGTAGCTATTATTGTTGCATTACTTTTATTGGTAGGATGTACTAATACTATGAATACACCAAGTAAAAAGGTTGAAGATTTCTTAGAAAAATATCAAAAAATGGATGATGATGTTTTAACACAATTAGATGTAATTGTAGATAACGACTCAGAAATGGACGATGATCAAAAAGAAGAATATAAAGCATTAATGGAAAAACAATATCAAAATTTATCTTACAAAATTACTGATGAAAAAGTAGAGGATGATACAGCAACTGTTGATGCTGAAATAGAAGTTTATGATTATCAAACAACTACGGTTAAGGCTAAAGAGTATTTTGATGAACATAAAGATGAGTTTGTAACAGATGAAGATGAAGAAGGTATAAAAAAATACACAGACTATAGAATTAAAGAATTAAAAGATGTTACTGACAAGATTACTTATACAATTACTTTTAATCTTACTAAGGAAGATGATGAATGGAAATTGCAAGATATTACCGATACAGATAGACAAAAATTACACGGACTATACTAATACTAGTAATAGTCTTTTTTATATATGAAAAACTCTAAGTACCTAAAGTCTTTCATATAATTATAATAAGATCTTGTATAAAAAAGTTAGACTTAAATTTAATATTTTTAAGATATAAAACATAAATTAAAAACATATATTTTGTTAGGTGGTAAACTTGAAAAAATATATTCCTTTGTTAATAATTATAATGATTTTTATATTTCCTATAAATATATATGCAAAAATGGATAATGCCAAATCAAGTATTGTAATGGATATAGATAGTGGTAGAATTCTTTATAAAAATAATATTCATGAACCCAGGTTAATAGCGTCAATAACTAAAATTATGACCGCAGTTGTAGCTATTGAAAATGCTAAACTTAATAGTAATTATACAGCTAAGGAAGAAATTTTAGAAATGTATGGAACGAGTATTTATTTAGAATATAATGAAAAAATGAGTCTTAAAAATTTACTATATGGATTATTGTTAAGAAGTGGTAATGATGCTGCTGTAGTAATTGCTAATAACGTTTGTAAAAATGAAGCTGAATTTGTTAAACTAATGAATCAAAAAGCTCAAGAACTTAAAATGAATGATACTAATTTTGCTAATAGTCATGGGTTAGATGAAAAAACTAAAAATTATTCATCTGCTTATGATATGGCACTACTTTCTAGTTATGCCTATAAAAACCATGCAATTTATAGAAAAATTAGTGGAACTAAGAAGTATGAAACAAGTACCAAAAATAAAAGTTATTTATGGTATAATCGCAATAAATTATTAAATAGTTATGAATACTGTACAGGTGGTAAAAATGGTTATACACCTAGTGCAGGCAGAACTTTAGTTACTACAGCTGAAAAAGATGGATTAAGATTAACCGCAGTTACTTTAAATGATGGAGATGAATATGTAACCCATAAAAATTTGTATAATTATGTTTTCTCTCAGTATCAAAATTATAAAATTATTGATAAAGACACATTTAGTGTTGATAAAACCTTCTTTAAGGATGAAATATATTTAAAAAAATCATTTTTTTATCCATTGAAGGAAAATGAATTAGAAAATGTAAAAACTATTATGAAAATAACCAAAACAAAAAGATATAATTCGAATGACAAAGTTGGACTAATCGAAATATATCTTTCAGATAAACAAATAGGAACAGTGAATATCTATGTAAAATAATGAAAATTATTAATTAGATAATCTAAAAAAATTAATACTTGGTCTTACGAAAAAACGGAAACCAATATCTGGAGAACCAATACCACTAGAAATATAAATTTTACTATCACCAACTTTATAATAAGGATTTTTATATTTTTTAGATCCTTTTTTAGTAATTAAACCTTGAAATGGAGGAATTCTAATTTGTCCATTTAAAGAATTTCCAGCCAAAACTAAATCATTATTATAACTATTTAAAATTTCATCTAATCCATCAGTTTCACTCATAATTGCAATTGTATAAATATTGGAGTTATGAGTTTCAGCTTGAAAATAATTAAAGGCTTTATCAACATCACGTTTTTTTTGAATTAAGCTGGAAAGTCCAACTAGTAAAATAGGGTTATTGTCTTCATTATATAATAAGTCATAACTATTATTTAAAATAGTAAAATCACTTTGTGTTAAAATAGTAACAAAAGAATCATTATCAGTTTGCCCATCTACTGCATACTTACCAATAGTTGAAGTTATTTTTTTTAATTCAGTAATTAATTTTTCCTTTTCTTTAGTTGTAATATTATAACTAGGATCTATTAAATTACCTGTAAAAATAACCAAATCAGGTTTTCTTAAATTAATCATTTTAACTATTTTTTTTACTTCTTTATAAGATATAGTTTGATTATAATATAAATCAGAAAATTGAATTATTTTTACACCTTGAAAACTAGTAGGAATTTTACTATTTTTAATTCTTTGTTCTTTAACTATTAAACCAGTAGTAGAGTAATATTTAGTATAGAAAAAGAAACTAAAGAAGATAATAATTAAACAAAGTGTAAATTTTATAAAGAATTTAACAGCTTTTTTGATATTACTTCTTTTTTTCTCTGCTTCTAATTTAGTTTGAATTTCTTTATTCTTTTCGGTACGAGTATTCATATCATTCACCAATTATATTGTATCATATATTTCTAGAAATTATATTTTATTTTTATTAAAATCGTGATATGATAGACTTGATTAGACTAAAGGAGTGATATTATGCCTAGGAAAAAGGGAAGTTCTAATAAAACAAAATTAGCTCAAAAAAAAGCTATTGAAAATGATACTTTTATGTTAACAATGTTACTTTCTACTATGAGTATTTTAGCTGTTGCTTTAAAAGATTATTATTTTCAATTAGGGAATTACAGTATTACATTTGCCATATTTATTTTTCCAATTATTATTTTTGTTAATAATTATATTACTAAAAAATATGGATTTAAAAAATCAATACAATCAATACTTGTTGCTTCACTTACAATTATAACTTTTATGATTTTAATTAAGGATTTAGTTAATCAACCAGTTTCACTACTAGAATTATTTGGTCATTTTGGTAGTTATGTGATTAGTATGGCAATTAACTTATGTCTTTATTACTATATTATTACTAATTTCAAAGAAAACGTTATTTTAATATATTTTAATTATATCTTTTCTCTTATTATTTATTATTTAGTTTATTTATTATTTTTACATAATTTAGTTGTTACTGATAATTTATGGATTCAATATTTTATATCTATTATTATTCAAGCTATTCTGATTATTGGTCTTGTAATTATTGATAATAAAATAAAAAGGGGAATAGAAAAAAAATAAAAGAAATTGTCAATTGATAATTTCTTTTAACTTAGTTAGGAGTAACAAAATGAAAAAGAAACTTCCAATTTATTTATTAATATCATTAATAACTTTATTATATTCCATAAATAGATATGATAATTATTTTGTGGTGATCGGTAGTATTATATTAATTACCAGTATTCTTTTTTTAGTTATTTATAAAGGAAGTATTAATAAACTTTTAAAAAGAAGTTTAATTATATCTATAACTTTAACTTCCTTAGTAACTATCTATCTTGCCCCTAATTTTGTTGGTGAGTATAAGTATAATACAGTTACCATTAAAAATATTTCTGATGATAAAATTTTAATTGATGCTATTTATGTTGATGGTCAAAAAATACCAATCGACAAAGCTTATGATGTTAAAACTGATATTTTAAATGATGCCAGTTTAAATACTGAATATCAAGTACAAAATAAATTGGGTGATGATTATAAAGGAAGTTTAGCTGCTAAAGAAACATATCAATTTAAAGTTAATAAGAACAAAAAAATAGAAATAGAAATTCAAAAGAAAAATACTAGTTTTGATGTTTCTATTAATAACTCAGTTGTTAATATTGCTGCTTTTAATTATGATGAAGTTAATAAAAGGGCAGCTAAAATGGCAAATTATAATGATTTATATATCATTGATAATTATAATATTAACTACCAAAATATATGGAATTGGATTAAATTATTGTTACTTGGAATAAGTGTTTTTCTGCTTATTAATCTAAGTTTTCAAAATAAAAAATTACAAATAGTATTATTAGCTCTTATTTTAATAGAATTTAATCCATTTTTTTTAGTTGACATTATAAGTAAGATAATTTTAATTATTAGTTTGGGATTAATATTAAAATTTGGAAACTTTGATTTTAAACCTTCTAAAAAAAATAATTTTGTTATGTTGGGTAGTAGTTTTCTACTTAGTTTTTCCATTTTTGGTAAATATATTATTGATAACTTTAATATCATTAGTTTTATTACTTATTGCTTATCAATTCTGTTCTTTTATTATTTAATTTTAATATCTATTAGTATTATTGATTTAATGATTAAGAATATTAAAACTACTAAATCTCCTAAAAGATTATTTTTACATAGACTTATTGTCTTTACGATTACTATTTTAATTTTATTCTTCTATCAAATGTTATTTTATCCTTATATTTATTCAGCTGATGGATTTATGGAAATTAGTGATGTTTATAATAATACTTTATCTAATTGGCATCCATATCTACATATTCTTTTATTAAAAGCAGTTTATTTTTTATTTCATAATCTCAATTTATTTATCTATTTCCGAATAATTATTTATAGTTTATTATTTAATATAATTATTTTCTATTTTCATAAAAAAGGTTTAAAATTAATTTATGTATATTTAATTACTATTATTTTTCATTTGTGTCCAACTACGGGAATTATGATGGTAACTTTAGCAAAAGATGTAGATTTTTGTATTTGTTTGGTAGGACTTTCTTATTTACTATATTTATTATTTTATGATATCAAAGCATTTAATAAATCAAAATTAAATTATTTATTATTATTAATAATGTTAATAGGAGTAGCTTTTTTTAGACATAATGGTATTTATATTGCAATTACTGTTTTAGTAGTACTATTATTCAAAATGATTAAAACTAAAAATAAATATTTAGGAGTTTGTCTTACTATGTTCCTAATATTAAGTGTAATATTAAAAGGACCCCTATATCAAAAATTAAAAGTAGAAGCTGCACCACGAAACTTTAATATAGCAACTATGATTCATGGTCTTGGTTATATTATGGTGGAAGACAAAACTGAATTTGATCAAAAAACTTATAAATATTTAACCAATAATGTTTTAACTTTTAAGGATTTTAATTTATATTATGATAAATATAATATTGATGTTATGTTACACTATAATGCTAAAGGAAATAGTAAAATAATTCGGGATAAACAAATTAATCAAAAAAAGATTATAAAAATTTATTTAAAACAGTTATTAAAAAGTCCAATTTATTTATTAAAAGATAGATTATATGGAACTGATATTATTTGGGATATAGTAGAAGATGATAAGATAAATACTTTGAAATATCAAGTTTTATATGATGAATTTGATGTGAATTATAAAACCAATAATACTATAAATAGTTGTAGTTCTTCTTTCATGACTAATATTTTAAATTGGTTAGCTTCTAAATCAATATTTAATATATTGTTATTTAAAGCTGGATTATATTTAGATTTAATAATTATACTTCTAAATTATCAAATTATTAAAAGAAAGAAAACATTTATTTACTTATTACCTTTATTGGTTAATTTATTAACACTGTTTATAGCTATGCACTATCAAGCAGTTCGTTATGTATGGATGATTTTTCCTATAGCCTTTTTAAACCTATTAATAGTTTTATTTTCAAATATTAGAAAAAGTAAAATTGACAATTATTTATAAGTTTTGTAAAATTAATTGGAAAGTAGTGAATTTTATGAAGCAAAAGTTTCAAGATTTAGATTTATTTGGAAAAATTATAAAAATTATGTTTTGTACAGTAGGAGTAATAGGTTTAATATTTACACTTATTTATATTTTTTACACAGCAGTTATAATGTTAACTTCTGATTCAGTTATAACCGACGTAATTGCCCATTTACAAGTAACGGATAAACAATTTATTCTTAGTAATTGGTATTATGGTAATGAATTTTGGTTGTTTTCATTGTGTATTCCTACAGCAATTTTTTCTTTCTTTATTAAAAATAATGTTATATTAAGACAATTTTGTGTTTTATTAACTGCGATTAGTTTTTTTATAATTTTATATCAATACGGGAAAAAATGTTTAAATAAAAGAACAGGAACCATCTTAGTTATTATATTTTTAACAGGAATATCTTATAGTTTGTTAGATTATTTTTACTCATTCAATGCCTACTTAACAGTTACAATTAATTCCATGGTATTACTTGGATTATATTATTTAAGCTTTGAAGAAAAGTCTCACCCCAAATTATATTTAATTCTAGCCTTGATAGTCACTTTTTTATTAAATATGGGAAGTCTTAGATATTTACCCTCAGTGACTGCACCTTTTTTATTAACTGAAGCAGTTTTATGGATTTGTGATAATAAAGATAATAAATTTATTAAAGCTATTAAAAAATATGATTTAAAAATAGTTAAAATATTATTAGTTTTTATTGTTACTATATTTGCTTATTTAGCTTTTGCTATTTTGGGAAGTACTTATAATTATGTGCCTAGGGCTAGTTCTATGTCTATGAATGAATTAAGTGGTGATTTAGTTGTCAAATCAATTAGGGCTGTCATTGCTTGTATCAATAACTTTTTTGGTTATGATAATAAAAATCATTATTATGTATATTTTATGAATACTAAACAATATTTTTTAGATAACCATAGAGTTTATAGTGCTTTATCTATTGATAACATTTTTAATATTGTCAAAATAGTTATGGCTATATTACTATTAATATTTGGTTTAGTTATACTGTATAAAAATTATAAAAAAAATAATCGAGCTCTTAACCTTTTACTTATATTTAATACTATTTCTTGGTTTTTAATGATTTATTTATATACTTTTACCACTTCTTTCGAATATCATTATCTAGAACTAAAATATTTTATTTTTAATATAGTTCTTTCTGTGATTTTAGGTTTATGTGCTTTATATAAGTATGTAGCTACTACCAAGGTTAAGAAATATTTAATAGATTGTTTAATTATTATTTATATTATTGCTAATTTATATACTACTGCGATCACCATTAAACAAAATGATGCTAAAGTTATGAAAGAAAAATATGAACTAGTAAACTTATTGAAAAAACATAAATTGACTTTCGGTTATGGTGGCTTTTGGAATGGTTTAATTACTCATTATTTATCTGATTATAAAATAACAGTAGCCGCATGTACTTTCTATCAAAATATCAAACCTAATCATTGGTATTCAGATAAAAGATGGTATAGTAAGAATCATACAGGTCGAGTATTCTTGATATTAGATAAAGCCGAGATTAAATATTTTACTAAATATCAAACAAAATATCCTAGTCCTGATGAAATTTTAAAATGTAAAGGTTATGTAGTCTATGTATACAATAAAAACCCATTTTTAAAACGAATGCAATAGAATGGAGAAGTTTAGATGAAAAAGAGATTAAATTTAAAATATATTTTTTATGGTATAGTATTTGTATTAGGTATTTCTATGACTATTTTTTATATTTTTCATACAGCTACTTTATCTTTAACATCGGACTCTGTAATTTCTGATGTTATGCTTTATCAACATTTGATAAATAAACATTTATTACTTAGTAATTGGTATTATGGCTCTAGTTTTAATTTATTTTCTATAAATATTTTTACCGTTATTTGTCAATTCTTTTTAAAAAATAATTTAATAATTAGACATATTTCTATATTACTTATGAGTATAGTATTTTTTATAATACTTTATAAATATGGTAAGAAGTTTTTATCTAAAGAAGAAACTATTATTTTTATATTAATATTCTTAACAGGAATATCTTATAGTGTTTTAGATTATTTTTATTCTTATAACTCATATTTAGTAATGGTAGTTAATTCTTTATTACTTTTATATTTATATTTTAAAAGTTTTGAGTCAAAAAATAGTAAAATAATATATTATATTTTAGCCCTTAGCTTAACCTTATTATGGGGAATTGATAACTATAAATATTTAATAATGATTACTTTACCATTTATGTTAGCAGAATTATTCTTAAAAAAGAAACAACAGTTGAAAAAATTGGGTGGACTTTTAGGTGTAGTTTTAATTTCTGTTGTTGCTATTTTCGTATTGGAACATCAATACCAGTTTCATGAAGAACATGATTATCAGATAGCTAATAATAAATTTTATATTCTAGATAAGGTGAGGGCATTGTTTGATATTAGTATTAATTTTTTTGGTTATGATAATAGAAACAATGTTAATTCTGCATTGGCAGGGGAGCAATATTTCGTAGCAACAAACGAAACATACTCTATAGTATCTGCACGTGGAATTGCAGATTTTATTAAAGCCGCGGCAAGTATTATTTTTTTAATAATTACTCCGATTATGTTATATAAAAACTATAGAAAAAATGATTCTAAAATAAATTTTTTATTGATATTTAATACTATTTCTTGGCTTATAATGATATTTTATTATTTTATTTTAAATAATTATATATATCCTGTTATGAGTTTAAAGTATTTTCTATTTAATTTTATATTATCAATTTTACTAGGTATATATTTTTTATCTAAATATTTTGCTAAAACCAAATTATGTAATTTATTATATTATCTTTTTATTGTAAGTTATTTACTTTCTAATATTTATTACTTTAATCTTACTAATAATTATGATAAAGATCAGGAAAAAGAAAAATTTAGATTAGTTAAAGTCCTAAAAGCTCATAATTTAACCTTTGGTTATGGTAGTTATTATAATAGTTTATTAACGTCCTATTTATCTAATTACCAAATTACAGTTGCTAATGTTAAGTATGAATCTAATATTATTAAATATAAGTTATATTCAGACAAAAAGTGGTATAAACATACTGGAAAAGTGTTCTTTATTATTGATGAGAATAATTTGAAATATATTAAAAAATATAAAAAAAGATATGGTAGACCTAATAAGGTCTATACATTCCAAGGGTTTACAGTCTATGTTTATGATAAAAATCCCTTATTGACTACTTCTCTGTAAAATGATTTATTTTTCTATATGAATCTAAATCTAATTATGATAATATAAATATGAGGAGATTATATGAAAATAAAGTATAAAGATATTGATATAAATTACATACAATATGGTAAAGGTAAAGATATTATTTTATTACATGGTTGGGGTCAAAATATAGAAATGATGGAACCTCTAGGTGAAAGGTTAGCTAAGGAATCTCGGATAACTATTTTAGATTTTCCAGGGTTTGGTAAAAGTGATGAACCTAAAACACCTTGGACCATTAATGATTATGCTTTATTAATTGAATATATTGTTAGTAAATTAAAAATAAAAAAGCCAATTATAATAGGACATTCTTTCGGAGGAAGAGTTGCTATAAAATACTCTAGTAACAATAGTATAGAAAAATTAGTTTTATTTGGAAGCCCTTGTATTAGAAGAAAAAAGAAGTTGACTCTAAAAGTCAGGATTTTAAAATTTCTTAAAAAACTTCCAGGTATGAATGCTTTAGCTGAAAAAATGAAAAACTATATAGGATCTAGAGATTATAAGGCAGCTAGTCCCATGATGAGACAAATATTAGTTAACACTGTTAATGAGGATTTATCAATTGATGCTAAAAGAATTGAAGAACCAACTTTATTAATATGGGGTGATCATGATCAAGAAGCTCCAATTGAAGATGCTAAAGAATTAGAAAGTATCATGCTTGATGCTGCTTTAATCACATTACCAGGAACACATTATGCCTATTTAGAAAATTTAGATAGAGTTATCAGTATTATAAAGACGTTTATTAAAGGAGGGGAATAAAATGTTTTTATATGTAGTAGCACTAGTTATAATTACTTTGTTAATTATAATTCAATCTAAGAAATCATTACATATGCTTCAACAAAATTTATATAATGAAAATAATCGTTACTTAAAGTGGATAGTTAAAAATAGTAAATCTTTTTTGAACATTCAAATTGTTGGTATTTTTATATCTTTAATTGGATTTTTAGAATTTTATAATAATAAAAATATTAGTTATTTATTAGTAATAATTTTAATGATTTGTTTTATATATGAAATTTATTACTTAAATAAAATAAGTATGACTGAACAAGTAAAAAAACCATTAGTTATTACTAAAAGAGTCAAACGATTAATTATTACAACTAGTATTTTATATTTTATTCCAATTATTTATTTATTTTGTAAAATAGAAAATTTAAAAATAGTTTGGTTAATGTTTTTAATTATAATTATAATGACTTATTTGAACAAGATTGTAGTTTTTATTGCTAATATTATTAATTTTCCATATGAAAAAGGGGTATATTACTATTACATGAGTAAAGCTAAAAGTACCTTAAGAAATAGACCAAATATGAAAGTTATAGGAATTACTGGTAGTTATGGAAAAACTAGTAGTAAGAATATTTTAGCTGATATTTTAAATATAAAATATAATGCTTTACCAACACCTAGAAATTTGAATACACCTAATGGGCTTATGATTACTATTAATAATCATTTAGATAAATTTACTGATATTTTTATTGCTGAAATGGGTGCTTATGTTAGAGGAGAAATTAAAGATTTATGTAATTTAGTACATCCCAAATATGGAATTTTAACAACTATTGGTAAAGCTCATCTAGAAAGTTTTGGAAGTGAAGAAAATATCCAAAAAGCTAAATTTGAATTAATTGAATCTCTTCCAGCAGATGGAATAGGAGTTTTAAATAGAGATGATCCAAAACAAGTAGGTTATAAATTAAAAAATCAAGTCAAAATTATTTGGATTGGAATTGATAGTAAAGATGCTGATATTAAAGCTTCTGATATTGTATGTAATAGTGAGGGTACTAAGTTTAAAGTAAAATTTTATAATCAAAAAGAAAAGTATGAATTTCAAACTAAGTTATTAGGTAGGCATAATGTTTATAATATTTTGGCTGCTTTAGCTTTAGGTTATGAGTTTGGAATTTCAATTGAAGAGTTACAACAAGCACTTAGAACTGTAAAACCAGTAGAACATCGACTTGAACTAAAAAAACTTGGTAATTTTTATCAAATCGATGATGCTTATAATTCCAATCCAGTAGGAGCTGAAGAGGCTGTTAAAGTTCTAGGAATGATGCCTGGAGTAAAAGTCATTGTAACACCAGGCATGATAGAATTAGGTAAAGAAGAAAATAAATATAATAAAGAGTTTGGTCGCCAGATAGCAGCAAATACTGATTATGCCGTATTAATTGGTAAAAATAAAACTAAACCAATTTATGAAGGTTTAATAGAACAAGGATTTGATGAAAATCATATTATAATATATAATGATGTTAAAGAAGCATATACTTTTATTAATTCTTTAGCTATTAAAAATAAGAAAAATGTATATGCCTTGTTTGAAAATGATTTACCAGATACTTATAACGAATAGGAGGATATTAGAATGAAAATAAAAGTAGGTGTTATTTATGGTGGAGAAACAGTAGAACATGAAGTTAGTATTATTTCAGCTGTTCAGGCCATGAATAAAATGGATCAAGAAAAATATGATATTATTCCTATCTATATTACTAAAGATAGAGAATGGTATACAGGAGAAATGTTAAAAGATATTGAGATTTATGAAGATTTAAATTTAATTAAAAAATATGGGAAAAATGTAATATTATATTACAATAAAGGTGCTTATATATTACAAAATAAAAAATTTCCTCGCAATATAGTTACCGATATTGATATTGTATTTCCAATAATGCATGGTACTAATGGGGAAGATGGAGTAATACAGGGTTATTTACAAGCTATTGGTATACCTTTTGTAGGTAGTAATATCTATGCTTCTGTGGTAGGACAAGATAAAGTTTATATGAAAAATATTTTTGAAAAAGCTAAGTTGCCTTTGGTTAAATATACTTGGTTTTATGATTGTGACTATAAAGCTGATAAGGATAGCGTTTTAAAAGATATTAATAAATTAAAATACCCAGTAATTGTAAAACCAGCTACTACAGGAAGTAGTGTAGGAATTCAAGTTGCAGGAGATGAAAATGAATTAATTGACGCTATTGATAACGCAATTCAATATGATAATAAGATAGTAGTAGAAGAAGTCATAGAAAACTTAAAAGAAGTAAATATTAGTGTATTAGGTAATTATGAACATCAAAGATTAAGCGAGATTGAAGAAGTAATTTCCGCTGATAAATTTTTAACTTATGCTGAAAAATATATCGGAAATGGTAAAACAAAACTAAAAAATGGAATTAAAACACCAATTAAAGGAGTTTCTAAAGGAATGGCTTCAGCTAATCGTAAGTTACCAGCTGATATTTCTGATAAAGTAAAGAAAGAAGTAGAAACAATTGCTACTACGGCCTTTAAAGTATTAGGTTCTTCAGGCGTTTGTAGAATTGATTTCTTGATTGATGAAAAGACTAAAAATGTTTATATAAATGAAATAAATTCTATTCCAGGTAGTTTAGCCTTTTATTTATGGGAAGCTAAAGGAGTTAGATTTACAGAACTATTGGATGATATGATTAATATTGGAATTAAAGATTATAAAAAAAGAGCAAGTAAAACTCATTCGTTTGAAACTAATATCTTAAAAGGATACACTACTAGTGGTGGATTAAAAGGTATGAAAGGATCAAAATCAAAATTAGGATAGGAAAACGCCTATCTTTTTATAATATATAATGATTAACATTTGTATTTTAAAACGAGATGAGAATACAGAAGAAGAAAATAATAATTACTGTAAAGCTATAAAAAAATATGGAGCCAATCCAATTTTAATTGATAAAAACAATTTAGAAGAATTAAATAAATGTAGTGGTATTATTATAACCGGTGGTTATAATAAAGGTGAACTGGACGATATATTGATTAAAAAGGCATTAGAGAATAACCTACCTTTATTAGGAATTTGTCAAGGTATGCAATCTATGGCTATGTATAACAAACCTTATAAACTTAACCAAGTGTCTAATCATCATCAACAAAATAAGTATACACATAAAGTATATTTAACCGATTCACATCTAGAAAAGATAGTGAAACAAAAAATTATTTATGTAAATAGTTTTCATCATGAAACTCCACCAACTTCCAAATTATTTTCTATTATAGGAAAAAGTGAAGATGGTTTAATTGAAGCTATTGAAAATAAAAATCATCCATTTCAAATTGGAGTTCAATGGCATCCTGAAAAAATGATAGATTATGATATTGTAAGTAATAAACTTTTTGCTGCATTTGTATATGAAACCAAAATAAAAAAAGAATAAAAAAAACTTGCATTTTTATATAAAATGACGTAGAATGAAATAAAATCTTTTTAAAAGAGGTGATTTTATGAAAATTAATTTTTCTAAAACAACCAAACACTTTTATCTCATTAAATGGTATATTGGGATTAATTTGGTCTTTCACCTTTTTAAAATGCCAGTAATTGAACGCGCTAATTTTTGTTAACAAAAGTTGCGCGTTTTTGTTTATGTGGAGGTAGTATATGAATGAGTTGACTATAACCGATTTATTAGAAAGCATTAAAAGTTATAATGATAATGAAAGTGATATAGCTAGGATTAAGAGAGCTTATTATTATGCAGAAACGTTACATAAAAATCAATTTAGACAAAGTGGGGAACCTTATATATCTCATCCACTTAATGTTGCTTATATTTTGTCTAAGATGCATGCTGATGCTGAAACTATATGTGCAGGATTATTGCATGATACTTTAGAAGATACTGATATAACTAAAGAGATTATTGCCAAAGATTTTAGTAGAGAAATAGCTATTTTAGTAGATGGTGTTACTAAGATTAGTAGATTAGAGTTTTCATCTAAAAATGAACAAAATATGGCTAATATCAGAAAAATTATTACTGGTATAATTTCGGATGTTAGGATTATAGTTATAAAACTAGCTGATAGACTCCATAATATGAGGACACTTCAATATAAAACAGAGATTAAACAAAAAGAAAATTCAGCTGAAACTATTAATTTATTTGTACCTTTAGCTTATTATATTGGTGCTTATCAAATTAAATCAGAATTAGAAGATTTGTCGCTACAATATCTAGATTTAGATCAATATAAAAAAATAGAAGAAATAAAATTAAAAATAGAAGAAGATAGTAGTAAATGTCTACACGATATGTTGTTTCAAATTAATAAAATTTTATCAGATAATAGTATTTCTTCTGAGATAAAAGTTAGAACAAAAAATATTTATGGTATTTATAAAAAGTTAAATACAGGTCATAAAATTTCTGATATTCATGATTTATTAGCTCTTAAAATAATGGTAGATGATGTTACAAGTTGTTATCAAACATTAGGACTAGTTCATGAGAAATATCATCCAATAAATAATAAGTTTAAAGATTATATTTGTAATCCTAAAACGAATATGTATAAAAGTTTACATACTACTGTTTTTGGACCTGATGATAGATTAGTTCAAACCCAAATAAGAACATTTGAAATGGAAAAAGTAGCATCCCTTGGAATTACTGCTTACTGGGACATTAAAAAAGGAAATGCTAGAGATGTGATGCAACAGGAGTTAAAAGAAAAATTTCAATTTTTTAAAGCTTTATTAGAAATTGATAAAACTTCTACGACTAATCAAGAATTTGTAAACCAAATAAAAAATGAATTGCTTTCAGATAGAGTTTATGCATATACACCTAAAGGTGATATATTAGAGTTACCAAAGGGAGCAACGGCCATAGATTTTGCCTATCAACTTAATTCTAAATTAGGTAATACTATGGTTTCGGCGTTAGTTAATGATAAACAGGTTAATCCAGAATATATACTTAATAACAAAGATCGAGTTAAGGTTATAACAGATCTTATGTCATATGGACCTAGAAAAGAATGGCTTAATCAAGTAAAAACAAGTAAAGCAAAGAGAAAAATAATAGAAATTAATAATAGAAGTCAATAAAAAATAAATTAATCAAAAAAACGTGCTTTTCACAAGCCATTTTTTATTTTTACTAAAAAGTATGTATTTCTATTAATTTGGTATCAATCTATAACTTTGATTTTACATTTTAATTTGCTTATTTTATAAAATAATAACTAAAAAGTAAAGATTTATGCTAAATGTTAATTTAAATATGAAGTGCAACACTTCACTATTGAAAAAGACATATGAATAGTCTATAATATCTTTTCGCTG
>CANQZM010000011.1 GCA_947628345.1 uncultured Bacilli bacterium
AATGATAATTTAACAAGAGAAAATGAGGAATTAAAAGAAACAGTACTTGCTATGTCAAAAACATTTTTTACAATAGACAAATTAAATGATGTTATTAAAAATATTGAAAAAGAATTAAAGATAATTAGTAAAAGAAAATAATTGTTATAAGATAGGAGATTAAGTATGAAAGCAAAATATAAAGATTATACAATTATACAAGCTAGTAATAATCATATTGCAATTTTTAAAGATAAAGAACAAATTTTTTATTCATCATTTGATAGAAAATTAAATTATGAACAACTATTAGAATATTTAATGATGACTTTAGAATTTATTAATAAGATAGGAGATGAATAAAATGGAAAAAAGAGAATTTATCAATAAATTGGAAAATGTATTTGTTGGAGATATAAAAGCTTTTTATGAAATATTACAAGAATATACTAACATGCAATATAAAATTGATAGAGCAATAAATTATACAAAAAGACATTTTAAAGAAATGGTAGCAAATGAAGAAGCACAAGAATTAATATCAATTTTACAATATGAGGAAGTGAAGTAGATATGTTAAAAATTCGTGATGGAGTTGATTTAAAAGAATTAGAAAAATTTGGGTTAGTAAAAAAAGAAAATTGTGACAGTGAGTTTTTTGGAAAGATAGAATTAGATGGTGCAGATTTTAGTGGTTGGGTTGAAATTTATGGTTTTAAAATATGGAAAGAAGATTTTTGGTCTAATTGTTTTGAAATAGAGACTTTATATGATTTAATAAAAGCAGATTTAGTTGAAAAGGTGGAGAAATAATTCATATGAATAAAAAAGAAGAATTAGAAGGAGATTATAGAATAAAATACAACGAAACATATCAAGAACTACTAGAATTAAGACATAAATATAACCAATTAAGAAAAAAATACGATAGAGTATCAAATGAGTTATTAATATATTATGAGAAGTATGGTAAGGAGGGGACTAATGGAAGAAGTAAAGATAGAACTAACAATTAAAGATGCAAATAGTGAAATAGAAAGAGTAACTAATCTATTAAATTTATACATAGATAAAAAAAATATATTATTTAATGATACACAACCTAAATCAATTAATACTGACAATGAATTGGTAGATGGATCTACTCCAAGAGAAGAAAAGTTCTATAAGTATGTATATAAATGTGAAGAAAGAGATATAGATTGGTGGATAGACAAGTTAAATGACTATTTGATATCACTTAATAAATATGTAGAATCAGAATTAAAAAGAATAGGGGAATATGAGCCATTAAGAGCAAAAATAATAAAGTTAAGAGAAGAAAAAAATATGAAATGGGATGATATAGCACAATCAACTCATTATTGTAAAAGACAAGTTATAAGAATATATCAAGATTATAAACATAAAAGATATGTCGAAGAAGATTAAAGATGTCACTTTTATGTCACACTTTATATGTTAAAATAGTATCATGGGAGATTTAGAAATCAACCATATAAATACCCCTAACGGAACATAGAAATATGTTCTTTTTTATTTAGGAGGATTAAATGGAATTAGATAAAATAACAGAATATTTAAGTAAATTAATAGATTATATAAATAATTATATGCCAGATTGTAGAGAAAAAGATTTTGTAATACAAAAATTAGAAGAATCAGTATTTTGGCTTACATACTTAAATGAGGAGTAAAAAATGAAAAAGAAGAAAAAGGAAAATTACAATTTATGTATGAAATATCATTGTAAAGAATGTCCAAGACAAAGAAAATGTGAAGAGGAGCAGAAAAGATATTCAATAAAAAGGAAGTGATATTATGAATCAAGAAAATTTGATACCAATGAATGAAAGAACAGAGGAAGAACAAAGAGAAATAGCAAGAAAAGGTGGTATTGCAAGTGGAGAAGCTAGAAAAAGAAAGAAAACTTTAAAAGATGAATTAATAATATTACTTGAAACAAATGATAATAATAAAAAAATAAGTGTTGCATTATTAAATAAAGCATTAAATGGAGATATACAAGCATTTACTACAATCAGAGATACAATTGGAGAAAAACCAGTTGATAAAACAGTTAATGCAACTACTGAAAAGATAGAAGATTTATTATGAAATATACAGCAGAACATTTAATTAAAATTCGAAAAGAAAAATGGGAAGAACTTCATAGTATTGAATATGATAAAAGATTAAGAGATGCAGTAGCAGTTGAAATATATAACAATAGAGATTTATTAAATGAATTAAAAAATAATCCAGAAAAACTTATTGAATTAGTTTTTGTTGTGGTAGATAAAAATCAAAAAACAATGCCATTCTTTTTAAATGAAGTTCAGCAAGATTTTATAAATACATTGAATAAAGCAATAGATGATTTTGATAATAATGTTATAACAGATATATCTTTGCTAATACTAAAAGGTAGGCAACAAGGATTTACAACACTAGTAACAGCATATCAATTGTCATCTTGTATATTAAATAAAAACTTTCAAGGATTTACTCTAGCTGATAAAAGTGATAATTCAGAAGCAATATTTCAAAATAAAGCAAAATTTCCATATTCACAAATTCCAGATATGCTAAAACCAACAGAAAAATTTAATAACAAAAGACAATTATTATTTGAAAAAATTAATAGTAACTGGTCAGTCGATACTGCAACAAAAGATGTAGGAAGATCTAGAACAATAAATTTCTTTCATGGTTCAGAATGTGCTTTTTGGAAAGATGGAATATCTACAATACAATCAGCATTAGGAGAAGCATTTACAAAAAATTGTATAAAAATATATGAATCAACAGCGAATGGGTATAATGACTATCAAAAAATGTGGGATAGTGGAGTTAATATAAATTGTTTTTATGAATGGTGGAGAACAAAAGAATATAGAACTATGATTCCTACAAAGACATTAGAACAAGAATTTATAAATAACATAAATAATAAATCAGATTGGATATGGGAAAGATTAAAATGGTTAAAGAATGATAAAAAATTAGAAATAGAACAATTATATTGGTATTATAAAAAATATGAATCATATCTAGAAAAAGAATTAATAAAACAAGAGTATCCTTGTAGTCCACAAGAAGCATTTTTATTATCAGGTAAAAATGCATTTGATACAGAAAAAATATTAGCAAGATTACAAAATATACCTAAACCATTAAAAGTTGGGTATTTTTTATATGAATTTGATGATACAAAACCATCTGGTAAAAAGTTTTCAAATATAAGGTGGATAAATGATAGAAACGGATACATAAAAATATATCAATTGCCAAATTCACCATCAATGGCAAAGTATTGCATAGGTGGAGATACAGCAGGAGATGGTTCAGATTATTTTACAGGACATGTACTTGATGCAAAAACTGGGAAGCAAGTAGCAGTATTAAAACAACAATTTGATGCAGATTTATATACAAAACAGATGTATTGCTTGGGAATATATTATAAACAAGCATTAATAGGTATAGAGGCAAATTTTGATAGTTTTCCGATAATGGAACTACAAAGATATGGATATTCTAATCAATATGTAAGAGAAAAAATAGATGAATATACAGGAAAAACTGAAAAAAGATTTGGATTTAAAACGACAGTATTAACAAGACCTACTATAATATCAAGATTAATTCAAATAGTAAGAGAGGATATCGATTCAATAAATGATAAAGACACACTGGAAGAGTTGTTAACTATTGTTAGAAATGAAAAAGGTAGAGTAGAAGCACCAGAAGGAGGACATGATGACCAAATGATGGGATTATCAATAGCACATCATATAAGAGAACAAGTATCATTTAATGAAGAAGTGTTAACACCTTATCCAAATTGGAAACTTGATGATGGAAGTACGACAACAGATGATTATGGAGAAGAAATAGAAATAATTTAGGAGGAATAATATGAAGAAAAAAGTATTTAGAGAAAAATATAGAAATATAGAACTTGAAGAAAAAAATATAAAAATACAAGATGAAGAAAAGAAAAATGTAAGAAAATCAACAAAAAGTAATAAAAAAGGAGCAAAATAATGGAACTATTATTATTGATGTTAAATAGCATAACAAATTTGTTATGTTTTTATTTTGGTGCAAAAATAGGTCAAAAAGTAGTTAATAAAGAACCTATAAAAACAGATATAAAAACACCAATTCAAATTATAAAAGAACAAGAAATAAAGAAAGAAATAAAAAAAGAACAAGAAATAGAAGAAACAATATTGCATAACATAGATGTTTATGATGGAACTTCTATAGGTCAAAAAGAAATACCCAGATAGGAAGTGATAATATGAATTTAGATGAACTTAAGAAAACTGAAATATGGGAATTATTTGAACAAGGCAAAAATTTCATGAGAAGACTTAACATATTTACTGATACAGATAAAAATTATCGAATGTATTCAGGCAATCAATGGGAAGGTGCAAAAATAGAGGGAATAGAACAAGCACAATATAATTTCATAGAAACAATAGTAAATTATAAAGTAAGTACTATAAATCAAAATTTATGGCAAATAAATTATTCAAGTGAAAATTTTGAAAATAAAGATTTTAGAAAAACTGCTGATAGTACATGTAAAATGTTAAATAAAAGAGCATCTAAAGTTTGGGAAAAAGATCAGATGGATTATAAAATAAGAGTTATATCAGAAGATAGTGCAGTAAATGATGAAGGAGTAATGTATGTATCATATGATGAAGAAATACAAAATCCAATAAATGAGATATTATCGAAAAATGATGTTCAATATGGAAATGAAAATAATAGTGATATACAATCTCAACCATATATAATAGTAAGTCAAAGAAAATCAGTAATAGAAATACAAAATATGGCTAGAAAAGAAGGATTGTCAGAAGAAAAAATTAAAA
Organism: uncultured Bacilli bacterium; assembly: GCA_947628345.1. Lineage (GTDB taxonomy): Bacteria > Bacillota_I > Bacilli_A > RF39 > UBA660 > UMGS995. The sequence goes on from CANQZM010000011.1 coordinate 4,875, forward strand.
ACATTGTAGGAGATAATGATTATTTCGACCAGGCAGGAGATGATTCTAAAAAAGAAAAAAATAATAAATGTACTTTGGTAACAAAAATATGGAAAGAAAACGGGCAAGTTTGGTTTGCAAAATCAACAAAATATGTAGAGGTTAAGAAAGCTACAAATTCAGGTTTAACATATTATCCTCTAGCACATTTTCCATGGAAAGATAAAAAAGGAAGTGCAAGAGGAGAAGGAGAAGTAAGATATTTAATACCTAATCAATTAGAATTAAATAAAACATTAGCAAGAATGTTATTAAGTGTTAAACAAAATGCATATCCAACAAAAGTAGTTAATATGGATAAAATTCAAAATCCATCAGCAATAAATAAAGTTGGTGGAATAATAAAAACGAAAAATGGCTCAACAATAGAAGATGTAAGTAAAATATTTACAACAATTGCACCAGCACAAATGAGTACAGATGTGTCAAAAACTATAAATGATTTAATAAGTATAACAAGAGAATTAAAAAATTCATCAGATATAGCAACAGGAGGAATTAATCCATCAGATGCATCTGGTAAAGCAATATTGGCTGTTCAACAGGCATCTCAACAACCTATGGTAAAACAATTAAGTGGATTGAAAATGTTTATAGAAGATTTAGCAAGAATATGGCTTGATATGTGGATTACATATAATCAAGATGGTATGAAATTAGAAGAAGATTCTACTGATCCAATTACTGGAGAAGAAGTAACCGAATTAGTAGATATACCATCAAGTGTACTTGATAATTTACAGGCAACTGTAAAAGTAGATATAACACCAAAAGGAGCATTTGATAAATATGCCCAAGAAATATCTTTAGAAAATTTATTTAAAGCAGGATATTTTAATCCACAAAAATTAGGAGAATTAAAAATGTATGTAAGTGTATTGCCAGATGATAGCACAATGCCAAAACAAGCATTAGAAAGAGCAATAGAAAAGGCAGAAGAAGAACAAAAGAAAATAGCACAAATAAATGCACAAGCACAAGAAATGCAACAAAGAGCAAGTCAATTTATAAATAGTGATGTAGAAGGACAAGCAAGCCAAATAACAGATGCACAACAAATACCTACTCAATAGGTATTTTTATAATGCTCCAAGCATTTAAGAGGGTAAAAGATATGGAAAAGAGAAGCAAACTCGAACAAATAGGAAGGAGAAAATTATGGAAAATAATGAAGAACTTGTATTAGAAAATACTGAAAATGTTGAGGAACAAGCAACAGAAGAACTTGTTGAAGGTAATAATGCCACTGAAACTACTGAAGAACCAATAGAGGAAGTTGAAGAAAAATTATATAGTGAATCTGAATTTAATTCAAAATTAGATGAACTATTAAGTAAAAAAATTGCTCGAAAAGAGGCAAAAATTAGAAGAGAATATGAGTCTAAATATGGGCGAGTAGAAGAACTTCTAAAAGCAGGATTAGAAAAAGAAAGTTTTGAAGATGCTGTAGATACTTTGGAGAACTTTTATGAGGAAAAAGGAATTAAAGTATCAGAGCCTCATTATACAGAGCGAGATACAAAAATTCTAGCAGATGCAGAGGCAAATGATATTATTTCAGGAGGTTATGAAGATATAATCGAGGAAACTGATAGACTTGCAAAATTAATAGAAAATGGAAAAGCATCTGATATGGAAAAATTAGTATTTCAGAAAATAGCATCTGAAAGAAAAAAACAAGAAGAATTGAAAGAATTAGCAAATTTAGGAGTTCAATCTTCAGAGTTGGAAGATAAGAAGTTTAAAGATTTCATTGATAAATTAAATCCTAGCATGTCTTTGAAAGAAAAATATGAAATGTATCAGAAGTTTAATCCAAAGCCAAAGGTTGAACCAATAGGAAGTATGAAAACAGAAACTTCAAAACAAGATGAAGTAAAAGACTTTTATACATTTGAGGAAGCATCTAAATATACAAGAGAAGATTTAGATAAAAATCCAAAATTGGTAGAAGCAATTGAAAAGTCAATGTTGGAGTGGAAGTAATAAAAAATAAAAAAGAAAGAAGGTAAAAAATATGGCAGTAAAAAACTTTATTCAAGCTATTTGGTCTAAAAAGATACAAGATAGTTTGGAAATGAAAACAAAATTAGTTGATTATTGTAACAGAGATTATGAAGGAGATTGTAAATTCGCACAATCAGTTCATATTTTAGGTGTTGGAGATCCAAGAACAGGAGGATATCATGGTGAAGTTAACTATGAAGATATGTCTGATGTAGGTCAAATTTTACCAATAGATTTTGCAGAATACTTTGCATTTAGAGTTCATGATATAGATAAAGCACAATCAGTTCCAGGATTACCAGAAAAATATCAAGAAAAATCTAGTAATAGATTAGCACAAAGAAGAGATATTAATTTAGGAAGATTAGTAGCAGGAAAATGTATTAGTACAATAGATGAAGAAACAGCAACTTATACTAAAACTTCAGATGAAGATATTAAAGTATATAAAGATTATTTTATACAAAAACAAAATTCAGAAGGTAAAGAAGTATATGAAAGAGTAGCAAAACCAACAAAAGATGGTATATTAAATTACTATGAAATTACTGATGGAAATTATAAAGAAGGAGCAAAAAATATAACTGAAGCAAGTGCAAAAACTCAATCAGCAATAAAAACTGCTATTGATGATGCATTCGTTGAATTAAATTTAAGAAATTGTGACTTTGGAATAAGAGTTGAAATAGATCCTGCAACATATTCAACATTTAAAAATAATCTTGTAGAATTATCTACAAATAATCCTGAATTAATTCGTAAAGGTGTAGTAGGAATGTATAACAATGCACAAGTTGTTATGTCAAATGCTATATATAACGACGGAACTAATAAACATTGTATTTTAAGAACTAAAAATGCTATTGCATTTGCAGGTCAAATTAATGAAGTAGAATCATTAAGACTTGAAGGTGCATTTGCTGATGGTGTTCGTGGATTAGATACTTATGGTATGAAAATCATAGCACAAGATGAATTACAATTAGTTAAAATACCTGCATAATAATCAATTTAAAAGGCGAAAATGCCTTTTTTATGTCTATAGTAGTGTAAAATGGTGCAACTCCATTAATGGGCTAGAAAGAGAGGAAAATTATGAAATATTATGTATTAAGACCAGATTTAACACCATATGAGGGAATGGTAGTTAATAAAAGTAGTAAATTTGAATTTAAAAATGATAAAGTAGAACAAAAATTAGAAAATTTAAAGTTAACAACTATACAAAAAGTTAAGACAGAAAAATATACAACAGAAAGTAAATTAATTATCAATTTAGAAGAAAATGAAGTTATTCTGTTTGAAAGAGAAAATAGAGGTTGGTTTTTACCAGCACAAAGCATAGGAACTATAGAAACTGCTATAAAGGATTATCAAAGCCTAGCTGAAGCATTGGACGGTGATATAAATGACATTGGAAGAAATAAAAATTAAAGTATATTCATTGATTGAAGAATATAATGAAGATGCAGATGACTTAACAGAAGATACAGATTTAGCAACAAAAATGAATAGCGTAATAAATCAAGTACAAAATGAAGTTAGTAGAATAAAAAAAATACCTGAATATAAAACTATAGAGGTTATAAAAGACCAAGAAATATCATTAACAGATATAGATGCTAATATATATCAATTGAACTTAATTAAAGATGTAGATTACGATCTAAATTGTAATATAGTACATTTTAATGAAAGTGGATTAGCTAGAATATATTATTACAAATACCCTAAACAAATAAATAATGAAACTGATGATAGTTATAAATTTGAATTGTCAAATGATGTACTTGAAATTATGCCATATGGAATAGCAGGAGATTTACTTAAAAGTGATGTGTCAAGCAATTATGGGAAGATATATTCTGATAGATATATGCAACTGCTTCAACAATTAGATCCTAGATATTCACTTGGAAGTATTTATATTGAAGGTGGGATTGATTAATGTCACAGATAAGTGGAAGTTTAATGTCAAGAAATTATAGTAATTTTAAAGGTGTTGATTTTAGTAATAGAAAAGATGAGGTGTCTTTATATCGTTCGCCAGATGCACTAAATGTGTGGAAAAATTACAAAGGTACAAATGGAAGATGTATTGAAACTAGACCAGAAATGGAATTATTGAGTGAATTAGATAATACTATTTATGGTCTATTTTTTTATGAAATAAATCAAGAAAATCATATGATAATTCATAGTGGTACAAAATTATACGATATATACAATCAAGAAAAAAAATTAATATATGAAGGAATGAATCCAAGAAAATCATATTCATTTGTTTTTAGTAATATATTCTTTTTAAAAGATGGTATTAATTATCTTGAATATGATGGAGATAAATGCAAAGAAGTAACTGGATATATACCAACAACATCTATAAGTAGAAGTCCATCAGGTGGAGGAGCTCAATATGAAGATGTAAATTTATTAAGCGATTATAGAATAAATTCTTTTTGTTCAGATGGAGAAAGTACTAAATATTATTTAGATGTAGAATCTTTTGATTCTGAATATTCACCAATAATAACAGTGGATGGAGTAAAAGTTACTAATTTTATCGCATATCCATCAGATGGCTATATAGAATTTACAGAAGCACCTTTAAAACCAAATACAGAAGGACAAGATAATGTAGTGATTCAATTTAAAAAGAAAGTATCAGAATATAAGAATAGAATAAATAAATGTACCTTGTTAGAAGTATTTGACAATAGAGTATTTTTTAGTGGGAATATAGATTATCCATCTACTTTATTTCATAGTAGTTTAAATAATCCAAGATATGTAAGTGATACAGACTATTATAATGAAGGTTTAGATATAGCACCTATAAAAGCAATGATATCAGGGAATAATGCCTTATGGGTACTTAAAGAACCATCAGATGCAAACACTACAATTTATTATCATAATCCAACAATAGATAGTGAATATGGAAAAACTTATCCGAGTACTCATTCATCAATTTCAATTGGTTGTGTAGCAACAGGATTAAATTTTAATGATGATATTATTTTCTTCTCTGATAGAGGTATGGAAGGAATAAGTAGTGATGTTACATCAGAACAAGTTGTAATGCATAGAAGTAGTTTTGTTGATTCAAAATTATTAAACGAAAAAAATTATAAAAATATGCAATTAGTAGAATGGCAAGGATATTTATTAGTAATAATCGATAATAAAATTTATTTAGCAGATAGTAGAGAAAAATGTCAAATAAATGACCATATAGAGTATGAATGGTTTTATTGGGAAATGTCTGAAAATATATCTTATGCTCAAGTAAAAGATGGTATTTTATATTTATGTGATGATAATAAAATATATTCATTAACAAGTGATACATCTGTACAGTCATATTGGACAACATTACAAGATGAATTTAATTATCCTCAATATCAAAAAACGACTAATAAAAAGGGTTGTGTAGTCGATTTAGAGGGAGATGTTACAATATCAGTAAAAACAGATAATAACAATTTTGAAAAAATAAATGATTATAAGGGTACAAAGGGGTATGTCGTATCAAAGATAAAAAAGAAAAAGTGGAAGAGTATACAATTAAAATTTAGTACAAAAACTAGATTTTTTCTTTATTCAAGTACATTAGAAGCTTATATTGGAAGTTATGTAAAGAGGTGATATAGATGGCAGTCAATTATAACGATGATCGATTTAAAGCAGTGGAAACTCAAAAAGAAAATGCATTAAAAGAATTAAATGATTCATATGGTTCAATGGTTAATAGTACAGATCAATATTATCAGCAACAGATACAAGCATCAAAAGAATATGCTGATAAACAAGCAGAAATGCAACAAGCAAATACAGATTTTGCAATAGAAAAAATAGAACAAGAGAAACAGCAAGCAGAAAAGGATTATACAAAAGAACAAAAAGGAGCTTATACGGATTATCAAAGACAAAGTAATGCATATGGAGTAAATGCAGAACAAATGGCATCTAGTGGTCTAAATAATAGTGGATATAGTGAGACATCAAAAGTCAGTATGTATAATACATATCAGAATAGGGTAGCAACAGCAAGAGATAGTTTTAATAAAGCAGTTTTAAATTATAATAATTCTATAAAAGAAGCTCAACTTGCTAACAATAGTGCATTGGCAGAAATATATTATAATGCACTAAAAACTCAATTAGAATTAGGGTTAGAAGGTTTTCAATATAAAAATACATTATTACAAAATCAAATGTCAGCTAAACAAAATTTAGAAGATAGTTATTATAATAGATGGCATGATGTATTAGACCAAATAAATAAAGAGAATGAATTAGCAGAACAGATAAGACAATATAACGAAAATTTACAACTACAAAAGCAACAATTAGAATTAGAAAGACAACAGGCTTATAGTAATAATTCTGGTAGTTTTACTTTGACAGATAGTTCAAATAATGATTCAGATGCTGCATCATATTATGGAACATTTAGTAATGGATATCAGCCAAAAGGTATAAGTGGATATGGTGAAGTAAGTCAAAGTGGTAAAACTGTTAAAATCATTAAAACAGCATCAAATGGTAAAGTAACAATAAATAATCAAAATGTATGGAAAACTCCAGATGGTTCATTATGGTATTGGGATGGAAATAGTAGGACATATAAAAAATATAAGGGGCAAAAATCTATAGCAATTTAGAGGTGATAAAATGATTTTTCCAAATTTAGAAAAAAAAGTAAAAAATAATAAGAAAAAAAAGAAAAATAAAAGTATAGAAAATACATTATTAGGAAATGTTATCTCAAACATGACTAATAAAAATAATAAGCAAATTGAAAATAATAAATCACAAAATTCTAAATTAGCATTAGTTAACATAGTAAATAAAATAAAAAATAATGATGATAATAAATCAAAAACTAATAAGTCGCAACAGTCTAAAGATATATCAAAATATGGTGTATTGGGGACAGCAATTAAAAATAATATAACAGGAAAGTCAAGTAATGCTAGTAAAGTAACATCATTACTTACAGGTAATCCTATTACTGGGATATTAATTGATACAATAGATAATATTAAAAATACAAATAAAAAATCAAATACTTTTGATAAAAATACAACAAATCAGACAAACATTAAAAAAGAAAAATCAGATCAATCATATAATAAATTACAAGAATATAAAAAGCAAAATGGTATTAATCTATTTAATGAAAATAGTAAAAGTGTAAAAGAAGATAAAAAGTATAATCAATTGTTAAAAGAAGCACAAAAAAAACAAATAGATTATCAAACAACAAGGGATAATGAAATCAGTAATAATAAAAAATATGATAATGGAATTTTAGGAGGAATTGAAAAAACTACTGATACTATTGCAGGTGGTTTTACAAAAGGAATAAGTGGAATAGAATCTACAACTAAAAAAATATTAGGAATTTCTGGCAATGATATAGCAAACGAAAAACAAAAATATAATCTAATTGAGAAAAATCAAGAACAAGCATATAATCAAACAAAAAGTAATATTGGTAAAGCAGGACTAGATATAATTGGAAATGTATCGCAAATGCTTCCACAAATAATGGTTCCAGGTGGTGCGATTGGTTCAACAATAACAGGCTTTGCAAATTATGGTGGTAGTGCTTATAATGATGCAAAAAAGAATGGTGCTACAGAAAAACAAGCAACAACATATGGAATTATATCAGGAACACTTGAAATGACAATGGAAAAAGTACTTGGTGGTTTTGAAAATATATATGGTAAAAAGATGGGTAAAAGTTTTACTGATAATATTATAAATAAAGTAATAAAAAATAAGGCAGTAAAAAAAACAATATCAGAAATGAAAGGTGAATTTACAGAAGAATATTTACAAGAATTTTTAGAACCAATACTTAAAAATGCTATTTTGGAAGAAGATAATGGGGCAGATTTTTGGAACACAATGAAAGATGACATTGGTAAAGGAATAAAACAGTTAGGTAGTCAATTTTTTAATAAAGAAAATTTATATGCAGGTACTTTAGGGGCAATTACATCAGGAATTATGGAAGCACCACAAAATATATCCAGAAATAATTGGAGTAAACAAACTGGAAGAGATTTTGAAACAGGATATACTGAAAATGAACAAAAAGTAATTGATAATGTAATTCAGCAAAGAATAAGCGAAACTCAAAAAAATGGTAAAAATTTAACTAAAAATGAAAGAAATAAAATTGAACAAGAAATAAAAGAAGATTTAGAAAATGGTCAAATAGATATAGAAACAATAGAAAACACATTAGGTAAAAATCAAGCAATACAAAATTTAATTAATCAAACAGAAAATTCATTAGGTAGAAGATTAACTGAACAAGAAACTCAAGATACAACAAAACAAGCAACTGAAAAGTTTTTAAATGAAATGGATATTTCTAAAGATACATTTTTGCAAAAATCATATGAAGAAAGAGATAATAAGAGAAAAGAGTTTGAATATACAGGAAAAGATACTATAACAGAATATTCTCAAGCAACTATAGATAGTGCAAAAGGGAAAATAAATAATACTCGTAACTCAAAGAATTTAGTAGATGCTATGGTTAAAATGAGCAACGATAGACAAATAGCTTATAAAATTACAAATACAGAAGAGTTAAAACAAAAAGGATTAATTCCAGAAGGTAAAACAGCAAATGGAATGTATATTGTCGATAATAATGGAACAAAGGAAATCTTAATAAATGTTAATTCAAATAAATATCTAGAATCAATATTAGTACACGAAACAACACACGATTTAGAAAATGATAGTGATACATATAATACTTTAAAAGAAGTGACAAAAAGATTTGCAGAAGCAAAAGGAGATTATTCAAAAATAAAACAAGAAGTAGAGGGCAATTATAGAAAAGTAAATAATACAGATATAGACTCAGAAGTAACTTCAAGATTATTAGAGGACTATTTAGGAAATAAAGATTTTATAACAGAGTTAACTACTGAAAAACCATCAATAGTACAAAAAATAATAGATACAATTAAATATGTAAAAAAACAATTTACAACAAGTAGCAAGGAAGCAAGAAAACTAAACAAATTACAATATGAAATGGAACAAGCATATAAGAAAGCATATAAACAAAGTGTAAAAAATAAATCAATAAAAGATGAAACAACAAATGACTATGGGTATGAATTAACTGAGGAGGCTATAAAAGAATTTGAAAGAAAAACTAGAGAAAATGTAAAAAATGAAGAAAATGTTATATTTGTTCCAGTTGAATCATTAGAGAAGATTGATGATGGTAGATTAGGTGGTAGAGATACAAATTATAAAGAATATTTTGATGCTGTAAGAAATAATGGCATATTAGAACCAATAAAAATTTATGAAGAAAATGGAAAATTAAATATATATAATGGTTATCATAGGCTTAAAGTAGCAAAAAAATTAGGTATAACAGAGATTCCTATTCAATTTACAGATATAAAGCAATCTGATATTGAATATTATAAAAATAAATTATATAATAGTTCAAAAGGAGTAACTTTAAATGAAATTGAAAAAAATATTAAAACAACTGAAAATGCCAACCAGATTGATAATATTAATGGAACAAGAAATGAATCAAGAACAACAACAAGAGATGATAAAATATATAATGATATTCAAAAAAAGGAAGATAGAAAAAACAATAACAGAACATCAACTATTTCAAAAAATGGTAGAAATATTAAAGAACTAGAAAATAGTTCTTTTTTTAATACAAAATATTCATTATCTAACGAGAAACTAAAACAACAACAGTTGGATATAATTAGAAAGTATAACCCAATGACTGATGAAGTTCATACAGGCATAAGGAATATTGAAGATATCAAAACTTTTGAAGAAACACTACAAGATCCTGATTGGTCAGAATATGTCGATAAGGGATTTGCCCCTGATTATACTGGTGAGATGGTAGAAGATGCATTAAATACAGGTTATATAACTATATATAGTTCTTATCCTATAGAAAATGGTACATTTGTTACACCATCATATATGGAAGCAACAACATATAATTCACCTGATGGACAAATACATTCAAAAGAAGTTAAATTATCTGATGTTGCTTGGATAGATCCAACACAAGGACAATATGCACCAATTGAAAATACTATAAAATATTCATTATCTAATGAAAGTATAAATCAAAAAGTAGAAAAAGCACTACAAAAATCTTCATATAAAGCAATAAATATGGCAACTAAAACTGCTGATACTTATTTAGATTTTGATTATAAACAAAAAAAAGAATTTAAAAATAATTTAAAACAATTTGACAATATGACAAGAGATGAGTTAATTAATTCTAAAACATATAACAAAATACAAGAAATAGTTAATGAATACGCAAATAAGGAATATAACTATGTAGATGAACAGCTTGATTCAATAAAAAAACAAATAAAAAATACTAAAATATTAATAACAGATGAATTAAAAAATCAAATAACTGACTATAAAGATTTTAAAATACAAAGTAAATTAAAATTAGGAAACGATGGTCAAAAAATAGATTCATTATGGCAAGAATTAAGCAATACATATTCATATCTATTTAGTGATGACATACAAACAGAAGCAGATATGTTATACCAACTATCTGATTTTATGAATCAAGATATAACAATAACAGAAAAATATAGAATACCAGATAGTGATTTAAAATATGCATCAAATAAAATATATAATAAATTATTAGATAACTCTATAACAGAAAAAGACATACAGGATATACAAAGTTTATTAGAAAAAAAATCAGAAAAAAGAACACGAAGAATAGTACACGAAGAATTAATAAATAAAATGGGTATAACAATAGAAGATATAGATATTGGGCAAGATATAAGTAGTATAGCATATCAAAGAACAGATCCTATAAGATTGAATGAAAAGGTATTTGGATATGAAACGGGTAAGAAAATAAATGATGCTACTATTAATTTTACAAAACATCAAGAAGCAGAAAGAACAAGATGGTTAAATAAAGAAAGAGATGAAATTAAAAATTTAGGAATAAAACCAAGAACTAAAGAGTCGGAATTAGTTCAAAAATATGGAGAGAAAAAATGGACTGATGAAAATGGTGAAGAACATAAATACGGAGATAAAGAATTACAAAAAGATGTGCAAGATGAAGCAACAAGAGAAAGGATAATAAGAGCATCAAAGATATTAAGAAATAAATATGATTCATATATAGATCAGATAAATTCAGTATTAATAGATTTAGGATATGATGCTATACCTAAAAGAGAAGATTATATGAGACATTTTTATGAAATAACTGATAAATTTAGTCAATGGGGTATACCTTTTAACAGAAATGATATGAGTGCAGAAGATTTGCCTACAGATATAAATGGATTAACAGAGTTAAATAAACCAGGTAAAAATTGGTTTGCATCAGCACAACAAAGAACAGGTAAAAAGACAGTATATGATGCAATAACTGGTATAGATGGATACTTGGAAGGAGCAAGTAATTTAATATTTCATACAGAATCAATACAAAGATATAGAGCATTAACAAGAATGATTCGTGAAAACTATGGTAAAGAACATGGGCTTGAAAATGTAGATTTATTGAGTGATGAAGATTTGCAAAGAAGAATCGAAGATATTCAAGATAATAAGTTAAGTAAATATGTTGCATGGTTAGATGAACAGGCAAATTCTTTAGCAGGTAAAAAAGGTGCAATCGATAGAGGTGTAGAAAGAGCATTAGGAAGAAGAGTTTACACAGCATTAAATACTTTAAAATCGCAAGTTGGTTCAAATATGACAGGATTTAATGTTAGAAGTTCTTTGACTAACTTTGCTTCAGCTATTCAAGGAGCATCTAAAACAAATAAACTATCATTTTTGAAAGGAACAATATCAACAATAAAAAATATTGCTCATAATGATGGATTGATAGATAAATCAGACTTCTTAACAGCAAGATTTGGAAGCAATATGCTATCTACAAAATTATGGCAAAAAGTGAGTAATGCAGGTCAAATATTCATGTCAGGTTCAGATTATTTTACTTCAAATCAAATATGGAGAAGTAAATATTATGAAAATCTATCTAAAGGCATGAATGAAACAGATGCTATAAAGAGTGCAGATGATTTTAGTGCAAGAATAATGGGAGATAGGACAAAAGGAGCAACAGCAGAAATATTTAATTCAAAGACACTAGGATTTTTAACACAATTTCAATTAGAAGTAAATAATCAATGGTCTAGTCTAATACATGATAATAAAATAGATGTTGAAAGTGGTAAAAAAACAGGTGCTTCAATTGTATTTCAACTAGGTCAATTATTTGGTACTTCATTTGTGTTTAATAAGTTAATGACTGCTTTAACAGGCTCTGATGTTATGATAGATCCAATTGAAATGTTAATGAAAATATTTAATCCAGATGATAATGATAAAACATTAGAACAAAGAACGGAGGAAGTATTAGGAGATTTAATAAATAATTTACCTATGGCGAGTATATTTACAGGTGGAAGAATACCAATTTCGGATGCTTTTAATGGTATAACTACACTTGGAAAGAAAATGATAGGTCAGACAGATGATTTTGGAAATGAGATAAAATGGTCTGATGTTGGAGATGAATTTAAAGAATCAATAGCATATTGGATAATGCCTACAGGATATGGTCAACTGAAAAAAACAATAAAAGGTTTATCAATGTATGATGACAAATTACCAATATCAGGAAGTTATACTAAAACAGGAAATTTAAGATTCACGGCTGATGAATCAGCAGGTGGGATACTAAAATCAGTATTATTTGGTCAATACGCAAGCGATGAAGCACAAGAGTATATTGATAGTGGGTATAAATCTATAAGTAAAAATAATATTGAAGAACTTAAAGAATTAGATATGAAATCATCTGAATATAGGAAATATAAAAAAAATCTTTCAGAAGCAGGAAAGACTAATAAAGAAAAGATTGATTATATTAATAAATTAGATGTTAAAGAATCATTGAAAAGTATAATGGCAAGCAATTTATTAAAAAGAAAAGTTGATATGTCTACTTACAATGATTATGGTTCTTATGAAGAATTTGATTATGCATATAAAAATCCAGAAAAATATGCTTTTTTACAAGATAAAAATATATCCTATAATGATTATAAAAATGTAAAAAAAATAAAAGATGCAGTAAATTGGGCATATAACACACCTAATAATTATTATATGGCGCAAGCAATAACTAATGGAGACATAGTAAAATATAAAGAATATGTGGACAAAATTAGTAAAATAGAGGGCAGTATTAATTCACAAGGAAAAACTATACCAAATTCAAGATTGAATAATATAGTTTCATATGTTAATTCTCTAAATTTATCTGTTGTACAAAAGGCTATGTTGATAAAAAGTCAATATTCAAGTTTTAGAAAATATGATAATCAAATAGCAGAATATATAAATAATAAAAACTTGGATTTTACAACAAAAGCTACAATGTTAAAAAAATTAGGATATAGTCAATTCGATAATCAAATAGTAGATTATGTCAAAAAAAATTATAGAACATTACATGAACAAATAGAAGCATTAAAAAGTTTTGGATTCAATATTAAATATAAAAATGGTATTTACTATGTAAAGAGGTGATAGTATGAGTAAACAAGATTCAAATGGTGTAAGGACAGCACAAGATATTGAAAGAAAATACGATTTTGCCAGTATGCTAGATTTAAGAAAAAATGTAGAAACATCTGAAAAAGGTCTAGTAAAAATTCAAAATGAATTATACAATTTTATAAGATCAACATTATCAAATATAGAAAATTTAGAGACACAAATAGATGGAAAAATAACAACTTGGTATTATGATGGAGAACCATCTTTAAATAATATACCTGCTAATTCTTGGGATACAGATGAACAAAAGTTACAACATGAAGGAGATTTATATTATGACAAACAAACTGGTTATGTTTATATTTTTGAAAAAAAAGGTAGTACATATAACTGGACTAAAATTGATAACAAAGATACTATTGAATCGCTTGCATTAGCAAATTCGGCACAAGATACTGCAGATAGTAAAAGACAAATATTTGTTAAAGAACCGACAACACCATATGATGTTGGTGATCTTTGGATTAATAATAATGAGATATTTATTTGTCAAGTCTCAAAAGCAATAGGAAATTTTGATAAAAATGATTGGATTAATAATTTAAAGTACACAGATGATACATATGCTAAATCAATAGAATCACAACTTAATAATTTTACAAATACAATAAATAATACAATAATTGATATTCAGGAAGATTTAGATAACAAAATAGAAACTTGGTATTATCAAGGTGTTCCAACATTAAATAATCAACCAGCAAATGGGTGGAGTAGTGAGGAGTATAAATCACACATAGGAGATTTATATTATGATAAATTAACTGGCAAAGTTTATAGATTTGAAACAAATTATACATGGCTAGAAATAGTAAATCAAGATTTAACATCGACAATGGCATTAGCACAAACAACATCAGATACATTAGATTCTAAAAGGCAAGTTTTTATATCTTTACCAACAACACCATATGATCCAGGTGATCTTTGGATTAATGATAATGAAATTTATATATGTATAGCATCTAAAACAAAGGAACAATTATTTTCTAAAAATGACTGGACTAATAATTTAAAATATACAGATGATACCTATGGTCAAGCGATAGTCGATGAATTACAGGGAAAAACAACAGAAGTATTAAGTGGAACAGTTACAACAACAACAAAACAATGGGTAAAATTTACTGATTTATCAACAGGTGGAAGCACTACAATCGCAGGTGAAAATATAAAAACAGGGTCAATTCAATCTAATAATTATGTAGAAAATAAGAGTGGAATGAAATTAAGTTTATCAAATGGTAAAATAGATACAAAGAATTTCAAACTAGATGAAGAGGGCAATGTACATTTATTTAATAATGCAAAAATTATAAGTGAAGCTGGTTTAATGACAAATTTACAATATCAAGGTACAGTAATATCACAAGAATTTATTAGTACTGGAGATTTATCAAAGTGTGGTTTTTCTTCTGGAAAAATAATTAATTTCAATACTTGGGAGACAGAATTTATAAAAGATAGGATAATATTTGATTTTAAATTACCTGAAAATTTTGAAATTGTATCTGCTATTATAAGATTAAGACATTGCCCATTAAAATGGGTAATGGAAAATACAACATATACAGGATATTCGAGAAATGTTAAATTATATAAGGCAAATTATACAGGTATGTATAAAGAATTAAATCTTAATAATGTTTCTGTATATTCTGAAGGTGGAATTAGTTATTCGGAAATAAAAAATGCATTTGGTACAAATGGTTTTAATCCAGGTTCAGCAAATGGTCTAAAAGAAACGGAAAGTATAGACTTAAAAGAATATATTGATAAAAATAGTGTAAATCATTTTGCAATAATGACATCTGATTCAATTTCAGTTCCAACAGGAATGTATAATAATTCTGGAGCGATGGCAGGTACATTGGAAATTATAGGCTATATGCCATTTTAAAAGGAGGATATTATGATAAAAATAGATGAAGAAAAAACAATATATATAACAAGAGGTGATGAAACAAATGACATAAACAAATTACCTATTAGTTATGAAAATTATCAATTCAAAAAAAGTGACAAATTAAAATTGATAGTAATGAATAAAAAAGGATATACAAAAGATATAATTTTAGAAAAAGACTTTACTATAAACAATAATTCTAGTGAAGTCTTTTTAAATTTAACATCTGAAGACACATTGAAATTCCCATTAGAAAATAAAAAAATTACATATTGGTATGACATTATTTTAAATGATAATACAACTATATATGGATATGATGAGAATAATGCAAAAAAGTTAATTGTTTATCCAGGAGGTGTTGATAATGAATAATGTAAAATTTCAGTTTTTTAGAGGAGATACATATGAAAGATTAATTACAATAACAAATTGGGATAAAAATATAGATAGTATATATTTCACTGTTAAACATAAAGATACAGATAAAGAACCTGTATTACAGAAAACTTTAGGAAAAGGAATAACAAAAGTAGATGGTAATGAGTTAACATCTACTTTTTTATTAACAATAGATGCAACAGATACAGATGATATGAAAACAGATTATGATTATTCATTTGATGTTGAAATAATATCTAGTAATATAAAAAAAACCATTATTAAAGGTACATTGACATTAACTACAGATATAACAAAAACGATAAATGAGGTGTAATTATGATTGAGTTGAATGAAGTAGAAAATATAGAAGTAAAATTAAATGATGAGGAACCAATTAATGTTGATGTAGATATGGTAACAGATATATCAGAATTTGTATTAAATGAAAAAGAAAGACAAAAAAATGAAGATGTTAGACAATCAAATGAAAAAGAAAGAGTAGAATACTATGACCAGTTACAAAAAGATTTAGATGGGAAATTTAAAGGAGAAAAGGGAGACAAAGGAGACAAAGGAGACAAAGGCGATAAAGGTGATAAGGGGGACAAAGGAGAGCAAGGAGAAAAGGGAGACAAAGGAGAACAAGCACCTATACCAGAATTTGAAAAAAATATAAATAATAATGGTAATGTAATAATATCAGATGGAAGAAAAATAAAGAAATTTTCTATCTATGGAAAAAGTAAACAAGAAACAAGAAGTGGTAAGAATTATTGGAATAATGATTTAGTAACAACAGAAGGAATAGTTGAAAAATTAGATACAGGATTTAGACTAACAAAAAGTGAAACACAAAGATTTTCGTATTATATTCCAATTAATATTCCTATAGGTAGCTATAGATGTGTAGGCAATATTAATACAAATGCAAAAAAAAATGATAGTGGAATACAATGGTTTTATGAAGATGGCACTGCTGAAACATGTAGATATAATAGTACAATTACTCTTTCTAAAAATATTGTAAATTTAAGAATATTTTTAGGTGTAAATGAAGAAGTTGGGACTTATTATGAAGTTACAGATTTTATGATTATAAAAAGTGATGAAGAAGATGAAACATATGAACCATACGGAGCAATGCCTAGTCCAGAATTTCCAAGTGAAATAGAGAGTATTCCTAGTATTGAAAATCTTTTAAATATTCCAGATGAAACAATTACACTTATAAATAGTTCTAATAGAACAAAACAAATAAGACCATTAACACCATTAACATTTGAACCAGGTACTTATACTATTTTATTACCTGATTTAGAATTAAAAAATAATTCAAAAGATTTACAACTTTTATTATATGGTGATGCTGCAAATATAAAAAGTCTAACTTTAAATAATACAGAAAAATCATTTACCTTTGAAGTAAATGAAACTAGGCACTTAAGTTATCTCTATATTTATGTAGCTAATTCTGATAACGATAACGCAACAGCAATATTTAATAAGATTCAAATAAATAAAGGTGAAGAAAAACCATATGTTCCTTATGGACATTATTTAAGATTAGAAAATAAAGGTAAGAATTTATACAATGTTGATGATAAATTAAGTAGTAATTGGGATAGTCATTTTGTTGTAAATAATGAAAGTTGGATAACATTTTCTAATAATAATGTAGACTCATCAACAAAATGGTATAATTTTGCAGTAGCAAATAGAGGTCAATTAAAAAATTCTACTCATTATAAATTAATAGTTGAGGTAAAAGAAGTAAGTGGTACTGGGAATATGAGATATACTAATTATAATCAAACAGGAACATTAGGACAAAATTTTCAAGATATAGAGCCTGGAATATATGTGTGGGACTTTCTTACACAAAATGATATGAAAGAAAAGCCAAATTTATTAGGAGGATTTGCAACTCTTCAAGCAGGGGAAGGTGGTTCTATAACATTTAGAATATCTGTTTTAGAAGATACAACAATAACACCACAAAACTTTGTTTATGAATCATACAGAGAAGATGTAACATTCGTAAAATTGGACAATGACTTATATTCAATTAACGATACAAGAGATGAATTAGATGTAATAAGTGGAAAAGGTGCAAAAAGAATAGGAGAATATGTATTTAATGGCACTGAAAGTGGATGGAGTATCGGAGCTGAAACAACAGATGGATTACATTATAGATTTGCTAATAGTTTATTTAACGACTCAACTTTCTGTAAATTAGGTTCACCTTATATGTCTGATAAATTCAAATCAATTCCCAATGCAGCAGATTTAAATATAACAAAAGAAGGAATTTATAATACTAATAATCTATCAAATAATAGATTATTTATAAGTATAAATAAATCAAGATTAGATGACAATTCTCAAAGGTCTTTTCTAAATTGGCTATCAGAACATCCAGTTAAAGTATATTATGAATTACCACAACCACAAGAATTTGAGATAGAACCTGTTGAAATAAAATTATATGAGGGTACTAATAATATTTCTTTAGCTGATGATTTAAAAGGTAGTTTAGATTGTACATATTATACTCTATATAGAGGTGAAGATGGAATTACACCTAATATTGAAATAGGTAATGTCGAAACTTTAGATTCTAATTCAAAAGCCCAAATTATAAAAAGAGGAACAAAAGAAAATATAATATTAGATTTTGGTATTCCAAGAGGCAAAGATGTACCAATAGGAATAGTTGCGTTGTACCTGATGCAAACACCTCCAGAAGATTGGTTATTATTAAATGGACAAGCCGTATCAAGAACCGAATATAGTGAATTATTTAAACTTATAAATACAACATATGGAAATGGAGACGGCAGTACTACATTTAATTTGCCTAACTTATCAAATGAAAATTATAAATATATTATAAAAGCAAAATAAAGGAGGAATAAGATGGAAAAAGATTTTGAAACAGAAGTATTAACTCGACTCGCAGTAATAGAAAGTAAAATAGATGATTATAAATCAGTAAAAGAAAAAACAGATCTTGCTTATAATCAATCAAAGGAAAATAAGCAAGACATAGTAGAAATAAAAGAAAAATTAAAATGGATAACAAGGACAATATCAGGAGCATTAATAACAGGTGCGATAGGTATTGTTTTTATATTAATACAAGTAGGAATAGGAGTGAAATAATATGAAAAATAAAACTTATGATTTTTTGAAAAAAATTGCAATGTATGTTTTACCAGCATTAGCAACATTAGTAATAACAATTTTTAAAATATGGAATTTACCATATGGAGAAGAGATAGGAGCAACTATCACAGCAGTTGATACAGCATTAGGTGTAATACTAGGAATTTCAACAGCAAAATATAATAAAGGAGTTGATACAAATGTTAACAATTAAACAAAGACAGCAAAACTTAAAGACATATCATTATTTTTACAAAGGTAATATAGATGGAATAGTAGGAAATCAAACTAAAACAGCATATAAAAATTTTCAATCTTATGTTGGACTAGCAGTAGATGGAATATATGGATCTAATACAAATAATAAATTAATATTATGTATTAAAGATTTACAAAGTCAATTAAATAAATTTGGTTATAATTTAGCAGTAGATGGCATAGTTGGAAATAATACACTAAATGCTATTAAAGATTTTCAAAAGAAAAATGGTTTAGTCGTTGATGGAATAGCAGGAGACAAAACATTTAATAAATTAAATGGTAGTACACCAACACCAAGTAATGAACCATATAAATGTAAATATTTTAAAGATAGTGATTTTGCTTGTCCTTGTTGTGGACTTAATTTACAAAAAGATGGAAGCAAAAGAATAGCAGATGATATAAGAGATCATTTTGGAAAACCAGCAATAATAACTTCTGGAACAAGATGTGCAAAACATAATAAAGAAGTAGGTGGAGTCGCAGGTAGTTATCATACAACCGGCAATGCTATTGATATAGTAGTAAATGGTGTAAGTGGTAGTGAAGTTTTAGCATATTGTAGACAAATAGTAGCAAGTGGTAGAGCAAGATATACTTATGGTGGAACATCACAAATGGGTAATGCTACTCATATTGATACTGGTGGTTTAGAATAAAATTAAAACCTATCTCATTTGAGGTAGGTTCTTTTTTTATTGACAAAAAAATAAATTAATGCTATCATATCTACTCGACATCAAGGAATGCAAAGTTTACAAAAATATATTGACTAATTTTGTTTTTTGATGTTAAAATTAACTTATAAGTGGAGTTCTTACAAAGTTCGACATTTATAATGCATTTTTATGCATATAATATGCTTGAGTAGGTGAGGTAGAAAGACACTAACTATCGCGGATATTACGCAGGTAATATCTTAAGTGTAGAGGTATATCCTCGATGAGATCCCAAGTGGTGCAAAGGGCATTTACTCAATAAGCTCATACATTATGTATGAGCTTTAATATTATAGAAAGGGTTAGTATATGAAAAAAGTTTTAGGTAAAGTAGACAAAACAATTGCTGAAAGATATAACTTAGAGGAACATATAGGTAAATCTATTGTAATGTATGATAATGATAGAAAACATTGTTTAAAGCATAAAGATGATTTCGATAGTCCTAAAGTTTTTTATTATATACTAAATCACTTAGATGATATAATCGAAAATCCTGATGATGTGTTTTATAAAAAAAGTACAAATACATTAGAATATTATAAAACTTATGAGGATGGAGTTTCAGTTAGAGTAAAAATTGAACCTGGAAATGAATTAAAAGCAAAAACATTTTTTAAAGTAACTCAAACAAAAATAGAAAATAGAAGAAAAAAAGAACAATATAATAAATATGTAATAAATAATTAATTCGTATATATTTCGACAAATTATAACAAAATAATATGATAATATACAGAACTCGGAAGGGAGTTTTGTATGTATAGATTATTAAATAAAGAAGAAATAGAAAAATTTATAAATAGATATTTTAAAGAGTGGGGTAATGATATAGTAAAAGTATCAGTTATATGCTATAATGGAATTAATGAATATTTAATAAACGATCATTATTTATTTTTAATTAATAATTAAAGTTTTTAAACCATTAAAAAATGACCTATTTTTGTACTCTAAAAATACTCCGAAGTATGAGAAATATATGTATTTTAACATATAAATTGCAACAAAATGATAGTAAAAACACTATAAAATACATATAATAAAGCACATATAGGTCACCAAAATGATAGAAAACTCGAACTTTTATGGTTTGAGTTTTATTATATTATAGTATTATTATTGATATATTTTTGATATAATTAAATAGGTGATAATAATGAAAAATAAGTTTAAATATATTA
>CANQZM010000012.1 GCA_947628345.1 uncultured Bacilli bacterium
ATGTTCCACGATTCGTAAGCAACCCTCATAAATTTCATACTTTTGCTTACTAAAATTGCAAGACCATTTAATTTTGGCTTTGAGTTCATCACTCATATTGATTTTCTTTTTTACGATTTTAATCATATCACATCACACCCTTTCTTTGCAATAGCAACAAAAAAATCAACTTGCGTTGATTTAATCATTAACATCGCTTGGTGCGACGATTTTATCTTTTGGAGCGATTGGTTAAGTTATTTACAACTTTTCCATCACAATTGAGAATTAATACATACTAGTATCAATTTCTATATACATCTTACCATAAATTTATAATAATTCCAATATAAATTTTAAAATTTATAAAAATATGCTATAATTGAGTTGGAGGGATATTATGAATACTGAAGAACAAATTATGGGTTTTAATAATAATGAAAATAATGGAACTAATTTTTTTAAAGACCCTTTAAAAGATGGATATTTTAAAAAATTACTTGATTTTATGCAATATGTAAAATCTTTGGTAGATGATAAAAAAATCACTGAAGAATATGCAGAAAAAATAATGGAGGCTGCATATAAAAGCGGTTTAGAAGCAATTTCTCAAACAATAGCAGTAAATGATCCTAATTTTAATGTTAATGATCCAGTAAAAATAGCAAAATAGAATTAATTTATTCAATCTTTTATAATATTAAAATCTTTTTAATTATGACAATTGAAATTGGAAAATCCAATTTCTTTTTTTTTATATAATTACAAGCAAATATTTAAAAAATATATGGTATAATGTTTATAGATATAATTAAAGTCCAGGAGGTTTATTATGAACAAGACTATAGGAAAAGTTATAGAAATATATATTCCAGAACAATACAAAAATAATAATTTATTAGATATTATGAATAGAACTAATATAACATTTAAAATAATGACTAATAATGGTTTAAAAGAAGTTACAGTTGAACAAAATGAAGAAAATGCCATGATTATGAAAAATGATTTAGTGGAAATAATTGAACAAAATATTTCTGGTAAAAATTTTGTGGATATTAGATTATATGGTGGTGAAGATTATGAATAATAATGAATATACAACTATAGGACTATATGATCATAATGCAGATAGTTATAATCAAGTAAAATCTTCTTTTGAATCTGGAAATGATGTTGTAGCAATTGTTCATGCTACAGGAACTGGTAAATCATATAATGCATTACAACTTGCTTATGATAATAAAGATAAGAAAATTGTTTATGTTGTTCCTTCTCATGGAATTATTGAACATATTAATAAAATAATTGAGGATAATCCTAACTTAAATTTAAAAAGAGATTTTCCAAATTTAGAATTTAGAACATATCAAAGTTTTATTTCTCTATCTGAAGATGAAATATCTGATATAAATTGTGATTTATTAATACTTGATGAATTTCATCATATTGGAGCACCAGTTTGGGGAGCAAGAATTAATACAATGGTAGAAACACATCCTGATATGAAAATATTTGGAATGACTGCTTATACTGTGCGAGATAGAGGAACATCTTATGAAAGAGATATGGCAAATCCTGAGACTGATGAACTATTTTCTGGTAAAGTTGAAAGTAGATACGATTTATGTGATGCAATGATTGATGGAGTTTTACCTAAACCTATTTATAAAAGTGCTTATACAAATTTAATTGGACTTGAAAGTCAATTAGAAGAAAAAGTTCAAAAGCTAGGTGCTACTACTAAAGAATATCAAGAATATATGGCAATATTAAATGATGTAAAAAAAAGAATTCATGAAGCACCAAGTATTCCAAATATATTAAAAAAATCTATAAAACCAGATGGCAAATATATTTATTTTTGCCCTCCTTGTTCAGAAGAAGGATCTAATGATATTGAAACAATTAAGCAACAATCAACCCTATGGTTTAAACAATTTGTTCCTGAAAAAGATATAATTGTTTATACATCTACTAGTGATATGGGTGAAGATGGTAAAAAAAATAGAGATGCCTTTTATAGTGATGTTAATCTAGATGGTGATAAAGTCGATAATAAACTTAGAGTTATGTTTGCTATAAATCAATATAACGAAGGTATTCATGCACCAAATGTCGATGGTGTAATTATGGGAAGAGGAACAACTTCTGATATAGTTTATTTTGAACAATTAGGTAGAGCTTTATCAGTCCGTGGTAATACAAAAGATAAGTTTGATGAATTAGAACAATATTCAACTCAACAATTAATTTCTATGTGCAAAGAAAAAGATATTCCGATTAAAGATAATATCAGTAAAGAAGAATTGATTGAAAAATTAATTGCACCTGTAGTAATTGATTTAACAAATAATTATGATTTTATAAAAGATCTTGAAAACAACTTAAAAGATAGAATAAAAGATATTCAGGAGAATGGTTTAGGTAATCATCGTGAAATGAAAATTAGAGATGCTTCATTTGATGTAGAAATTGAAAATCAAGATTTATTTGAAATGTTAAGATATGTCATGGATAGAATGACAATGACATGGGAAGATAAATATAAATTAGCAAAAGTATATTATGAGCATAATGGTGATTTAAAAATACCATCAAAATTCAGAACGATAAATGGTTATGAGTTTAATGAAAATGGTGTCCGCTTAGGAAAATGGATTGAAACTCAAAGGGACGCATATAGAGATACAAATAGATATAAAATTTCCGAAGAACAAATAAAAATGTTGAAGGAAATAGGAATGATATTTGATGTATATGGTGAAAACTGGATGAGAATGTATGAATTAGCAAAAGCATATTATGATCATCACGGTAATTTAGAAATACCATCAAAATATAGAACAATAAATGGATATGAACCAGATGAAAATGGTATTGCTTTAGGAAGTTGGATTTATGCTCAAAGAGCAGCATTTAAAGGTACAAATGGTAAAATTTCCGAAGAACAAATCAAACTATTAGACGATATAGGGATGAGATTTGAATCGAATTTAAATGAAATTAATTGGAATAAAAATTATGAACTAGCGAAAGCATATTATGAACATCATGGTAACTTAGAAGTACCTCCAAAGTATAGAACAATAAATGGATATGAACCAGATGAAAACGGATTTACGCTTGGAAGATGGGTTCAAAAACAGAAGCATGTTGTAATTAACAATAATCCAAAAGCTTTGTTATCAGAAAAACAAATTGAAAAATTAAAAGCAATAGGCATAATTTTTAATTTTAATGATGTTCAATGGAAAAATAATTATAATTTAGCAAAGGCATATTATGAAAAACATCGTAATTTAGATATTCCGGCTAGATTTAAAACAATAAATGGATATGAACCAGATGAAAATGGTGTTGCACTTGGGAAGTGGATTTCTAATCAAAGACAAATATATAACGATAAAGGAAATGGTATAATATCTCCAGATAGAATACAACTTTTAAATGAGATTGGAATGATTTGGGATATAAATGATTATAATTGGATGAAAATGTATGAATTAGCGAAAGCATATTATGAACATCATGGTAATTTAAAAATATCTTCCAACTTTAAAACAATAAATGGATATGAACCAGATGAAAACGGGATTGCTTTAGGAAGTTGGATTAGTACAAAGAGAGCAGCATCTAAAGGTACACGTGATGATAAAATTTCTGAAAATCAAATAAGACTTTTAAATGAAATAGGAATGATTTGGGATTTGAACGAAAATTGGATGAAAATGTATAATTTAGCAAAGGCATATTATGAACATCATGGTAATTTAAAAATATCAGCCAACTTTAAAACAAATGATGGATACACTAAAGATGAAAATGGATGCTCATTAGGAAATTGGATTAATAGTCAAAGAAAAGCATATAGAGGGAAAGATAATAATAAAATAAATGAAGAACAAATAAAACTTTTAGACAACATAGGAATGATATGGTTTGAAGAAAAATTAAACAAGAAATTACAAGAAGAACAAATAACACCAGAAAATTTAGAAAGAAAAAAGGCAGAAATACAAAATAGATTTTATTCAGTATTAAATAACCATAATAGTGATTCTATGCCATCAAGTGAAGAATTAAATCAAGAATTTTTAGAACAATTAAATACTGGCAAAAAAATGTAGAGGGATAATATATGATTAGAGATAAGAATTATTTTATTAATAAATTAAATAAATTAGAATTTTCTACTAATTACTCTAAAGACCAAATAGAACAAGTTGCTGAATATTTTTGTACCTTATTTAGCAATTTAGATAAATTGAAAATGAGGGATAAAGATGAATATAGAGATTTATCAGAATTAGAAAAATTCTTATATATGTACATTAATGTAATTGGTATTCCTAAAGATGAAGAAGATAAAAACACTAGCCATGATATTATAGGAACTATATTAACTCAAAAAGCAATGTGTCAAGGTTATTCAACTATAATGAAATTCATATG
Organism: uncultured Bacilli bacterium; assembly: GCA_947628345.1. Lineage (GTDB taxonomy): Bacteria > Bacillota_I > Bacilli_A > RF39 > UBA660 > UMGS995. The sequence goes on from CANQZM010000012.1 coordinate 4,435, forward strand.
TGAAGAATTATCTATACCATTTTTATATAAAAGAACTGAAGTAAATGGAATTACATCACATGGTAATTTTCAAGTTATTTTAAAAGATAAAGATAATATTAAACATTGTTTACATTGTGATCCATATATAGATTCTCCTAGTAATGCAAATGATACTATTACATTTAATGCAACTTTAATTTCTGCTGATGATATAAATAATTATCATAATAAACAATTCCCTTCAGGTGGATATGGAGATGTTGTATTATTTTGGAATATTTCCTTAGACAATAAATCCATTGAAGAAATAAAAGAGATAATTGATTCTGTTAGTACAATTGAAAAAATGCAAATTGAATTATCTGGAGAAACTGAAGAAAATATTATTAACTCACATTATGTAAAATTAAGAGAAGAAATAATTGAATTAAACAAATTCTTTAGTTGTAATATTGGTAGTATGGAAAATAAAAACGAAATATTACTTGCATATCAAAAATTAAAAAATTATTATGAAGATAATATTAACGAAATATCTAGAGAAGAAATAATTTCATTGATAAGAAATATTTATATTTCACACTTTGTATTTGTTGATAATAATAATTATCAACAAGCAGAAGAAAAATCTAATGAGTTATTATCTAAACAAATTGAAAATACAAATACAAAGAGAAAAGAACATTGGACAAAATAAAAGACAACGGGTTATCTTTCAAAACCATTGTCTTTTTCTTTGTTCTTTTTAGTTTGATAAAATTCTTCAGCTGCCTCATCCATTTCATCATTAATATGTTTAGTTGATTTATCAATTTCTTTTTTATTGAATAAATTAAATCCTTTAAATGATTTTTCATTTTTTCTTTTAACTTCTGGATCATAATCTCTTTTAAAATATTCTAAATCTAGTCCACTATAATTAAATAATTTATCTACTATTGTTTGAATAAATTCAGGTAATTTTTTAAATACTTTATTTAAGTGATAAATTAGATAATTAGTTTTTTCTTTTTCTCTTTTATACATACCTTCATATTGATTACTTAATCCTTTATAAAAATCTCTTTCTTCTTCTAATTTTTTATTTTCATCCCATAACTGATTTTTAGATTTAAGAACAATTTTATTATTAAGTTTTTTCTTTTTATCAATTTCATTTTTTATATCATCTTTATCTTTATTAAGATTAGAGATTTCTTTATTGATAGATTCTTTATTATCTTCTAAGTCAGATACTTGATTTTCAAGATTAGAGATTTCTTGTTTTAATCCTTTAACTCTTTCATTAAAGAGTTTTCTTTCGTATGAAGTTATATCTCTGTTTTTACCTTTTTGTTTTTCTTTTAATTTAGAATCCATACCATAAGCAATATTAAATTCATTAATACATCTTTCTCTCATTTTATCTTGAATAATTACTAATGATTCTTTTGTGAATATTGATGTTTTACCAACTTGTCTTGATAAACCAGTTTTACAATTTTCTTTAACTGGAACACCAACTATGTGCATATGTGGAGAGTGTTCATCAAAATGTATAGTAGCATTTGCTATATAAAAGTCTGGAACTATTTCTTGTATATCTTCTAATTGTTGTTCAAATACCTGTGTCATTTGATATTTATATTCTAAATTTTTATCATCCCAATATTCCATATTTCCAAGTTCAATAACTATTTCACAAGCAAGATCATGTTTTGTATCATTAGCAATTTTATTAAAATAGCTATCTATCTTTCTGTCATCTCTAGTTTGTTTATTATTGTATTCTAATCTAGACTTTTCAAATAAATCTAAATATAATTCTTTAACATCTTTAACAATATCGTTCGAACCTTTGATAGTTTTTATTAATTCTTGATTATTATCATATTGTCTTAAATTATGATGATTAACTTTTCCTAATTGCTTAACATTTTGAATAGCATTATTATTTTTTGATGTAGTACCTGATGGAGTATTCTTTGCTTCTTGTCTTGCTTTAATAGATTTGTTTTTATCATTACCTAAATGTAGTGAATAAGATAATTCCATATTTTTTACACCCCCTAAATTATGAATATTGAAAATGGCACGAAAGTGGCTTTGTCATTATTCATAACTTCCTATATATCTTGTCATAAACAAGATATGGAAGCTAAGGTTTACCACCTTAGAAACCGTTTATACTTTATTTCGTAATAATGCTTGAGGCATTAAAACTACATAAAGTATTGATAAAATAGAAAGTACTACTTTTTATTTTATCTATGTAAATTATTCAAATAAGTTATATTATTTTCATAATTTATTTAAACAAATTTTTCCCACTTTCATTGAAACAAGTTTCAACAAAACGTGTTCGTTTGTTATTACTTATTCATTATTTTTTCTCTAAATTGTTTTATCTCTTTTTCAATTTCTAATTTTCTTTTCTTAATATCTTCATCTAATTCATAAGTAATACAATTTGTTCTTTCTGGAATAGTATTAAATAAATCTTCTTTATTATCTATTAAACATTTTTCATTATTACCAATATAGATGACTCCTAATTGTAGTTTATCTATTTTGTCCATCTTCTTATAATCTTCTATTGGAAATATTCTTACAATATTTCTATTTTGATAATCGTTAAAGAACATTACTTTATTATCATAGTAGTAGGTTGCTTCAAAATAACCAACATTATAATATTGTCTTAAAGTGAATACTATTTCAGAAACTTTTTCTATTGGTAGGTACTCACTAAATCTTAACTTCATACCAATATTACCTAGTATTGCATAATCTTTTTTAGCAAGAAAACCTGCATCATATAAATCATTACATGGCTTACACATACTTTCTCTAAAGAATACTTCACCAATTTTAACTTTATTTTTGCCACATAGAGTAAGTTCAACATTATCAACATATCTCATAATTAAATCTGATTTTTCTTCTCTTGTATAATCTTTCCACATATAAGTATGTTCTTCATATTCTTTAGGATAAACTATTTGATTTATGTAATCTAAATCTCTTTTAATTAATATATCTTCTGGAGTAAATCTTAATTCATTACATATATCACAATCTCTAATTTTAAATTCTAAGTCTTTAATAGTTTTATCTACAATTTCTTTTTCTATATCGTATTCATCAATAGTAAATGATCCATTAATATATGCTTTTCTAATTCTTTCGGATTTTTGATTTTGTTCTTTTAGTTCTTTAATTAATTTATCTTTAGGATTATTTAATTTAGTTTTAATCATAGGAAGTAGTGTTTGATTAACTACTGAATCATATTCTTGTATATCTTCAATAAAGTTATCAAATTCTTTTTCAATATCAGTTTCTTTAATATTGATTTTGCAATCATGGCAATAATAGTAATAATAAATACTACCATTTTTCTTTCTTGTTGCTTTACCAGCAAGTATTCTATTACAATGAGGACATTTTAACTTTTGTAAGAATAAGTAATCTTCATTTCTTTTATAATTTCGAGAGTTCTTTTTCTTTTGAACTTGGCATTCTTCCCATAGTTCTTTACTAATTAATGGTTCAACGACATCTTCATAGTAAGTAGGATTTTTAGTTCTTTTACCATGTATGAAATCTCCTTTATAAATAGGATTTTCAATTATCTTTAAAATAGTAGAGTCTTTCCAATTAGTTTTACCAAATACTTTTTCTTTATTATATAAATTACTTATTGTTTGATATGAATTACCTTGATAATATAAATTAAATATTCTTATAACTTGATCCTTAGTTGCTTCATCTGGAATTAATTTTTTATTCTCATGTTTATAACCAAAAGGGGCTTTATGAGGAATATGTCCTTCTTTAATTGCTCCTACCATTCCGAACTTAGTTCTTTCTGAAGTTCTTTCAATTTCATTTTGAGAAACTGATGTAAGTATTCTTGAAATCATTTTTCCGTTAGCATTAGTAGTATTAATGTCATCATTAGCACAATCTAAATATGCATCGTTTTCTTCTAGGAATCTTATAATCTTTTCCCAATCAAATACACTTCTTGTAAGTCTATCTAATTTTAATACAACAATAGTATTACATTTTTTATCTCTTATATCTTGTAATAGTTCTTCAAATCCAGGTCTAGAATTACCAGTTTTAGCCGATATACCAGCATCTTTATATACTTTATATATTTCATAACCTTTATACTCACACATAGCTCTAAGGCGTTTTTCTTGCTCTGGTAAACTAAATCCTTCTCGTGCTTGATCTTCGGTACTAACTCTTATATAAAGACCTGCAACTTTCTTTTCTTCATTCATTAATCAATCACTCCTTTTTACTAAAAAAGAGGAGACAATAGTATTTAATAAAGTCTAAATACTACTGACTCCTCAAAAAATTCAATATTATAAAATTTCGATATATTGTGTTTATTCTTCATAGATGTACCTCCATTTCTAGAGTATACCTCTTTCATTGGTTACTTATAATATCACTTTTTTTAGATTTGTCAATTCCCTGTTTAGGGAATAGTAGTATTAGTGAAGTTGATATTATAATAATTATTTAAGTTTCTTTATATAATCTTCTAAATCTTTTATCTCGATAGAGTTTAATAAATTATTTATATATAATATTTTAGAATAATTAAATACTAGAAAAGTTATTCCTTTAATAATAACTCTATGTGGCTCAATATAAGATAGATTAGTATGTTCTATATTTCTAATATTTCCATTAATTATTTTAGGTTTAGTATTACAAAAATCACATATAAACTCAATTTTCCTTTTTAGTTCTTCCTCAAACTCTAATGGTTTACTAATAATATTAATCATAAAATCTGTCCTTTCTAAACACAAAAAAATATCAACTTCATTTAGAAATTGATATTTTATATATTAAGTTCAAACTATAAAAGTTCGAACAGATTTCCCAATGGAGCGGATGAGGAGAATCGAACTCCCGTAGTCAGCTTGGAAGGCTGAGGTTCTACCATTAAACTACATCCGCATATATAGTATTAATCGAACTGAAGTCCGACTAATCAAGTAGACAATATCAATTATACTAAAAAAAAAATATTTGTCAACAGTTTTTGCAGGAAAAACAATACTTATTCAAATTTATTATATGAATTTTTAAGAATAAAATTATAAAAATATCTAATTAATTCATATAATTTATTAGGTGATACTGTGAGTAATATTTTTATATCATTAATAGAAAAGTATGGATATTTTGGAATGTTTTTAAGTATGGTTTTAGAAGCTGTAATAATAGTGATACCAAGTGAAGCTGTTTTGGCAACGGGAGGTATATTAGCTTCTCGTCATATTTTTTCATTTTGGGGTGCTTTTATAACAGGCCTAGTTGGTAGTGTTTTTTGTGCAATTGTAATTTACTTCATGGGATATATTGGAGGTAGACCATTTATTAATAGATATGGGAAATATTTCTTTATGAAAGAAGAAGATTTACAAAAATCTGATTCTTGGTTTAATAAATACGGATTGATTGGAGCCTTAGTTGGAAGAAATATACCTATCATTAGAACTCTAATATCTTTGCCAATAGGTATTATGAGATTATCATTCATAAAATTTATAATTTATACAGTAATTGGTAGTATCCCTTGGACTTTTGTTTTTGTATATGTTGGATATAGTTTAGGTAAGGGTTGGACAATAGTTAATAAATATGTAAATAATCTTAAAATACCAATTTTTATCTTATTACTTTTATTAATTGTTACTTATTTTTATAATAAAATTAAAATAAAAAAATTTACTAAAGATTATTAACATGATACAATCATATAAAGATAGTATGAGAAATATATTATATCAGGTGATAATATGAAAAATAAAATAATGATTTGTGTTTCTATAATAGTAGTATTATTCACAATTGGAATTTTGTCCCATAAACCTCCTGAAGAGAAAAAAATGGATAAACTTAATAAACTAGAAGCTATAATCCTTAATATTAACGATAAAGAAATCACAGTTCAAGATAGTAATAATATTATTTATACATTCTCAAGTAATGATTTAAAGGCAAATATAGGAGATTATATTGTAATTGAATATACAGGTATTCTAGATAAACTAAATCCATATCAAAAAAGTGTGATTAATAGTTATAAAGTTAAGAAATTTGCTAATAAAAAAATTCCTAAAGACTATTTAAGTAAGGGTATATTTAAAGAATATTATACACTAGCCTATAATAAACTGCAGGAATTATCACTTGATGAAAAACTTGCTCAACTTTTATTAGTTAGATATCCAGAAAAAGATCAAAACAATATTTTGAAACAATATCAATTTGGTGGGTATATCTTTTTTGCTAAAGATTTTACTAATAAGTCAAAAAACGAAACTATTCAGATGATTGAAAGTGCACAAGAAATAGCTAAAATTCCAATTTTAACAGCGGTTGATGAAGAAGGGGGAAGTGTTGTTAGAGTAAGTAGTAATCCTCAGTTAAGGGCAACTAAATTTTTATCTCCTCGAAGCTTATATCAAGCTGGTGGAATGGAAAGTATTGTAAATGATACGATTGAAAAAAGTAATTTATTAGATGAATTAGGACTAAATTTAAATTTAGCACCTGTTGTAGATGTTTCCACTGATCCGTCTGATTATATGTATGATCGCTCACTTGGAGAAAATGCTGAAGTAACCGCAGAATTTGCCAAAACAGTAATCACTACTAGTAAAAAAGGGAAGGTTTCTTATACTCTAAAGCATTTCCCGGGATATGGTAATAATAAAGATACTCATAAAGATACAGTGGTAGATGAAAGAACTTTAGAAGAAATAAGAACACATGATTTACCTCCATTTCAATCTGGAATTGATGCTGGTGCTGAAGCTGTATTGATTAGTCATAATATAGTTAATAATATTGATCCTGATAATCCAGCTTCTTTATCTCAAAGTGTTCATAATTTACTTAGAGATGAATTAAATTTTACAGGCATCATCATTACAGATGACTTAGCTATGGGTGCCACATCTAAAATAGAAAATAGTGTAGAAAAAGCCATTTTAGCAGGTAATGATTTATTAATTGTTACTAACTATGAAGAAAGTTTTAATCAACTGAAAAATTCAGTTAAAGAAGGAAGAATTAGTGAGGCCCAAATTAATAAATTAGTTTTTCGTATTTTAGCTTGGAAATACTATAAAGGATTAATGTTTAATAATACTAAGTAAAATTTACAATAAAACGTCAAATTAGGTAATATCACTTTAAAAAATAATTTAATATAATTGACAAATTTAATTGGATTAAGTAGTATAAAATTAGGTAATGTAGGGATATATAATAAAAGGAGGATCTATTAGCATGGATAAAAGAAAATATTATGAACGATTATTTGAAAAAAAATTTCAAGCGGAAGAAAAAGCACAGGATAGTAGACAGAAAGATCAAAACGAAACATTACGTATATTAGTTAAAAAGACAAAAAAATTTGTTGCTATAACATCATTAGTAGTAGCTGGTGCTGTTGCTACTAGACTATCTGAAGAAGCTCATCAAAGAATCGTGGGACGAAATGCTATAGTTCAAGAATTTAATGAAGCTACTGCTGAGTTTGGTGTTTATAATTGGAGTGATGGTTATAAGATAAATCATGGTAATCATTATTATGAATGTCAAGATGGTATTAAAGCTATGGCTAAAACTGCTAGGAATGCTGGAATGTCAGATAATGAAATTTATATAGGGCTATCTAACGTAATTAATGAAAGAGCTGCTGAAGAAGCTATTGGTGAAAAACTAGATAGCGCTACCAAAGTAAACCTTTATAAGCAAGCATATATTAATCAAAAATATCAGATTGAGAGTAAAGGAGCAAGTAAATAATATGGATAAAAAGGAAGTTGAAATTCAAGAATTTAATGGTGAAGAATATTTTGAGCATGCTACATTCTTTGTAGATGCAGCCATGTATACTATATTTGCTCAAGTAAAAAATCCAAAAGTTATTCTTTTGGCCAAGGAAGTTAAACAATCTAATGATAGTTATTATGAAATTATAACAGGGGATGAATTTGATACTATAATGAATGCGTATTATGAACAAAATCAGGAATAAATTGCTTATTATGAATTAAGAAAAATATAGAAAAGTTACTTCTATATTTTTTTGGTATAAAGTACTAGCATTTTCAGTAATAATGTGTTATAATCAGGAACGTTATGGGAAGTGAGAAAATGAAAAAAAGAAACGTTGCGATTATAGCTCATGTCGATCATGGGAAGACTACACTTGTAGATGGAATATTAAAACATTCAGGAATGTTTAGAGAAAATGAAGATGTTAGTAATATCTCAATGGATTCTAATGACTTAGAAAAAGAACGTGGTATTACTATTTTAGCTAAAACTACAGCACTAGATTATAAGGATACTAGAATTAATATTTTAGATACACCAGGTCATGCTGATTTTGGTGGTGAAGTAGAACGTATCATGAATATGGTAGATGGTGTTTTATTAGTTGTTGATGCTTACGAAGGAGCTATGCCTCAAACTAGATTTGTTTTAAAAAAGGCTTTTGCAGCTGGAGTTAAACCAATTGTAGTAATTAATAAGGTTGATAAACCTTCAGCTAGATGTGCACAAGTATTAGATGAAGTACTAGATTTATTTATTGAATTAGGTGCTGATGATAGTCAACTTGATTTTAAAGTTATTTATACAAGTGCTTTAAACGGTACTTGTTCATTTTATGAGGATTTAGCAACGCAAACAGAGGGATTTGAAGAAATCTTGGATACTATTTTGGAGGAAATTCCAGAACCAACTGGAGATATTGATAAACCTTTACAATTTCAGCCAGCTCTATTAGATTATAATGAATTTGTAGGTAGAATTGGAATAGGAAGAGTTCATAACGGTGTTATTAAAACTGGACAAATAGTTACATGTTGCCGCCTAGATGGATCAACAAAGCAATTTAGAATTCAAAAATTATTTGGATTTTATGGTTATAAAAGAGTAGAAATAGAAAGTGCTGAGGCAGGAGATATTATAGCTATTTCTGGACTTTCAGATATTTCAGTTGGAGAAACAGTTTGTGATATTAATAATATTATAGCTTTGCCAAAATTACATATTGATGAACCAACTTTACAAATGACGTTTGGAGCAAATTCATCCCCATTTGTTGGCCAAGATGGAAAAATAGTGACAGCTCGTAAAATTGAAGAGAGATTAAATCGTGAGTGTCAAAGAGATGTTAGTTTAAAAGTAGAACCAGCTTCAAATGAATCATTTTTAGTTTCAGGTAGAGGTGAGTTACACCTAGGAATTTTAATTGAAAATATGCGCCGAGAAGGTTTTGAATTAGAGGTTTCAAAGCCAAGTGTTATTATTAAAGAAATAGATGGAGTAAAAATGGAACCATATGAAGAATTACAAATAGAAGTACCTGAAGACTCAGTTGGTGGAGTTATTGAAAAACTTGGTTTACGTGGAGCTAAAATGGAAAATATGACTAATTTTGAAAATCAAGTTAGATTAAACTATACTATTCCATCTAGAGGTTTGATTGGATTTTCAACAGAATTTATGACTTTAACAAAGGGCTACGGAATAATGAATCACACTTTTAAAGAATATGCTCCTATAGAATCTGTTGATATTGGTGAACGTAAACTTGGAGTGTTAGTAGCTGCAACAACTGGGCAAGCTACTGCCTATTCAATTGGTGGACTAGAAGATAGAGGTACTATGTTTATTGAACCTGGAACAGAGGTATATGAAGGTATGATAGTTGGAGAATGTAATCGTGATAATGATTTAGCTGTTAATGTGGTTAAGGGTAAAAATTTAACTAACATTAGAGCTGCGGGAAGTGATCATACAGTGGTATTAAAAAAACCAAGACCGATCCCTTTAGAATATGCACTGGATTATATTAATTCTGATGAATTAGTAGAAGTAACACCTCACTTTATTCGTATCAGAAAAAGAATATTGGATACTGAGAGTCGTAAAAAATTTGATGCTAAAAAAAGTAATTAAAGATCTGATTAACCAATTGATCTTTTTTCTTTATGTATTAAAATACAAAATTATTAAAATTTAGACTATTCTTTTCCTAAAAAATTGATATAATATAATTAAAATAGGGGTGATACAATGCGAAAGGAACCTAACGACATAAATCAAGTTTTAAATTTATATGAAATTCAACAAGAACAGATTCAAGAAGAAAATAAAAAACGTAAAATAATTCCAATAATTTTAATAATAGTAGGAATTATCTTAATAACTGTAGGTATTTTTTACAACAATATTGTTACCTTGATTACTAGTTTTAATAAAAAAGAAGAACCTCCAAAACAAGAAGTTGTTGATAATAATAAGTTAAAGTGTAATTATAAACAAGACGACACTTCACTTGGAGTTAATTATATGTATACTAACTCTTATACATTTAATGAAGGTTTATTGCAGATGAGTAACATAACTATTGTTATTTCACCTCTTCCTAATCGTGATATCGCAACAGAAAATATTAGAGTGTTAAGTGGAAAATATATGGATATAACAACTTCTATGAATGAAATTGATGGAATTGATGCCCAAACAAGTTTAAAAAATAACAAATTAACAATAAACTATAGTGTTGATTATCAAAAGGCTGACTTAACAAAAATTCCTTCAAATGATCTAATCAAAATAAATAATTCTTTAAATGAAAAATATGCAACTATTAAAAAATTTAATCAAGAAAATAGCTATTTGTGTCAATAAGCTTTTAGTTATTTATTAATAATAATATCGTAGAACCCATAGGCCTACGATATTATTTGTGTTAATAGAAATTGAATGTAAAAATCTAAATTTACATAGATATAATTTTGATAAGCTTTAAAATTACTTGTATATTTTAGGGGCATATCAAACGAATTAAGGGGAATATTAGAAAATATCAAATTATCAACTACAACTAAATCTTTTTATTTATTAAATTAGTATATTAATACATTTTAGAATTAGAAAAATATTGCTTCAACCAAATAGATGGATAACCAATATATTTAATATGAAAAACATATACACCTTTAATTTGATTTGGTTGAACATTCTTATAGTCAGGCGTATTATTAGCATCACCCTTAGTAATAAAAGAAATGCTATTATTGTTATCTATGGTTTTAATAATACGATGAGCTATAAACTTGTTTTCTAAACTATAAATAATAATATTACCATTAGTGAGTTTATTACTATTTTCCTTTTTAAAAATAACAACATCACCACGTCTAAAAGTAGGTGACATACTATTAGATAGAATAGCAATAGGTTCATATTTAAATAATCCTAGCATAAAACTTATAAAAATAGTAGCAAAACCTAGTGTAAATGCATAAGTTAATAGTACAAAAGAGTTTTTATTTCTATATTTTTTCTCTTTTGTAAATTTATATTTATATATAACGTAAAATAAAGTCACTTTTATTAAGCTTAAAGAACCTACCATATACCAATCCATAGAAGGTAGAAAAAAAGCAAATATTAACATCAATTTATTAATTATTTTATATATCAAAGGTAATGGATAATTACTGTTAAAAACTAAATAAGTATATAAAATATTATTAGCAATTATAGGTAATATAGTAGAACAAATATATTGAAAGAATAATTCTTTATTAAAAAAAGTATTAATTAGTGTTCTATAATTAATCTCCATTAAAATAAATAGTAAGGTTATAAATATTATGGAAACCTTATTATGTTTATATTTGATAATAAGAAAACATCTACTATATTCTAGACCAATTAAGGGAATAATTATAGTAAAAAAATTTTTAATTATACTATCTAAATGGTGATTATAAGGACTTTTAGTAAACCCAGTAATAAGTCCAATTGTAAAATCAAAAACTACAAAAATAACAGAAATAACTATAGTAAACATAATTTGTTTTTTCTTATTAGATAAATGAAAGAAATAATCTTTTTTATAAATAATTAAATAAATTAGTATTAGTATCCAAAAAAGGGGATTAACTATATTTTTATAAATAGAAAGATTTTTAACATATAAAACAATAGTTAAAATAGTATATATAAAAAATAAAATAAATAGAACTTTTCTATTATTAACAGTAAATAGATTCAAATTAAGTTTTAATAAAATATAAATAATAATTAAAGAAATGGTTATTGAAGAGAAAATAAGATATATTGTAATCACATCCTGACATTATCCTATTTTTGAACATATTCAATTGTACCTGTTATAGTCTTAGTAGTAATTTCAGGAGGTTCTACAGTATCTGGTAGATATTCAGTATTGATAGTTAAGGTGGTTTTCTCCCCAGCTGCTAATTCATAAGCGACTTCACTAGTAGTATAGTTAATAGCATCTGTTCCATTTATACCATCTTCATAAAAGTTAATATTATTTAAAACAGCATCAATTGTTCCTAAATTCTCGATAGTGACTAAATAAGTTATGGAGTCTCCTGGTTTATGTAATTTGGCATTAAAAGTTACTGAAGTATCTGTAAATTGAGGAGATCCAGCATCGCATTGATCACTAACACTTTCTACTGTTACATTAGTAATTTTAACATTCCATTCACCAGTAATTTCAGTTGTTCCATTAATTGTTAGTTTACTAGCAAAATTAGAATAACCAATAGACATTACTACAAGAGCAATTAATAAGGAACCAATTATAATATTCTTAGCACTTTTCATTTTTTAGCTCCTTTCATATTAATGCATTTACTTATTTATGAAAGGAAAAAAATATAAAATATTGCTATTCTAATTTATTATATGCATTTATAAATTTTCTGCTACAGGGCAAAATATAGCTAATAATTTCTTATGTAGACATTCTGTCAACTTTACTGTCTATAATATTATTTTTAATTATAATGACAGTAGAATTAGAGGTGTAGTAGATGTTAATTGGTCCAAGAATAAAATTATTAAGAGAAGAAAAAGGGATTAGCCAAACAAAATTAGGTGAAGCTGTTAATTTAACTAAAACAACTATTTCCCATTATGAAAATGGAACCCGGGTGCCATCTATAGAAACTCTAATTGATTTAGCTAACTATTTTAAAGTTGATTTAAATTATATATTAGGTACTGATAATTTAATTATTTCAGATAAAAGAAGTTTACAAGTATCTGATGAAGAAATAGAATTTATTTTAGAAATTAGACGCTTAAATATATATAACAGAGTAGTAAGAAATCCTAAAAAATATGCCAAATTAGTTGAATCTAGATTACCTTAGAAAAGTATTAAAAAAATACTTTTTTTTATTCTAACAACATAATATAAAGTAGAGGTGATATATGAATTATAATAATTATATAACTCTATCTTTAAATACCCATTTATTTTTTGATAGGATTATGAAAGAACATGCTTTCTTTTTAGATATAAGTTTATCTGATAAATATAATGATTTAAAAAAAATATTAAAACAATTTCAAGATGCCTTTGATAAAATACTAATAAAAGCTATTAATCTTAGTAAAAATAATTATACTAAAAATTATTTAAATATGGATTCAATTATAACTAATAACACTTTAAAAATAGAAGAATTAACCAATAAATTATTAGGTACTAACATAAATACTAATATTACTTTAGAAGAAGAACATATGATGACTAGTAATTTTGAAGTTAATAATCAAATAGTTAATGATATAAATAATTTAAATCAGGAAACATTACCTGTTATAGGGAATTTTATTAATTTAAAAAATGATATTTTAAATAAAGTATTAACATGTAAAATATATACTAATAATTATCCATTATTAATTAAACATTTAATTGAAGAGGCCAAAATTTATTATGATATCTTATTTAGAATTAATCAAAGACAATTTGAAATTAATAGTTATAATAGTCAGTTGTTTTGGAATAACATTATGAAAGAACATGCTGAATTTATTAGAGGATTATTAGATCCTAGTGAAAAGCAACTAATTTTAACTGCAGATAAATTTGCTGAAGAGTATCAAATTATTAATAGAATGAAAAATAGTAATTTAGCTAATCTTACTTCAGCCAGTTTAAAAGAAACCACTAATTTTAAAGATTTTAAAACAAAATGTGAAGAAGCTATTTTAAATTGCCAGCTAAAAAGTATTATTGTCCCTTTATTATCTGATCATATTCTAAGAGAAGCTAACTACTATCTTAATCTTTTAAATAATATAGCCCCTATGAAATTATAGGGGCTTTTATAGGTAATAATTACTCATAAACACTACTAATTAAATCTTTAACAGCGGTTAAAACATAAGAAATTTTATACCAAGTTTGATAATTGACTTCACCAGTTTGACTTAGAGAAAAAACTTGTTGGAAAGTTTTAACAGCCCTAGTAGTAGTACTATCAAAGTAACCTGTAGGATTTTTAATCATTGGAATACCAGGATAGCTTCCTCTAATATAATTGAGGGAATTTTGCAAACGATAAACATCTATACTACAGTCACCCTCTTTTAAAGATGAAGTAAATGAGTAGGGATAACTTTGTGTAGTTTTCGCAGTAAATATATTTACATCATCACCATAATAATACCTTAAAATTTCTAAGGCTGAATAACCTTGATTTCCTAATTCTTCTGAGCCCCATTGACTTAGATATCCCTCTTCAGTTGTATTACTTTTATAGTGAGCTAATAGTGGTTCGGTTCTAACTCCATAGCGAATATAATTAGTAAAAATTTCATCTACAATCTGAGCAATTGGTTCAAAAATAGTTCCATTTCTAGTATATTTTTGGTCATAGCTAGTAGTGGAAGTAATTGTAAAGTCATACCCTCTACTACGATACCACTCAGTATAAATTCGATTTAAAGTAAAAGAAATAATTGCCAAAACATTAGCCTTAATGGTTTCGACAGGCCAAGTACTATATATTTCACTACTGGCAACATTTTTAATATAATCTGTAAAAGGAACAGTATAGTTAGGTGCATTATTATTACTAGGAATACCATCATGAACTATGATAGTAGAAGGAATTAAAACTTGTTTTAAAATATAAGGAGTTGGGGTAGATGCCTCATCTTCTATTGTCCAAATATTAGGAGGATAATCACCCCATAAAGTATTAGGAGTAATTTCTATATTTTGCTCACCAGTATTATTATCAATTGAAGTCATATAAATATCTTGAATGGAAGTAACTCCATCAAAAATTTGAACTCCTTCAATTTTTATATCATTAAGACCTACAACGGAAGATACTAAAACATCATAAGTTTCATAGGGTCTAGTACCATATTGTTCTTCTTCAGAAAAACTTTTATCAACAGTATCAAGACTAATTAATTGAGTTTGACCATTTTCATTAGTAGTCGTTTGAAAAATTTGTTGATTATTTTTTAAAATAGTTACAGTAGCATCTTTTATAGGATTAGCTACAGTATCATTATAAACATTAACTTTTAAATAACCCTTTGCCATATTTCACCTCTTTATATTATATATAATATCTTTTTAATAAATGCATATAATTGATAGAGGTGATAACATTATGTATCAAACTTTACAAATTGGCGATACAGGTGATGATGTTAAAATTTTACAAGAAAAATTAAAAATGTTAGGTTTTTATAACAGCATTATTACAGGTAGTTTTTCTTTAGCTACAGAAGCATCTGTTAAAGCTTTTCAGCAATATGCAAATTTAGAAGTAACTGGAGTTGTAAATCAAGAAACTTGGGATACTTTAATTCAATATACAGAAAAAGCCATTGCTCCTATTAGTGTTTATCCCACTTTAAGTTATGGTTCAACTGGTAGTTATGTTAGAGATTTACAAACTAAATTAACTGCGCTCTTATATTACACTGACTCTATTAATGGAAATTTTGATTTGGAAACAGAAATAGCGGTAAAACGTTTTCAATTAAATAATGATTTAACCGCAACTGGGGTAGTTGATAGTCAAACTTGGAATTTATTAAACAATTTGTATGGAAATTTAAATTCATGTGTTCTTGGTGATGAAAATACAGATACAGATCAAAATTATTTAACTTATACTGTTCAAACAGGTGATACATTGTATTCTATAGCTAGGAAATATAATACAACAGTAAATGCAATTAAAGAACTAAATAATTTAACGAGTGATATCTTAAGAGTAGGGCAAGTGTTAAAAATCCCAACTGTTTTTGATGATGATTATATAACTTATACTGTTTTGCCTAATGACACTTTATATGCTATAGCTAGACGTTATAACACTTCAGTTGATGCGATAAAAAACTTAAATAATTTAACGAGTGATGTTTTAAAAATTGGTCAAATATTAAAAATTCCAACTAGTAATAATAGTAATTATATTAATTATGTTGTTCAAAGAAATGATACTTTATATGCTATAGCTAGACGTTATAATACTTCAGTTGCTACTATCAAAAGTCTAAACAATTTAGAAAGTGATATTTTAACTATTGGTCAAGTCCTAAAAATCCCTACTACTGCTGGTCAAAATTATATTACCTATACAGTAAATGCTAATGACACCTTATATTCAATTGCTAGAAAGTATAATACAACAGTAAGTGCAATTAAAGAGTTAAATAATTTAGAAAGTGATAATTTACAAATAGGTCAAAGATTATTAATTCCTGTATAAAAATAATAATTTTGAACAAAGTATTTATAGGAGGAAATTATGAAAGAAGAAAATATTAATGCTTTAGATGAAGTCCATAAAGGTGCTTGTATGGGACAAGATGCTATTCATTTTGTTTTAGATAAAGTAGAAGATGATAGCTTAAAAGAAATTTTAGAAAAGCAATATGAAGATTATCAAGCTATAGCTACTAAGGTTGAAGAAATATATCCTAAATATAATGATGATAAACCACATGAAACTAGTGCGATGAATAAAGCTATGACTTGGTCTGGAGTAGAAATGAAAACTATGACTGATAAATCTAATTCTAAGATTGCTGAATTACTTTTAACTGGCACTAATATGGGAATTATTGAAGGTAGAAAAATTTTAAACAATAAAAAAATAGATAAAGAAGTTAACTCTATTATTTCAGAATATGTAACAATGCAAGAGAAATGTGTGGAAGTATTGAAAAAATATTTGTAATTATAGTATGTCAAGTGTTAATTTTAGCACTTTTTTCTTTATAATTTTTAAAAATCATTAAAAAAAGTTGAAAAATTGAAAAAAAGTAGTATTATAATGCTTACAAAAAGGAAGAATAGATGTGAAAATATGAAATTAAAATTAGGTAATCCCCGTATTTTAGCTTTGATTTTAACTAATGCTTTTTTACTAAGTGGATGTAATCAAAAATTAAATAATTATGATTTATTGAATGATAAAGTAGCAACAGTAACAGATATAGATAAAAATATAAATGATAATACACAAACTAATCCAGTAGTTATTAGTAGTCCAGAGCCAAAAAAAGTAATTAAAGTAGTCGAAAAATGTAATAATGTAGTCGCAACTAATAAAACAGTTACAGTTAGAAAAAAACCAAAAAAAGAAAGTAAAGCTCTAGTAACTATTGGTAATTTTCAAAAGCTAAAAGAAATTGGTAAAACCAATAATAATTGGTCATTAGTTAAATATAGAACTAATCAAAAAGTTATTAAAGGATATATAAAAACAAAAAATATTCAGCAATTAGGTAAGACTTATATTGAAGTTGATATTTCTGATCAAAAAATGACTTATTATAAAAAAGGTAAAAAATTTCTAGAAACACCTGTAGTAACTGGTAAAGATTCTACACCCACTGTTCAAGGCATTTTTGATATTTATTCTAAGGCTAGAAATTATACTATGATTGGAGAAAATCATTCTTATGAATATTTTTCTCATTATGTCTTAAAGTTTTATGAGGCATATTATATTCATGATGCTAGAAGAAGTCAATTTGGTGGAGAAATTTATCATTATAATGGTAGTCATGGTTGTGTTAATACTCCATATACTCAAGTGAAAAAATTATATGAGAATACAAAACTACATACAAAAGTATTAGTTCATAAATAATTATATTATTGCGTAATGAGAGTAGGTTTCATTACGTTTTTTTATTAGGAATTTGCTTCGAAAAATTTATTGTATACTTATAAAAAAATAATTTGTTCTATATTTGTGTTATAATAGAAAAGAAAGGATTGATAGTATGAATAATAAAAAATATATAATTGTAGAATTAATTCCTACAGCTTTAAATCCAAAAAGGGGAGAAGTGGTTCAACTATCAGCTTTAAAAATAGAAGGGCTAACCTTAAAGGACCGTTTTGATTATCGATTAGAACCTACTAAAATATATAATTCTGATATTGTTAAAATGATTAGTTATGATAAAGATAATTTTAAATATGTAAAAAATTCTAAAAAAATTTTACAAAAGTTTAAAAAATGGGTAGAAGATTATGATTTATTAATTATAGATAATTTATATACTGAAAATTATTTAGAGAATATTCCTAATAAAAAAGAATCAGTTTTTGCATATTTAAATATGACTTTTTCAGATGATATCATAGATAAAATAATAAAAAAATATCAATTGGTACCATCTAATCATATTGTAGATTTGTTATATGAAGCTATAATTTATGAAAATAATAGTAAATAGGAGAATTGTATGGAGATTATAAAAGATTTTAAAGATTATGAAATAATTGATGCTTCTAATGGACAAAAATTTGAGCGTTGGAATGATGTTTATTTATTAAGACCAGATCCTCAAATTATTTGGGATAATGGTAATTTAGAAGAAAAATATAAAGGTAAAATTAATGCTATATATTATAGAAGTAATACAGGTGGTGGGCATTGGCAAAACCTTAAACCTACTAAAGACAGTTGGACAGTTAATTATAAAAATTTAGTCTTTAATATTAAACAGATGGGATTTAAACATACTGGATTATTTCCAGAACAGGCATACAATTGGAATTTTATGATTGATAAAATAAAAATAAGTAAACGAGATATTAAAGTTTTAAATTTATTTGCCTATACAGGAGGTGCCACAGTAGCATGTGTGAGTGCAGGCGCAAGTGTTGTTCATGTTGACTCATCACGTGGTATGGTTGAGTGGTGTAAGGAAAATATTAAATCTTCTAATTTAGATTTTAATAAAACAAGATTTATTGTTGATGATGTTGTTAAATTTGTAAAACGAGAAATTCGTAGAGGTAATAAATATGATGCTATTATTATGGATCCACCTAGTTATGGAAGAGGTAGTAATAAAGAAGTTTGGAATTTAGAAAAAGATTTAAGTAATTTAGTAACTCTTTGTTGTGAATTATTAAGTGATAACCCATTATTTTTTTTAATAAATTCTTATACCACAGGAATTTCTGCGACCGTTTTAAATAATTTATTAACAATTGCTGTTGATAAAAAGTATCCCGGGAAAATAAGTTGTGGAGAAATTGGATTACCTATTAAAAACAATAACCTAGTATTACCATGTGGAATTTATGGAAGATGGGAAAGTTATGAATGAAGTAGATGTTATATATGAAGATAATCATATTATAATTGTTAATAAAAAACCCAATATATTAAGTCAAAAAGATAATACAAATGATATAGATATGGTGACATTAGTTAAAAATTATCTTAAGGAAAAATACCATAAACCTGGTAATGTCTACTTAGGATTGGTTCATCGTTTAGATAGGCCTGTAGGTGGATTAATGATTTTTGCCAAAACTTCGAAAGCGGCAACAAGACTTAGTAAGGCCATTCAAAATCATGAAATAAAGAAAAGTTATCTAGCAGTGGTTGAAGGGATAGTATCTCCTACTAAGGGAGTATTAATTGATTATTTGAAAAGAGAAACTAATAAAATGACTACCATTGCAACAGAAACTAGTGGAAAATATGCTGAATTGAAATATGAAGTATTACAAATTAATACAAAAAATAATAAAACATTACTCAGTATTGAATTAAAAACAGGAAGACATCATCAAATTAGAGTACAATTTGCATCAAGAGCTCATCCATTATGTGGTGACCAACGTTATGGAAAAATGGATAAAACTCAATTAGCTTTATTTTCTTATAAATTGGAATTTTGTCATCCTGTTACCAAAAAGTGGCTAAAATTTGAAATATCACCACCTAATGAAGGCTACTGGACAATGTTTACAATGTAAAAAAATGTCTAACTGAATAATTATTTGCAATTACATTATTTTTTTGTTATCATGTTATTATATAATAAGAATAGCGAGGGAGTAGATATATATGGATTTTAGTTGGTTTTTAACAGTGCCTGGAATGTTAATTACAGGTGGTTTATTGTTGTTGATAATAGCTCTGATAATTTTTATTGCAACATCCGGTAAGAAACAGAAAAAGGAAAAGGAAAATAACGAGGCTACAGCAAATGTACAAGAAAATAAACAAGAAACAGCTGTGACTAATAATATGCCAGTTAATAATCTAGAAACTACTGGACAAGCAAATAATCAAAATATCGCAATGGAAATAGGTGGTGAAAATATGAATATAAATAGTACTAGTGTAAATAATTTACAAAGTGAAGTTCCTAGTGTTTCTGTAACACCAGAATCACAAATGGCAACACCAGAGACGGTGGAATCCAATCCACAAAGCATGAGTAATCCTATTGATAGCGGGGTTAATTATAACACTCCTTCAATTGATCCAAATATGACTACAGTAAAAGATGATTCTTCATATGAAGCTGCAATTACGAACACACCAGAAATGTCGACTACTATAACTTCTCAAACACCAGAAGTAGCTCCAGTAATGGATCCAGTAATGGCTCCACAAACACCAGAAGTAGCTCCAGCAATGGATCCAGTAATGGCTCCACAAACTCCGGAAGTAGCCCCAGCAATGGATCCAGTAATGGCTCCACAAACACCGGAAGTAGCTCCAACAATGGATCCAGTAATGG
>CANQZM010000013.1 GCA_947628345.1 uncultured Bacilli bacterium
TTGAATTATCTTCTTCTTTGGCCTAATTTTCTCATTTTCCCCCTCTTTTTTCTGTCTTAACTATTGACTTATGTCCCGCGGATAAAAATTTGCACCAAAAAAAGACTATTGATCAATTCTCAATAGTCTTTAAAATCATACTTTATTATTTTTTCTTAAACTTTTTATTAAAAAGTTTTATTCATGTGTTTTGATGTTGAAAGTTATATCCTGATTAACGTTATCCAAATAAATTTCTTCGTTAAAATCATTAGTTGCCCTTTTAAGTTTAAAGTAAAATTCCTTTCTTACTTTAGTACTATTTGGATAAGATCTATCTTCGCCAAATAAAGGAGTGTAACACCAATAATTTTTTAGACAAGCTTCTTCTCCACCACCACTATTTAAACGATTTTCTACTTTTTGTTTCATTTCTTTTACATCTTTTACTAAAGCATCATAGAACTCTTGAGCATATTCTTGAATATTAACTTCTGTTCTAAGTTTTTTTAATTTTGTTGAAACTTCTAAGAACCTTGCTTTTTTATAATCATCTATAGTTTGATATGTATTATCAGAAATTCTCCTAATAGCAATATCATCACTTTTATAATTATTAACATTTTTAGTTCCTTTAGAATCATCATTTACATCATTGTTAATTACATGAGATACAGGATTACTATTACTAGCAAATTCTATAAACCCTTTATCATAACCAGCATAACCCAACATTTCATAACTAAACCATTTTAATGAATATGAGTCAGGTCTACCATCAGGATTATTTGGTTGATACCAATGAACTACGTTAATTCCTTCACCACCATAAGAGTTATTTCCTCGTGAACCAACTTTATAGATACCTGGATAAATCATTATATTATTATCTATTAAATCATCCATAGTCTTTAACTTATTATAATCAAAATTACTTATTTCGCTTAATTGTGTAAATCTAGAAGTTTCACGAGCACGATATTTACTACCCTCAGAAGTATATTTTTCTTGATTAGGATAACTTACTTGCACACCAATCTCTTTCATTTCTTCTGGAGTTAGTTTTAAGAATGCTTGCGCTTCTATGTAATCCATAGCATAAATTGTCTCATACATTTTTCTATAGAAATCTTTGATTTTATCTGGTGAATCAATTCTTGATGGATTTAAGTTTGTTGCTACTTCTGCATCACTATTAAATTTTATGGATAAATTCATAACAACACCTAAACCAAATTTTTGCATTAAGAACTCATCAGCATAATCTTCTCCACCTGCATCAAATCGGCGATCCTTATCTTTGAAGAAAAGTCTATCATCTAAATAGTGTGCTGTTTCATGAGACCAAGTAGCCCATGTAGGATGTCCTTCATCTGTTTTACCATCATTTTTAATATTACTATCCATAAATCCAGCAACATTCCATTCTATTCGATCACCCCAGTTACCAGCATTAACACCATAATTAGCAGGCCAAATATTTACAACCTCATCAAAGTTTTTATGGAATGGCTCTTCTGTTGAATATGGATTATTATAAACTCCTGCACCTGTTTCATCTTTAGTAGTTCTCTTATCTACTTGATACAAATGAATATCATTAAATATTTTTGAATCTTGTAGTATAGAATAAGCAGTATTATAGTAAGATGTTATTCTTTCAACATAGACATTCATTTTCTCTCTAAACTCCTTAAGTTCATCTGGATTATTAGGATTTTTCATATATACTCTTTGGGCACCAATTGTAAATTGAGCAGGAGCCGAGATAATATAAGCTGCAGTATCAGGAAGAGTTAATATTGGAAGTACAAAATTATATACTCTATAACTATTATTTTTATATTCATCATCTTCATGACTAAAGTGATCCCACAATGTATATTGAATATCTTTTTCATGACCTTTTACAGGTATCTCTTCTAGAATACCTTTAAATTGACTACGTGTCCATTCATTCATATCTTTATCACTAAAATGAGTTACAAGATATTCTAATAAATTAGATATATGTGCATATCCAGTATAACTACTAAAAATATTATTATATTTTGTATCAGTTGTACTAGTATCAAAATTAGAACCACTATAATCTCCCAAGTATAACTCAACTATCTTATCAAAAGTTAATCCTTCATAGAAACCTTGCATATTAAACATAACAAAGTCATATACTTTCATTCCTTCTATATCTAAGTCATAGAAACGTCTAAAGTAGTTATAAACATATAAGGCTTTTTCTATTTTTTGATTTTTCTTAACTTCTCTTTCAATATAATTATTAATAGCATCATCATCTAAAGTATTAGTATAATTACTATTAGATAAATATTTTAATACAAATTCTTTTAATTCATTTTTAGTAGTTTCATTATAGAAATCTCTATATATTCTAGAATCAGCATTTGTAGTTAAAGTATCTAAATTATCTGTATAATCTAAGTCTTTCAAATAATTAGTTAAGTTGTTTACAACTTGAGAAGATGAGTTTATTACATAGTGATTATAGTTATAGTCAATACCTAATTCTAAAATCTTATAAGTTGCGACCATATCATAAGTTTTTTCATAAGTAACGTTATATACCTTTGATTCTCCGTTTTTAAATATTAATTTTATTTTTGTTATTTTCTTAGGATTATCAGTAGTTAAATAAGTTACTAAGTTACCATTTACATCTACTGGTGCAACATGTGTAAGTACTTGATTTGTTAATAATTCATCATTAATATTACTTCCACTTTCTATTATTTTATCACTATCATAGTACGGCATTAGTTTAAGTAAATTAGCATATAATGTTTCTTTTGACTCATCATAGCCATCAGACTCAGTATCAGTTAAATTAGAAACTTTTTCCATTTGCAAAATAGGATTATTTTCATAAGATATATCATCATTTAAAAGCCATACATCATCATCAAATAGAGCATTATCACTAAATAATTTTTTATTTACATCATATTTTGTAATATGATTAACTCCATTTACATCACTTTCGCCATCTTTTACGTAATAATTATTTTCGGCTTTTCTAATTTGATTTGAATTAGCAAAACCTTTATTACTACCCGTTCCTAACGCAACATTATTGATATATGTTGAAGCATTATTATAAGAACAAGCAAGATCACATGATATAGCACCACTTACAGTAACATTAGTATAACAATTTTTAATTATACTTCCTAAAGCATTTCCTACTAAAGATGCAGTAAAGTTAGCACCATTATATACTTTACCCGTTGCATAACTATTAGTAACAGTAGAATTTTCTGTACAGCCTGCAAGTCCTCCATTTTGTTGTTTATTATTTCCAGAAACATTCAGATTAGCATTTTTAACACCACAGTTTTCAATAATAGTATTTTCTTTAGCAAGACCAATTAATCCACCATTTTGTCCATCTTCTGCTCCTGTTTTAGTAACATTATTTACAATAATATTAGAAACTTTCGCACCATTAGTTTGATTAGCTAAAGCACCTTTTCCTTTTGTACCTAAATTAACATCTTTTAATATTAGATTATCAACTTTTCCATCTTTAATTATTTTATTAAATAATGGTTTAGATAAATTTTTAATTGTATAACCATTTCCTTTAAGTGTTCCATTATATTCTGTTGTAACATAAGCTACATCATCAGTATCTTCTATACTACTTGCATCATAGTTTTGACTTAACTCTACATCATTACCTGCTTGTAGTTTTAAAAGTAAAGCCTTAAAAGCATCGGCAGGATGAGTTTCATTTGTAGCATTTTTTCCTGTAATAGAACCATAAACAACTTTTATTTTTTTGGCTTTAGCTCCTTCTTTAGTTACATATTCATATTTTAAAACTAAAGTTAAAGTATCATCTGTTTTAATAATTTCATCTATTTTGGCACGAGCAGTTGGAAGACTTTCCATAGAAATTTCAACAAAATATTTGTCTTTTTCTTTTTCAAGATTATCTATATTAACTGTATCTTCTAAAGTTATTTTATCATTATCTGATTTATATAAACTAATATCTGTAATATCTTTTAGTTCAATATTATTTTCTTCTAAAGATATTATTTCATCTAATAATGTAACATCTTTATTATAATTATCGCTATCCTTTTTCTTATAAATATCACGATCATAATCATTAATTACCTTAATATAATATCTTAAATTATTCTTATTATGATTAAATGTAAATTCCTTTTTTAATTCTTCATTATAGACTTCAATACCTTTTTCATCAGTTATTATAACTCTACATTTACCAATAAGTGAATTATCATAATCTTTTAAATCTAATGTAACTTTAACTTTATCATTTAAGACTTCATAAGTAAAATCATCAATAGTAGGAACATCTTTTAATACTTCTGGTTTAAATTTATGGGGGTTTTGTAAAGTTACTTTTTTACCATTACTTAAAATAATATCAGTAACTGTAATACTTTTTTCACCAGAACTATTATACCCATCTAATATCAATTCATAACTACCATCAACTACATTTAAAGGATATTCTTTAGAATCAATTATTACTTTTTCTCTTAATGCCTCTAAACTTTCTGGAATTCCAGAAATATCAAATTTTAATTTTATTTTTTCATTTTTCTCAAAATATTTATTTTCTTTTTCACTTATAATTTTATCATTTTGAATAGAAATATTATTATAAGTATTTTGATCATACAATCCATATTTATCTTCATAAAGAACTTCGTCTTTAAAAGAATTCTTATCATCAGGGGTACTATCTAATTTATCAGTATCTAAATCATAATCACCAGTAATTATTAAATCTAAATTTTCATTTTGAGTAATATTTGTAAAAATCTTAGTATTATGGCCTTCTTTAATCGTATCAGTACTATCTCCTAATTTAATATTTCCTGTAAAGTTTTCTTTTTCTTCAGTCTCGTCTAAAACTACATCAAAATCAAATTTGGCTTCTTGTTTATCGTAATCATCAGTAATTATTAAGTTTTCTATTTTAGGTTTATCTTTTAAAATATCAATGGTAAGTTCACGATCTGCAACTGAATACCAATCAGTTTTAGTCATATTGTAATATCCAGTTATACCAAGTTGTACTCTAGAAGCTTTTATCTTAAAAATACCTGCTTTATTTGGTACTGTTAATTTTGCTTTAACAGTATAACTATTTGCATCTGACCTAATTCCAGTTGCCGGATAATTAAGACCATTTATAGTTACAGATTGTAAGTTATTATAGTTATAATTTGTCCCCCATTTTTCTTTTGCAATATTTTTAACAGAATCCCCTACATGAATAACAAACGCTATTTGAAAATTTTGTTCTCCTTTAGCTTGATATACATTATTATCTAGTCTTTGGTTATTATTATTAGTTATATACATATCTTGAATGTATATATCATTCTCAGTTGTAGTTAATATGCCTTCTTCACTAAGACTTATATTTTTATACTTATATTGATCAGCTAAATCATAATCTGCTAAAACTTTAACTGTATAATAACCTTCTGCAGTACTTGCGTTAGTTTTATAATTATAAGATAATGATACATTAATATTATCATCAAAGTTTAAGTCTTCTTTTTTTATTTCATGAGTACTAATTGTTTTATTAGCAGAATCAACTAAGACAACGGTTAATTTATTAGTCGATTTAAACTCATCTACTAATTTGAAAGTTGCATTAATGATTTTATCATCTTTATTGTTTGTTAAAGAAAGTCCTTCTACTTTAGGTTTTTCTTTTAATACAGTATAAGTAAATTTATTTGTATTATAATCTTTTTTATTTTCAAAAGTTTTTAAACTATTATCCATGCTTACACTATCTAATGTAACAGTATGGCGACCTGGAGCCATTTTGGCATCATCCAATGTTATTTCATAATTATCTTTTGATAATTCTCTAACACTATATTCGATAGGTTCACCATTATCATTTGTTAAATTTGCTTTAGTTACAATGCTACCTCTTGTATTAGTACTCTTAAAACTTACAATAGGTTTTTCATTTGGTTGTAGAGAATCAGTAATAGAAGCATTTGTTAATTTAAAGTTATAATCTCCTCCTACTACAAAAGACTCAGAAGACATTTCTACATCTGTCTTTTCATTAGGTCCATTTTCTATAGAGTCCAAATCATAACTTCCAGTAACTTTTACTGTGTAAGTATCTCCATCAATAAATTTATATTGTATTACTCCTGTTCCTGTCTTTTGAACATCTTCTTCTTTTATTTTTGTACCAGTCTTATCATAAATCGTAATTTTTCCACTAATAAATGCATGATCATCATCTAAAAGTTCATAATTTATAAAGTCATTTTTTTCACTTAAATTTAATTTATTAACATAAGGCATATCTTTTAATATATCAATATTAAGTTTTAAAGATTTCTTTGGTTTAATTACTATATCATTTTCTAAAATTATCTTTTGTATTGTATAATTTTTTATACCATAAGTTGTCTCTTCATCCAGTTCAATATAGTAAAGTCCATCAACTATACTAGTAGGAATAATAGTATCATCATCTAATACAAATGATTTTATATTTTCACTTGGAGAAATTTTAGATGATATATAAAATGGTATTTTTTCATTTTTATTTGCATACTTACTTTCAGCAATTTTTTCTTGAATAAGTTCAGCAATATAAATCTTAAATTCATGTGTATCTATTAAGGCATAATTTTTCTGTTTATTATCCTCACTCTTTTTATCAGAGTCTAAGTCATAATTTACTTTAATATCTAAATTATAACTACCTCCTGCTTCTAATTTTTCGGCAAGATCATCTAACTTTATTTTAACTTTTCCATTATCGTTAATATACGTATTAATATCAAATTCTTCTACTACATTTCCCTCATTACTGATTATTACTTTACCTATATTATCTTCTAAAGTATTTTCTGGATCTTTTATAGTAAACTCAACAATAGGGAAACCTTCAGTTTCATCAATTAATAAATCTTCTATTGTAGGTTGATCTTTTAATACCTCTACTTCTAAAGATATATCTGTATCATCCTCTTCATCAATTTCATCTTCATCTAATACATTTTCATCTATTATAACTTTATTAATTTTTATAGGAATTTTTCCAGTCTTTTCTAAATCAAGACCTTTTACTGTAACGCTGTAACTACCATCAGCGTTAGAAATAACTGGCAGATTTTCTCCATTTATATTAATTTTAGTAACTTTTGCATTTTCACTTTCAGGTTCAATTGTAGCATTAAATTTTAAAGTAACATCTTTATTACCCTTTTCTACGTAATAGATTTTTTTATCAAAATCCAAATTAACATCAAAAATTTTAAGTTCATGTTTAAATGTTTTTTTGTAATTATTTACCTTATTCGTAGTATCATTATCTAAATCATAAGAGTAATCTATCTCTACATTATAAACATTTCCTTCTTTTATATTTATATTGTCAAAACTAAATTTTTTATCATTTAAATCTAAATCTCTTTTGAAAATTTCTTTGTTTTCTTTTTTGTTAGTTATTTTTATATTTGCTTCTGTTGCGGCTTCATCTAAATCTTCTAAAGTAAATGTTATTTTATTATCTTTTTTATGATATGTAAAATTCTTTATTTCAGGTTCATCTTTAAGTACTTCATATTTTATATCATAATCGCATAACATTTTTGTACCATCTTCAAGTAAGACTTCAGAAATATGGAAAGTCTTAGATCCTTGTGAATTTACAGCAGTAAGATTTATAAAATAAGAATCATTCTCTATTTCTACAGTTTTTTCTTCTCCATCAACTGTCGCTCTGACAATTGATTTTTTTATTTCTTCTGGTTCAAATGAAGCATCAAACTTAAATTTATATTCTTCATTTTTCTTTAAATATATTGTCTCATTACTTTCTGATTTAATTTTAAGATTACCAACAGTAATAGTCTTTGGACTATCTTTAATAATTTCTTTTTTATAATTATTTTTCTTATTATCATGATTACTATCTAAATCATATTCTCCGAAAACAACTACAGTATATACTCCACCTAATTCTAATTTTTTATCTTTAAGATTAAGTGTAACTGGAAAATCTAAAGAATTAAAACTTTCTTCATAAATTTCTTCAAAATTATCAAAGTCATCAGATTCTATTTTATTTCCTTCTTCATCAAACTGATCAAGAACACCAGATCCTTCTAGTGCTTCTTTAATTTCTTCCTCAGTAACTTTTCCTTTAAAAATTACTATTTCAGCACTTGTTAACGATTTATCTTTATCATCTAAATCAAATTTTAAATTCATATCTTCGTATTTTCCCTGTTTGTTTTCAATGTTAATTTCAGGTACATCTTTTAATATCTCTTTAGTAATCACTAAATTAGTATCTCGTTCTTCCCCATTAGATAACTTAACTCCATTAATTACAAAATCATGAGGCCCGGCCTTATTATAATTATCTACTAAAACAGAATAAACTCCATTCTTATATTCTACATTATAATATTTATTTCCAATTTTTACTTTAGTAATTTTAAGATCACTAGGATTTATTGTAGCCTTAAACTTAAGTATTATTTTTCCTTTTTCTACATAATACTCATCATTATCTGTCTCATCTTCTTTTACTTTACTTAAAGATACAGCAGCACCTTTTGTAATAGATTCTACAGTATATCCTGCATCACCAATATCGACACGTCCATCATTATTTGTATCATAATTTATAAAACGTCCAACACTGGTTTTATTTTTACTATTATTATCTATATTTGTAGCAGTTGGTTTAGTACCTTCAATATTAATTAAATAATCAATAATTTCTTCTGCATCTTTATAATCTTTCTTCCCATCACGATTAACATCTTTTTTATTAATATTTATAATAAATAAAAGTATTATTAATAAAATTATAATTACTTCTATACCAATTAAATAGTGTAGAGACTTCTTTTTAGTATCAGTTTTAAAATTAATATATATAATTACTATTAATAGTATAAATGCTAATATAGAAAGTAAAATTATAACTTTACTTGTAGGAAATACTAGAATAACTTCTTCTTTATCCTCTGTAATTTTATTTTCTTTATTTTGAGGTATAACTTCTCCATCTTTTGCATCTTTTGTTACTGATACTTTAGTAGAAACTTTGTCTAAAGTTTTTTTACTTTTTCCATCAGAATACGTTATATTTGTAAGAGCAATGTTAGTATCTCCCACACTAGCATCATCTTTTACTTTTAAATGAACAGTAAAAAGTGTACCATCTTCCATAGCAATTTTTCCAGATTTATTTATAATCCCGAATTTGTTAGTATCTTCATTATAAGTAACACTTGATAACTCATCTACAGAAAAGTTACTGTCATCTATTTTTTTAAAAACATTTTTATCATATTTAAGCGTCGCAAGTAAGGCATAAGCGTCTAAATCACTTGAAATACTAGCACTTACAGTAATTTCATCTCCTACTTCTAAATCTTTTTTATCTATTTTTAAACTCACTTTTTCGCTTGCTTTAACATTATTAAACGGAATTAAAACAATAGCTAAAAAGACAATTATTAAATATTTAATTTTTCTATATTTCATTTATCTCTCACCTACTCTTTAAATTTTTACTTGTTCTATATTATTCTATTATATTATTTTAAATAACACAACTTTTTTTGACAAAATCCTCACAAAAAAAGAACTATGAAGTTCTTTCAGATTGTTGCAGATAAAAAATTTGAAAGTAGTCTGAAATAGTTAGTAATAATTATTAACTAACTATTTCTTTTTTTATCCATTTAATTTGTTTTTTTATTATATATTTTTTTAAGCGATAGTTTTTTGGTAAAATATCAACTAATATTAGTTTAGATGATAATTCTCTTTTGAAATATTCTACAAATAATGGATTTTTATTTATTCTAAGTATAGGTCCAAAAAAATAATCTTTTTGATGATATCTTTTTCTACCACGCACAAATTTAATTACTTGATAAATGATTTTTCCATCTTTAACTAGTTTTTCATCTTTTATATAAAATCCACTATGACTAAAAAATTTTCGAACATCTTGTTGGTAATTATTTGGAGAAACGATTATAGTTTTTACGTTTTTAATTGATGATAAACTATATTTAAACATACCAATTATAGTTCTTCCACCGATACCTGAAATAATAATAGTGTCAATATCTTCTGTATAGGTTTCTAACCCATCTCCTAATCTAGTCTGTATTTTTTCTTCTAGGTTGTATCGTTTAATATTTTCTTTAGCAGATTTTAGTGGCCCTTCGGCAATATCAGAGGCAACTATTCTATCAACTTTTTTATTTTTAACTAAATAGATATCTAATAGAGCATGATCACAACCAATGTCTAAACATAAAGAATCTGTATCAACTAGATCTCCTATTTGTTTTAAGCGACTACTAATTTTCATTAATCAGTTAAAAAATCCTTTAATTTTCTACTACGAGATGGATGTCTTAACTTACGAAGTGCTTTGGCTTCAATTTGTCTAATACGTTCACGAGTTACTCCAAATATTTGTCCTACTTCTTCTAAAGTTCTACATTGTCCATCATCTAATCCAAAACGAAGTCTTAATACTTTTTCTTCACGATCTGTTAAAGTTAAAAGGACTCCTGCCAATTCTTCTTTTAACATTTCAACTGTAGTATACTCCTCAGGTCCCAAAGCTCTTTCATCAGGAACAAAGTCTCCTAAATGAGAATCTTCTTCTTCACCAATTGGTGTTTCTAAAGATACTGGATCTTGACTAATTTTATAAACTTCTCTTACTTTCTCAATAGTTATTCCTAATTTTTCAGCAATTTCTTCATCAGTAGGTTCACGATTTAATTCTTGAGTCAATTGTCTTTGAACACGAGCTAACTTATTAATTGTTTCAACCATATGAACTGGAACACGAATAGTCCTAGCTTGATCAGCAATAGCACGGGTAATTGCTTGTCTTATCCACCATGTTGCATAAGTTGAAAATTTATAACCTTTAGTTGGATCAAATTTATCAACTGCTTTCATAAGACCAATATTACCTTCTTGAATTAAATCTAAAAATAACATTCCACGTCCAACATATCTTTTTGCAATACTAACAACCAAACGTAAGTTAGATTCAGCTAAAATACGTTTAGCTTCTTCATCGCCTTCTTCAGCTCTTTTAGCATATTCAAACTCTTCATCAGATGTAAGTAAATTAATACGACCAATTTCTTTTAAATACATTCTAACTGGATCATTAATTTTAACATCTTTAGACATTGTTAAATCTTCTACTTGAATATTTTCGGTAATTTCTTCACCACTGGCATCATCACTACCATCTTCGGCTACAATATCTATTTCTTCTTCAGTTAAAGCATTATATAATTCATCTAAAGAATCACTATCAATATCTAACCCCTTTAACTCATTAGCTAGTTGCTCATAAGTAATGTAACCTTGACGTTTTCCTAATGTAATTAACTTCTTTTTTCTTTCATCTAGTGTCCTTATTTCTTCAACCATTATAATTATCTCCTAACTTTAACTTCCTAATTTGTTCTACTATCTTAGCTTGTTTTAGACAATCAGATTCTTTTTTCATCAATTCTTCCAATCTTTTTATTTCTTGGCTTATACTATAATCTTTAATTACCTTAAAATAAGCAAATAATTCACTTTTAGAAATCGTCTCTTTATGAACAGATGATACAATTTCATTTAATGATTGCAACAAATCAGGCTTTGTTTGTAAATAAGTATAAAAATCAGCTATATTTATAACACGGTTCTTTTTATAATAATAAATTATTTCATTCGTTAATAA
Organism: uncultured Bacilli bacterium; assembly: GCA_947628345.1. Classification (GTDB taxonomy): domain Bacteria; phylum Bacillota_I; class Bacilli_A; order RF39; family UBA660; genus UMGS995. The sequence goes on from CANQZM010000013.1 coordinate 11,768, forward strand.
CCTAGTTTCATTACTTGGAAATATTATTTTTTCATGTTCTACTAGATCAATTACCCAGTCATTATTTAACATATAATAAAGTACCTGTTCCATAGCCAAAAGATACTTATTTTTACGAACTCTTTTGGGTTTATTAACAACAATCTGAGGTGCTGATTTCAAATTACTTTTAAGCTCTTGAAACCTTTTTTCCAGTGTATTATACCCTATATTGTAATCTTTTGCAAGTTTTTTTAAGATTATTTCTACTCTAATGCTATCATCAATCTTAACAACTTCAGAAATTACTTGATTTATATAGTTTGCAAGATCTTCATCACTATTAAAGTTAATATTTTCTTTTAAAGAATTAATTTTATAATCACTATAAAAAACTGCACTATCAATTAGATTTAAAAAGCTTTCTTTACCATTTGTTAAAATATAACTATCTGGATCATCATTATTTGGCAAAGTAACAATTTTGGCTTCAATATTTTCTTTTAGTAAAATTTCTCCTACTTTTAGAGCTGCTTTCTTTCCTGGATCATCACCATCTAAACATATAATAACATTATTAGAAAGACGTTTTATTAATTTTACTTGTTCATTAGTTAATGCTGTTCCCATTAAAGCCACTGCGTTATCAATACCTACAGAAGATGCTCTAATTACATCCATAAACCCTTCCATAACAATAATATATTTACTAGTTCTAGCTTGATCAATAGCTCTATGATAATTATAAAGACATTGTCCTTTTTTAAAAATAGCTGTTTCTTTAGTATTAACATATTTACTTTTATCTGTTTTTTGGTAAATCCTTCCTGAAAATCCTACAATTTTACCATAACTATCATGTAAAGGAAACATTATTCTATCATTATATACATCTTTATTGTCAATAGTTAATCCTATCTCATTTAAGTCTTTTAAATCAAATTTTTTAGCCAGTAATAACTCTGTTAAAGCATTTTTATTAGAAAGTGATAACCCCACTTCAAATTTTTTAATAACATCTTCATCTAAACCACGTTCTTTTAAATATTTTTTAGCTTCTTTTCCATAGCTGGATGCTAAATTATTTTGATAATATTTACAAGCTAAATTATATGCCTCATATAAATGATCATATTTAGTTGGGATTTTATTAATTTTTATACCTGAAACATTAATTCCAACTAATTCACCTAAATCTTTTAAAACTTCTTTAAATTCTTTGTGTTCGTATTGCATTAAAAATGTATAAACATTACCACTAGCTCCACAAGAAAAGCAACGATAAATTTGTTTGTCTCTAGAAACACTCATTGATGGATTAGTATCATCATGAAAAGGACAAACCCCAAAAAAGTTTTTGCCCTTTGCGACTAATGGAATTCTTCGTCCAATTATATCAACAATATCTACTTTACTTCTTATTTCATTTGCTAAATTGTCTTTATCCATAATACATCCTTATCCAATTTATTTTCTTATACCATATTTTCATATATATTTCAAGAATATTTAAAGTTTACCTACATACAATATTATAGGTGATACTATGAATTTTAAAAAGTTATTAATTAATACCATCATTATATTTTTATTATGTAGTTTAATTCATTTTGGTTATACTTTATTTCCTAATACATTAACTAGTATCTTTTGTCCAGTAAATGAAAGTATTTGGGAACATCTAAAAATGATCTTTACTGCTAGTTTTATTTTTAGTATTTTAACTAGATTAGTTTATTATAAGGATCATAATTTTCTTATAAAAACTTTCTTACGTGGTATTATTACTAATATAATTCTTTTAATTATTTATTTACCAATTTATTATATTATAGGAGAAAAATTAATTTTAACCATGATTCTTTTATTTATTTCTATCTTTATAAGCGAATATATAATTAGTAAACTGTCCATAGAAAAACACCAATATAATTTAATAGGTGCTATCACAATTATAATTACATATCTTATTTTTACTTATTTAACTTATAATCCTTTAAAAATTGATTTATTTTATGATCACAATGCTAACAAGTATGGGATAGATATTTTAAATAAGTGATTTTCTTGTAAAACTGTTAACATTTTGATTTAAATAAATATCAATTTTTCCCTTATTAACTATTTTTACAAAACCTAATCCTTTAATTACTAAATCTGTATCATAAAATATTTCATAACTGGTCTTTTGTAAAGATTTAAGATCAGTTCTTTTAGGGTTAATTCTTTTTACTTTTAAATCATTAGATATAAATAAAGTAAAACTATTTCTTTCTCCTTCAACATAATCAATACGAATTAAGTTTTCTATAAGTATACTTTGATTTTTACGTAATTGATAAGTTCTAGGTTTTATCTCTTTTTTAGGATTTATTTTCTTTAACATATTTTTATCTACATAATTAATAATAGAATCAGTATCTACTAATCCAGGTGTATCAATTAAGGTTAAATACTCATTAATTTCAATCGTAATAGTATTTAAAGTTGTTGAAGGTAATGGTGACATAGTTAATTCCTGAGTTGATGAAGTTGAATAATTTTTAATTAGTTTGTTAATTAATGTAGATTTACCGGCATTAGTATGTCCTACTACATATACATTTTTAGTAGTTTGAAAATACTTTACTCTTTTTAATAAATAATCAATATTTAAATTTTTTTCAACACTTATAACAATTATTTCTTCAAAATGAACATGATTATCAGCAAAATATTTTATTAACTTAGATTCTTTTACACTTTTAGGTAAAATATCTTTTTTATTTAGAACTAAAATCATTTTATTTTGAATATATTCTCTAATTTTTAAAATATCTTCTTCTAAATTTAATAAATCAGTAACATATAAAACTAAATCTTTGGTTTTACCTATTTGTTTTAAAATTTCTAAATACTCATCATTTGATTTTGCGACTACTTGGTATTCACCATAGTTTTTAAGACGAAAACATCTCTGACAAATATCATTTTCTAAACTAGTTGTATAACCTTCTTGTAAAACATTTTGATCTTGTAAAACAACTCCACAACCACTACATCTTTTTTGATTATTATTCATAATAATCACCTCGTTTAAATATTCCTTTTTTATAATATCTTTTAATAATAAATGATTCTATTTTTCTATTGAGTTTTGTAATTTTCAAATCTTTTTCTCCTAATGGATCAACTAATATTGTTTTAATATGAAACCTATTACCTGAGACAATATCTGTAACTAATTGATCACCTATCATAATCATTTCTTTTTTCAATAATTTGTATTTTTTTCTTATTCTTGTTAGACCAATAGTTAATGGTTTCATAGCCAAACTAACTGCATCTACTCCTAATTCTTTTTTATAAGGTTCTATTCTTTGTTTAGAATTATTAGAAATAATAAAGATAATAAAATCTTTTTGTAACTCTCGAATTAATTTTTTGGTTTTTCTAGGACATTTTTTTTCATGAAGAAGTGCTAAAGTATTATCTAAATCAAAAACTAAACATTTAATTCCCAATTGTTTTAATTTTTCATAATTAATACTAAAAATATCTTTTTGATATATAGTAGGCTTAAATAAATTCATTGAGTTACCTCCTTATTATAACAAAATCAAGATTAAGGTCAATTGTTAACTCTTTGAGTTATCATATCAGTTTCATTAGTAATAGTTTCAAAGTGATAACCATTACTTTTAGCATAAGCAATAATTGACTTTAGAGCATCCCTTGTATAGGATTTAACATCATGCATTAATATCACATTTACTTTATCATGAGAAAGATGGGTAGTAACTCGATTATAAATAGTAGCAGTATCACTATGACTTTCAGCATCACCACTATCAATATTCCAATCATAGTACTTATAGCCTCGTCTTAAAACCTCATTAGTTAAAGTACTCATAATACCAGGTGTATATTTTCTACTAATGGTATTACTAGAACCTCCTGGGAAACGAATTAATTTAGAGTCATATCCAGTAATGTTAAATACTCGATCATGAACTAATGATAAATCGTTAAAATAACTATCAGTACTTCCATAAACTACTGCATAATTATGACTAGCTGTATGAAGACCAATACTATGTCCTTCATCATATTCTCTTTTAATTAGTTCATCAGGTCCATTATTTGTAACAAAGAAAGTAGCTTTAATACCTTCTTCTTTAAGAATATCTAAAATAACGTTAGTAGTACCCATCCTTGGTCCATCATCAAAAGTTAAATAAATGGTACCAGCACTATTTCGTTTAACAACATTAACAGTTCTTTTTTTTATGGTTATATTTCCAGAAGAATCTGTAACTTTATAAGTTAATATATATGTACCAGTTATACCAGTATTTACAACACCATCAATATTAACTTCATCATTAGATAAGACATCACAATTATCAAATACTTCATATCCTGGATCAGTATAAGTCTCATTTAAAAAAGCAGTTGCTGTATCTCCAGAAATTAAATTTAAACTGGGGTTTTCATGATCTTCGTAGAAAACTTTTTTTTGTTTCATTGTTATATTTCCAGAAGAATCTGCCACTACATACTTTATAATATTATCTTTTTTACTAACTTTAACTTTAGTTGTAAGATCTTTATCATAATTATCATAGGCATTATATTTAATTTCGTGGGCTTTTTTTGGACAAACATAAATAGTTTCCCTATCATCATCAAAAGTAATAACTGGTTTTTCTAAATCTCTAACCTTTACTGTTCTTACTACAAATTTCTTGAAAAAACCTTTTTTATAAACATATTTAAGTTTATAAATTCCTAATTTGTTAGTATTAACTTTACCATAAATTTTTATATTTTTTGTTTTATCTTTTTTATAATATGTTGCTTGATAACCTGGTTCTTTATACTTAGATTTATAGTTAATAGTCATCTCTTTAGAACCATCTAAGTGAATGGAAGGCATTTGAAAAAAATAAATTATAGCATAACTAATAATTGATGAAACTGTTAAAACAACTATACCTATTAGTACTGCAAATTTAACTCCGTTCCTTGGTTTCATACTATCACTCACTTAACTACCATTATACATTTTTTTTTGCTTTATGTCCAGTTACTCATATTTATTATTTTTAATAAATTCACGTAATATTTTAGTTAAAGCCCTTTTTTCCATTCGTGATACATAACTTCTAGAAATATTTAATTCTTTAGCAATAACTTTTTGAGTTTTTTCTTCTGTATTATTAAGGCCATATCTTTTAATTAGTATTTCCTTTTCTCTTGGTGTTAATACATTCATATATTTATTTAATAATTCAATATTATCTTTTAAACTAATATCTTCGATAAAATCTGGTTTAGGAGCTTTTAATACATCCATAATTGAAATTTCATTACCATCTTTATCAAATCCTATTGACTCATTTAAAGAAATATTTTTAGTTGTTTTATTATTACTTCTGAAATGCATCAATACTTCGTTTTCTATACAACGAGCGCAATATGTAGTGATTCTTACACCCTTATCATTAGAGAAAGTATCAACTCCTTTAATTAATCCAATAGTACCAATACTAATTAAATCATCTTGATCAACGTACTTACTATCAAATTTTTTAACAATATGGGCTACTAATCTTAGATTATGTTCAATAAGCTTATTACGGGCTTCTTTATCTCCCATTTTAGCTTTATTAATGTAATTATCTTCTTCTTCTTTAGTTAAAGGTTCTGGAAAAACTTGATTAGAATAGGATCCTGTTAAAAAGATACTTTTGATAAATAAAAAAATTTCATATAACACAATATCACCTAATTAAATATATGTATTTTTTGACATATTTAGACATGGAGATAAAATAAAAGAAGATTATGACATCAATCTTCTTTAATTATTTTTATTATCAATAGTAAAACTATAAGTGGTTAAGCCCAAATCATTTTCTAAGTACTTTTTTAATTTTTCTTTAGATTGTTCATTTTTTGCTAAAATTTCAATACAACCATCACCACCTGAGCCAACATCTTTAGCTCCATATGAAAGTTTTTTAATAGTTTTATCTCTTAATAATGAATGTAGTTTAGGTGATTCAAACTCACTACATACTACACTACATTTATCTTTTAATTTTTGCATTTTTCTAAAATTTTTACCTAATTTTTTTAAGTCACCAATTTCAATACAATTAACTGAATCTTGAACAATTCTTCTGTTTTTAAGCGATACCATTTGATGCACTTTTTTTTCATTATCATTCTTATAAAAAGGAAAACAATTATTTAAGTCAGACATTATTTTAGCTGTATCCTTGTCACCTTTTAAATCTGCTACTAAGATATGAATTTTTTCTTTGGGTAAAATTTCAGAAGCATTTACTTCATTCGAATAAAAATCTACTTTAACCAATTGATTTTTATAAATAACCGACTGATCTAATTTACCACATTTAGACAAAGCTAGATGTTCTCCTTGGTATGCTGCTTCAATTTCTTCTTCTTCACTCATTTCTAAATTATAAACTTTTTTATAAGCTTTAGTGATAAGAACACAAATAGCTGCAGAAGAAGAAAGCCCTTTTTTAATAGGTAAATCCATCTTTGTTATTTTGACATTAATACCACCAATATTATATTTACGTTTCATGTATAAGCTACAGCCACAAACATATGCAAAAAAATTATTTTTATCTTCAGCATGTTTAAGTAAAATGTCTTCATTCATTTCACATGTGAATTTTTTATCATTCATTGTGATAACCAACTTGGAACTTTCTTTAACGGTAGCATAAATTCCCTGTTCGACAGTCATTGCAATTGCGCATCCTGGGATTAATTTATTATTCTCTTCTAAATAAGGTGTTACTAAGTCACTAACCTCACCAATTATACCTAATCTACCTGGAACAAATATATCATATTCAGTCATACTACCACTCTTTTCCTACTTGCTATTTTTTTCCTCGTGATATTCCTTATCAACATTAACATTCCAAATATTATCTTTATTTTTTAAATTCTTAATAATTGTATTTGCAACTTCTATTCCGGTTAACATAGCATGATCCATATTATTATAACGATGTTGTCCATTTCTACCTATACAATATAAGTTATCAATGGAATTTAAGAACTGTTTAATTTCTTCTATTTTATCATAACTACCAAAATAAGCTGGATATGCTTTCTTGATTTTTATTCTAGTTGCTTTTATACAATCGTCTTTACCGGAAATCAACCCTAATTTGATAATTTCTTTGGTTGCAAAGTCAATAAAGTCATCATCAGACATATTCCAATATTTATCATTTTCACTACAAAAGTATTCTAATCCAACTAAAATATGTTTTTCAAACTCTTTTTTATTTTTAAATAAATATGGAGACCAATTATTAAAAATTTGGATACGCCCTAAAGTTAAATCAGGATCCTGTATATAATCCCAAGAGTCTGGAGGAATATTCAAAACATTCTTAGTAGCTTTATCATTTTGCCATTTAATCTTTTTTAAAACCATACAAACACTCATGAATTCACGATATGGTAAGTTAGTAGCGGCTTGATAAACCTCTTTTGGAATAGTAATATTACCTGATATCATTTCAACTAAATCTTTAATAGCCATTGAGGAAATAAATTTATCAACTTTAATTTCTTTTTTAGTATTATTCTTTTGATATTCAACAGAAGTAACTACCCCATCTTTTATATTTATTTTAGAAACAAGGGCATTAGTGATAATTTTACCACCCATTTTGATAATTTCTTCTTTCATAGCATCCCACATTTGTAAAGATCCTAATTTAGGATAGAAGAAAGTATCAGTTAATGACACTACAGTGTTTTTAGAATTTTTAATTTTTAATTTGGTTTTTACGACATCCATTAAAACACTTGTAATAGAGACTCCTTTAGTTCTTTGTGCTCCCCAATCAGCTGATAATTTACTTGGATGGATACCCCAAACTTTTTCAGTATAGCTTTCAAAGAAATGTTGATATAATCTTTTTCCAAATTTATTAATATAAAAGTTTTCAAGAGAAGTTTCTTTTCTTTTAATAAATACTGATTTTAAATAACTAAATCCACAACAAACAATTTCTTTAAATCCTAAATTCTTTAATGTTTCCATATTAATGGTAACTGGATAATCATAAAATTTTTTACCATAATAAATTCTAGTTAATCTATCTTTTACTAACAATGATTTCTCATCTTTTTCAGGATTAGAACCTGATTTATGAGGATTTTTTAAATTTTTATCTAATATAATTTGATCGTATGATTGTTTATTTTGAATTGGTAATAAAGTTTTCCAAATTTTATTAACTTCATCATTTTTAGTAAAGTAACGATGAATTCCTGTATCAACTGTATAATTACCAAAAGTAACCGATTTAGAAATTCCTCCTACTTGCTTATCTTGTTCTAAAATAACAACACTATAATCATTTGCTTTAGCTTTTAATATTTTATAGGCTGCGGTTAAACCTGCAGGTCCTGCGCCAACAATTACTATTTTCTTTTTCATTTTTTCCTACCTTCTAACTTTTTGATGATTAAACGTCACTAAATTTAAAAACATAGTACTTAATCTTTAATTTTTTTATTTCCAAGACTGCTTTTTAAACATAATATAATAATATACACTAAATGTACCAAGCTAGATATATTTCTAATAAATAACTATCTACCTGTTTCTTATAGTTTTTTTCATAGTACTATTTAAAGCTACATTCTTGCCATATATCAATTATAATATATTCAAAATTTAATTGCAACTAAGTATAAATAATATTTGACAAATGAAAAAAAACGAATAAAATAATTTTTACAGGTGGTGAGTAGTTTGGATCAATATTTGGAATTATTTGATACAATTTTTAATACAAAATATTATGATGATGCTGAATATAGTAATGATGGCAAAGTTACATATATTAATAATATACGTGAAATTAGTAATGAATTTTATACTATGAAAAACTTTATTTCAGATTTTACAATTTTAGGTTATGATGAAGACATGTTATTTAATAATGTTATGATATCATATGAATATCAACCTTTTGCAAGCGCTGAAAATCGTATAAAATATATAATAGCCCAAAGTTACTGTGAACAATATGAAAAAAAATTAATAGATAAAAAAAATTATGAGAATAATTTAGAGAATATTGTTAAGAAAAGATGGGAAAATTATAAAAAATACGCTACTGAAATTTTAAACAATCCAGAATTAATTAGTAGATATTCATACTTAGGAATAGTTGAAAAAGTTGGTATGGAAATGGTTAAAATTAAAAAGAAGGGTAATTAACTCTTCTTTTTAGTTGTAAAATACTTTTTGATAACATCATAATCACAATATGGATCTTTTCTATCTTCTATAGCCATATAATTATCCCTACCCTTACCTAGAATCAGTACTAAATCACCTTCTTTAGCCATATCTAGGGCATAATTAATAGCGTCCTCTCTATTAATTATACGACTGTAATTATTAGTTTTTTCATCTCCTATCATCTGATCAATGATATCATCAACACTTTCATATCTAGGATCATCCATTGTAAAGATAACATAGTCAGCATTATTTAAAATATATTTTCCTATTTTTACTCTTTTTTCTTTTTCTCGACCGCCTGCAGCTCCCGTTAATAAAATAATTCTTTTATATTTTCCTTTGAAATTCTCAACAATATTTTTTATGGCATTTAAAGTATGTGCATAGTCAAGTATTAAAGTATAGTTTTGATTAAAATCTAACACCTCAGTTCTTCCTTTAACAAGTGGAAGTTTTGAAATTGATCTTACTATTTTGTCCAGATCACATTTTTCTAAATAACAAACAATAAATGCTGCAGTCATATTATAAGTATTATAAACTCCTACATAAGGCATTTTAATATTATAAGTTTTATCTTTAGTTACAATATCAAAAGTAGTATAATTCTTATAATCTTTAATATTAGTTATTTGAAAATCACTTTCCTTGCTTTGTCCGTAAGTATAAATTTTTTTATCTTTATTTTGAAGTACTAAATTACAATTTTTATCATCAATATTGACAATAATAGCACCATCCCTAGCAACTAACTTAGCTAAGGACAATTTTGATTCTATATAGTTTTCAAGTGTTTTATGAATATTTAAATGATCTTCTGTAATATTTGTATATATGGCATACTTGTATTTAAAATCACTAACTCTTTTGTGTAATAAAGCTTCACTAGATACTTCCATAACTAAGTGGGTACATTTATCATGTTCTAATTGGGATAAATATTTATATAATTTTTCATTAGTTGGGGTAGTATTATCAGTTTTAATATTTTTATCTTTATATTCAATACCATTAGTTCCCATATAAGCTATATTTAAACTGTCTTTTAATAACTCTTTAATCATTACAGCAGTAGTTGTTTTACCATCTGTTCCAGTTACTCCAATCAATGTAGTTGAATCATTATAATCATAAAATTTACGGCATATATCATTTAATATTCCATTTACATCACTAACTTTAATTATAGGTATATTACTTTTATAATCAATATCTGTAATTACGGCTGCAGCTCCCCTTTTAATAGCGTCATCAATATAATCACTATGCTTAACGTTAAATCCATTAACCGCAACAAATAAATCTCCCTTTTTTATTTCTCTAGAATCTATTTTAATATCATTAATTAAAACATCATAATCACATGATACTAAATCTTTAAGTTTTTTCAACGATATCACCTCTACTATCATTATATAGTAAAGTTATGTAAAATTAAAGATTTTTGTGAATATAAGTTTAGATTTATGGTATAATTCAAAAAGGTGATAGATAATGAAAAGTGTAATTATTAGAGCCGAAACAGATTTAGGTGTTCACATAGATGGAGCTCGTTTAGGTCCACTACAACTTGCTAAAGATTTTGCTAGTTTTTATCAAGGTGAAGTACTTACTTTTAAAGCTGATGAAAATATTATCAAAAGTAGAAACTTATCGGATAGATCTAAAAATAAATATGAAATAAATACCTATAATGAAAAATTATATAAAAATATTTTGGATAAAATGAATCAGGGTTATTTTCCCATTACTTTAGGCGGAGATAAGTCTGTTTCTATTTCTAGTTGTTTAGCTGATGCTAAGGCTAATGAAGAAATCGGCCTAATTATGATTGGAGCCCATGCTGATTATAACACATTTGATACTACAGAAACTGGTAATATTAATGGCATTGTTACATCCTGTATCACTGGTTTTAAAGGAGAAGAATTAATCTCTTTCCATCGAGGTGAAATAATTCAAGCTACTAAGACAGTTCTAATCGGAGTAAGAAGTATGAATCAAAAAGAAAGAGATAATTTAAAATATTCTGGTATTACAGTTTTTACAGGTGAAGACCTTAAAAATGAAGGTGCTGAAAATATAGTTGGAAAAGCATTTGAAATTGCCAATTATAAAACTAAAGGTGTTCATGTAGTTTATGATTTAAATATAATTGATCCGGATATTGCTCCTGGTATTTCAATTCCTGAGTTTAATGGTATTGATTATAATACTGCAATGAAATTAAATGATGAAGTTTTAAAATACTTTGATAAGGTTAACGGTTATGACTTAGTAGAATTAAATCCTTTGCGTGATAGTAACCGAAAAACTGAACAAATTGCCCTAAATCTATTATTTAAAGTAATTAAAAAAGTTGAAGAATTAAAAGACAAAAATATTGAAGAAACTTACTAAATTTATTATAAAAATCACTTCCAATCGGAAGTGATTCAGACTGTTGACAAACGAAAAGTTTGAAAACAGTCTTTTTAAAATTTAAAAAATGACAAATATTCTACCTTGATTTTTGCATGTCATAATTTGAAAAAAATAGCATTATGGAGAAATAAAAGTACAAAAAATAATGAAAATAAAATTCAAAAATTCCATTTTTTGCTATTTTTTTCGAATTTTTCAAATTTTTTAAACAAAAAGCGATATGTTCATTTCAAACATACCACTTTGTCAACAATCTGATATATAGATTTTTCTATATCTTAAATAATTTTTTTAATCTTCTAGAATATGTTTGCATCTTCCACATATTTCACCATCTTCAAGATGATCTACATAATTCCAACATCTAGTACATTTTTGACCTGTACTTTTTGTAACTAAAATTTCTTCACCTTCGCTTGTGAATTCTACTTTTGAAACTATTAGTAATTGATGTAAACAATTTCCAAGTTTTTCTTGTACTTCCTTATATTTTTTACTAGTATTTATTTTTACATCTGCTT
>CANQZM010000014.1 GCA_947628345.1 uncultured Bacilli bacterium
CCTTACTTTTCTTTCATCGTTGGGAATAACAAGACATCACGGATGGATTCTTGTTCTAGGAATAACATACATAATCTATCTATTCCATAACCAATTCCCCCTGCTGGTGGCATTCCGTATTCTAAAGCTTCAATAAAGTCCATATCAATATCATTAGCTTCTTCATTACCTAAATCTTTTTCTTTTAGTTGATCTTCGAATCTAGCTAATTGATCAATAGGATCATTTAATTCTGTATAAGCATTAGCAAACTCTTTACCAGCTATGAAAAGTTCAAAACGATCGACGAATCTTGGATCTTCAGGATTCTTTTTTGTAAGTGGTGATATTTCAACCGGATGACCATATAAGAATGTTGGTTGTACCAATGTTTCTTCCACGTATTTTTCAAAGAATAAATTTATAATATGACCTACTGTCTTTTCATGTTCTTGTACTTCAATATTATGTTCTTCTGCTAATTTTAAAGCTTCCTCAACCGTCTTTTCTTCCTTAAAATCAATTCCTGTTTGTTCTTTTATAGCATCAACCATACTAATCCTTTTCCAAGGACCTTGTAAATTAATATCATAACCACTAAATTTATAATTCATTTTACCAAAAACATCTTTTGCTATTGTTTGATACATTTTTTCAGTTAAATCCATCATACCTTCCAAATCACTATAAGCCAAATATGCTTCCATTAACGTAAATTCTGGATTGTGTTTTGGGTCCATACCTTCATTTCTAAATACACGGCCTATTTCATAGACAGCTTCCATTCCACCAACTAATAATCTTTTTAGTGGTAACTCTAAGGCAATACGAAGGTACATATCTGTATCTTGTGTATTATGATGGGTAGTAAATGGACGAGCACTTGCCCCTGTTAATAATGTTGATAAAATTGGGGTTTCTACTTCAACAAATCCTTGCTTGTCCATAAAATTTTGAATACATCTAATAATTTTAGGTCTTAAGAATGCTACTCGTTTTGAAGAATCATTCATAATCAAATCAACATAACGTCTCCTATATCTTTCTTCAATATCAGTTAGACCATGGAATTTTTCAGGTAAAGGCTTTAAAGCTTTAACTAAATGAGTATATTCTAAACATTTAATAGTTACTTCTCCTGTTTTAGTTTTCATAATTTTACCATAGACACCTACTATATCTCCAATGTCTGCACTTTTAAATAATGTATATGTTTCTTCTCCAACATCATTTATTGAGATATAAATTTGAATTGATCCTGTTTTATCTTTTATAGTGAAAAAAGAGGCTTTACCCATTTTTCTAATAAACATAATTCGCCCTGCCACGGTTGCTGTATCATCCATATTTTCAAAGGCATCATGTTCTATTAAATCATACTTATCTTTAATATCTGCAGCAAAATCTGTTCTTTCAAATTTATGTCCAAATGGATCTAGACCTAATTTTCTAATTTTTTCTGCTTTGTCTCTTCTTACTAATTCTTGTTCTGTAAATTCTCTCACTGTTTTTCACACTCCTTGTTCTATTTGAATTACTTCAGTTTTTAATAATATGTCATGTAATCCTTGCTTAGTTTTAGTAGATAAAACCATCATTGCACTAATAAATAGGATAAAATATTGCAACGTTCTAGAAACAACTATTCCGTAAAAATAAACATTCTTACTAGCAAAAATTGCAAAACAAACTCCTATAATATCCGCTAAAATAGAATCTATTAGTAAAGCTCTTAATAAAATATCATTAATAGTTAATGGACTATCATCTTTTTTTATTATTTTGATTTTCATAAATTTCTTACCAATTGTTTGTCCATCATGTTTATATTGCCATAAACCAAAATATAGTATAGAAATAGCAATTCCAGCGATGGTAATTAAGGCAGTAGCTCTATCCATGTCATAACTAATATCAGATGTTCTTGTTAAATAAGTTTGTGAATCTATTTTTTGATTAGTATAATCTTGGATAGTTGAATTAGCCTCATCTGATAATCGTTGATAATTTTCTTGGTTAATAAATGGCTGAAAAATCCAAGATAAAAGTATACTACAAACAGAAATTACACACATATCTATTAGAAAGGCACAAAATCTTTGCCAAAACTTTGCATATGTTTTAGTTTCTTCTTGCTTCTTTGTCATTATAAATTTCCTCCTTATAACTTAATAATAATTGCATTATATCATGAACGTTACTACTTTTGTAGACTTTATTTTTAATTTCATTGACTCCAGGTATACCTTTAAGGTACCAACCAATATGATTTCGAATTTCTAAAACAGCAATCTTTTCTGATTTTAGTTCTTGTAAATACTTTAAATGTTTAATGCACATATCTATTTTATCATAAATAGTTGGTGATTCTAAAACTTTATTTTCCTCTAAGAGAGCAACAGTTTCTTTAATTAACCAAGGATTTCCTAAAGCACCTCGTCCAATCATTACAGCATCACAATTTGTTTCCAACATTTTTTTAGCATCTTCTGCGGTTTTAATATCACCATTACCGATGACTGGTATATTTACCGCTTCTTTAACGGCTTTAATAATACTCCAGTCTGCTTTTCCACTATACCTCTGTTTTCTGGTTCTAGGATGAATACAAATAGCACTTGCTCCCGCTTTTTCAACTATCTTTGCAACTTCCACAGCATTAATATGCCTATCATCCCAACCACTCCTAATTTTTACACTGACTGGAATAGGGACTGCTTGAACGACAGCCTGAACAATTTCATAAATTTTTGCAAGATCTTTTAATAAAGCAGCACCTGCCTGAGATCTTTCTGCCACCTTAGGTACAGGACAACCCATATTTATATCAATTATATCAGGTTTCATGTTATCGTATATATACTTTGCGGCTTCTACAAAACTAGTTTTATCAGAACCAAAAATTTGTTGTGCAATTGGCCTTTCTTCCTCAGTCATATAAAGCATATCCAAAGTTTTTTTATTTTTATACATTATTGCTTTATCGCTAACCATTTCTGCATAAATGAGCCCACATCCCATTTCTTTAATGATTCTGCGGTAGGCTGAATTTGAAATGCCAGCCATAGGAGCTAAAACAACTTGATTTTGAATTTCAACGTTTCCAATTTTCCATTTCATTATTTACAACCTCTAATTCAGTTAAGATATTTTCTTCATAATTTATTTTAATATATAAGTTGAGTTCAATTGCCTCCTATTGATATTATAACAACTCTTTTAATTATATCAAGAAAAAACTAGATTATTTATTATTATCTAGTTCTTTTACTAATTCAGCCTTATTCATTTTTGAATAATTTTTTATCTTTTTATCTTTGGCCATTTCTCTTAATTTTGTTAGTGACATTTTTTCTAAATTAGTTTCTTCATCTTCAGAAGGCATATGTCCATTTTCCACCAAATAATCAATTTGTTCTTTTGTCAAAGTTTCATATTCTAACAAAGTATCAGCAATAAGTTTTAATAATTTTTTATGATTTTTAATGATATCGGTTGCTTTTAGGTGACATTCATCAATAATTTTACGCATTTCCATATCTATTTCATTAGCAACTTCATTGGAAAAATGTTGAGGTTTATTATAATCTCTACCTAAAAATACACTGCCTTCTTGTTGCTCAAATTGTAATGGTCCTAAATCACTCATTCCATATTCAGTAACCATTGCTCGAGCTATTTTTGTTGCTTTTTCGAAGTCGTTATGAGCACCTGTAGTTATTTCTCCAAAGACTATTTCTTCAGCAGTACGTCCACCAAGTAAACCTGTAATTTGTTCTAGTAAATCTGTTTTAGTGGCACACAATTTTTCTTCGCTTGGGACCATCATATTATAACCACCTGCTGTACCTCTAGGAATTATGGTTACCTTTTGAACATCACTAGCATTACTCAATTGTAAGCCAATTACGGCATGACCAGCTTCATGATAAGCAACCAATTTTCGGTCACTTTCACTATATTTATGTGATGTTTTAGCTGGACCCATCAATACTCTATCTGTAGCCTCATCTATTTCACTCATTGTAATAACATCTTTGTTTCTACGAACTGCTAATAATGCTGCTTCATTTAATAAGTTTTCTAGATCCGCTCCACTAAATCCTGGTGTCCTTTTAGCTAAATTTTTTAAAGTTACTCCATTAGCTAATTTTTTATTTTTAGAATGAACACCTAAAATTTCTTCACGACCCTTAACATCAGGTAAATTAACTGTTATTTGTCTATCAAAACGTCCTGGTCTAAGTAATGCTGGATCTAAAACATCTGGTCTGTTAGTAGCCGCGATGATGATAATTCCTTCGTTTTCACCAAATCCATCCATTTCTGTAAGTAATTGGTTAAGTGTTTGTTCTCTTTCATCATGTCCTCCACCTAACCCGGTTCCTCTTTGACGACCAACGGCATCAATTTCATCAATGAAAATAAGGCATGGAGCATTTCTTTTAGCTTGTTGAAACATATCTCTAACTCTACTGGCACCAACTCCAACAAATAGTTCCACAAAATCAGAACCACTGATGAAGTAAAATGGTACATTAGCTTCTCCAGCAACAGCTCTAGCTAGTAAAGTCTTTCCTGTTCCTGGAGGACCAAATAGTAAAACTCCTTTTGGAATTCTTGCTCCTAATTTTTGAAATTTTTTAGGATTTTTCAAAAAATCAATTAACTCTGCAACTTCTTCTTTTTCTTCTTTTAACCCAGCAACATCGTCAAAAGTAATTTTATTATTATCGCTACTTAATCTAGCTTTACTCTTACCAAAATCCATGGAACTCTTGTTCCCTGCTAATTGACGATTGAAAAAGAATAGTAAAACACCTATCACAATAACGTATGGTAAAACATTTGCGATAATCATTAAGAAAGTTGAACTTTCTGGATCTGCTTTAGTCTCAAACTTAAAATCATAAGTTTCTGAAGCGTCAACTATTTTTTCCATTACAGCTTCGCTCATTGGAAT
Organism: uncultured Bacilli bacterium; assembly: GCA_947628345.1. Classification (GTDB taxonomy): domain Bacteria; phylum Bacillota_I; class Bacilli_A; order RF39; family UBA660; genus UMGS995. The sequence continues at coordinate 4,943 of CANQZM010000014.1, forward strand.
ACGAGCGAAGAAGTTTTCTTTTTTTCCAGAATTATCAAAAGATCCTGTAATTTCATATGTTTTTGCACTACTTCTTGCTGTTATAGTTATTTCTTTAATATTTCCTTTTTCTAACTCTCTACTAAACTCATTATAAGTTAAATTTTTAATATCAGTATTCATTACATTAAAGATATAAAAAACACCAATAATAAGTAAAAACATCAATAAATATGGAACTAACCCTCTTTTAACATTTTTACTATTTACATTTTTATTCATTTTTTTGCCTCCTTTAGCAGTATTTCATTATTATATCATACTTTTCGCTTTTTGGTTTATCAAATTTAGATTTTTTCAATCCAGGTATCCACAGAACCTTTCCTGATGAATCTACAACAATTGGCCACAAGTCCCTTTGATTTAATGATATCTTTTTTTCAATAAAAATATCTTTTACCTTTTTTGTACCATTTAGGCCCTTAACATAAATTTTGTCGCCTATTTTTCTAGTTCTAATAATAATTGGCATACATATATCTTCACTTGATAATCGACAAATATTATTGGAATTATCTGTTGTATCCTTTATCTTTTCAATGTGATGCTTATTAGGAAGTTCAGCATAAGTATTAAATTCTATTTCATATTCCGTAATTTCTTCTACTTCTTTTTTTAAAGAAAATTCATTATAACTTTTTAATGCAACAATTTCATTAGGAAGATTTACTTTCATATTAGCTTTTTTACTACTTATGAGATACAATAAGAGTTCGATATGCCGATCATTCACTAAAATTAAGTCATCTTGATAAAAGTCCTCTAATATATAATATAGTATTTCTTTTTGAATATACATATCTAAATTTAAAAACTTATCAATTTTTATTTTCCCATTATCTAGTATTTTAGCTAAAGCTTTATCTCTTTCTTTATTAATATATTTAGAAGCTTCTGCTAAAGTATTACTAAATTTTAAAAATTTTTGATGAACTTTAGGATCCTCCTCTTTTAAAAAAGGAAGAATATTTTTACGATACCTATTTCTAGTATATTTCATTTTTGCATTTGATTCATCTATATAATATGGAACTTTATTTTTTTTATTATATTGTTCTAGTTCGTCTTTGGTATAACTAATTAATGGTCTAACAATAGTATAGTTTCCCATATCTACTATTTTATGAAAACCATTATATCCTTGAATATTAGAGCCACGTACTAAACGCATCAATATAGTTTCAATCAAATCATCTCCATGATGCGCTGTCATTAAATAATTGGCATTATATTTCAATACAATATCTTCAAAAAAATGATATCTAATATTTCTAGCTTCATTATGAAAGTTATCGTCTCCATATTTTTCTATTTTCATTTTTTCTAATATAACATTATGTCTCTCACAATATTTTATAATAAACTGTTCTTCTTCTTCACTTTGTTTACGAATATTATGATTAACATGAGCACAAATTAATTGCAAATTATATTTATCTCTTATTTTTAGTAGCATATCAAATAGCGCCATAGAATCTGGACCTGTGGAACAGCCTATGACAATAATATCGTTATTTGAAAAATTAAAATTTTCTTCAATACTCATTAATACCACCAACTATATTCTATCCAATATTCTTTATTTTAGCAAGAACAAAAACTAGTAAATTATATAGATACATTTTTGCATAAAAAAAGTGCTTTTATAAAACACTGTATTTATTATTTTGTATATGGTAATAAACCAATTGCACGAGCTCTCTTGATTTGTTGAGCAATATATCTTTGATGTCTAGCACAATTACCTGTTACACGTCTTGGTAAAATTTTGCCTTTTTCATTAATATATTTTTTTAGTAGTTCAACTTTTTTATAATCAATTGGCTTATCTGTGTGAGTACACATCATACATACTTTTTTCTTTCTACGGAAAAACTCTGCCATTTTATCCCTCCTTTTTAAAATGGTAATTCATCATCACTTATTTCTATACTTGATCCAAAATCTGCAAAAGGATTATTATCTATATCAGTCCCTTTACTTTCAGGTTCTTGATTAAAATCATATGGTGTTGGTTCATTAGAAGTTTCTGATGCAGTAGAATGACCATTTGAAGCTTTAGTTCCTAAAAATTCTACATTATCTGCAACAACTTCCGTTATATACCTTTTCTTTCCTTCATTATCATCATAGGAACGAGTTTGAATACGTCCATCTATTGCTACTTGACTTCCCTGTGATAAATAATTTTTAACATTTTCAGCTTGTTTTCTCCATACAACAATATTAATAAAGTCTGCTTCCCTTTCACCTGATTGGTTAGTAAAATTTCTATTTACCGCAAGTGTAAATGAAGCAACTGCAATATTACTTCCTGTGTATCTTAATTCTGGATCTCTTGTTAATCTTCCTATTAAAAATACTTTATTCATGATAAATACCTCTCTTTATTAATCTTCTACTTTAACAACTAAATGACGAAGTAAGTTTTCATTAATACGACTTACACGATTAAATTCATCGATAGCTTCTTTTGGAGCCTCTATATTAAATAGAAAATAATATCCTGTTTTGAATTTTTTAATTTCATATGCAAGTTCTTTCTGACCCATTGGTTGTTCTTCTAGAATTTTTGCTCCTTTGTCTGTTAAAACCTTTTTCATGTCGTCGGCAATTTTTTTGATTCCTGCCTCTTCCATATCTGGTTTTACGATAAACATAATTTCATATTTGTTCATCATCACACCTCCTTCTGGACTAATGACTCATATTAAAAATTTATGAGTAAGGAGTATTTCTTAATACTCGAATGTATTATAACAAATTTATTTATTTTTGTAAAACATTTTATTATTTAACTAGCTTTTTAGAATTATTTTGACTATTTTGATTATATTTACTAGTAAAATCATTTAAATAGTTTGTAAGTTCTTCTCCTGTATAAAAACTTTTTTGTTGATGGTTTTCAAGTAAATATTTATTTACTGAACACCTTTCATAAGAGGTAATTCCTAATTTTGATAATTCTTTTTTAGAATTCAAAATGCTAAATAATTTTTGTCCTGTTAATAAATCTGTTACTTGTTGTTCGTCTAAATAATAAGCTCTATTAATTATGTATATAGCTTGTTTTTTACCTTGAAAATTTAGAATCATAAATTCACAATCTTTTAAGAAGTCATAATCTATATTTTCTTCTAGTTTGATAGATCCATTTTGATTAATAGTATACTCTGGTTTATTTTTACAACCTGATAAAGTTGTTATTCCTATTCCTGTTGCTAGAGCATATGTTAATAATTTTTTTCTTTTTTCTAATAATAATTCTTTTAATTTCATTTGAACCTCGTAAATTTAAACATTAAATCTAAAATGACAAATATCTCCATCTTGCATTAAATATTCTTTACCTTCAAGTCTAGCTTTACCTGCTTCTTTTACTTTTAATTCACTTCCACATTCTATTAAGTCTTCATATGAAATCACTTCTGCTCTAATGAATCCTTTTTCAAAATCCGTGTGAATAATTCCAGCGCATTCTTTGGCATTCATTCCTTTTTTAAATGTCCAAGCTCTTACCTCATCTTTTCCTACAGTAAAGTATGTAGCTAAACCTAAAATATCATATGTTGCTTTAATTAATTTATCTAATCCTGAACTTTCCAAACCTAAGACTTCTAACATTTCTTGTTTATCACTATCATCTAGTTCACTTAAATCTTCTTCAGTTTTAGCACATAAACTTACTACTTGTGCATTTTCACGTGTTGCATATTCTTTAACTAATTTAACGTATTCATTATCAGGTTGTCCTAATTCTTGTTCATCAATATTTGCTAAATAAATTATTGGTTTAATAGTTAAAAAACTATAAGATTTAAGGATGTTTTTTTCTTCTTTACTGAAATCTACTTGTCTTAAAGCTACATTTGTTTCTAAGGCTGTTTTGGCTTTTTCTAAAGCTTCTACTTCTAATAAAGAATCTTTATCTTTAGTAGTTCTAGCTTTCTTTTTTACTTTTTCTAATCGATTATTAATAATATCTAAATCAGCTATTGATAACTCTAAGTTAATGGTTTCTATATCACGAATTGGATCAATATTTCCTTCAACATGAATAATTTTACCATTATCAAAGCATCTTACTACTTCTACTATTGCATCTACTTCTCTAATATGTGATAAAAATTTATTACCAAGACCTTCTCCTTTACTAGCTCCTTTAACTAATCCTGCTATATCAGTAAACTCATATGCTGTTGGTATAAATCTTTCCGGATTATACATATCTTTTAATTTATCCATTCTCTCATCTGGTACAGTAACAATTCCAACATTTGGTTCTATGGTAGCAAAAGGATAATTTTCAGCTAATATTTTTTGATTTGTAATAGCATTAAATAAAGTGGATTTTCCGACATTAGGTAACCCAACTATTCCGGCTGTTAAACTCATAATATTTCCTCTTTTCTATATTTAGATTATAATTTTAATTTTTCTTTTTTATTATAATATATAAGTTTTATGATATCAATATCAAAAAAAGGTAAGTTTTTTTCTTTACCTTTAGTTATTATATACTTTATTATTTTTCATTACTTTTTGGAAACTTTTATTTATTTCTTCTTTGGCATAATTATATTCATTTTCAGATGTCATTATAGCTCCTGTAAAATCAGCATCTTCAATATTTACACCATTTAATGACCCTATTATTTCTGCATCTGTTAATGTTGTTCCTTTTAAACTTTTATCCTTTAATATTTGAGGATTTATTTGAGCTCCCTTACTTTTTGTAAAATCTGTTCCATTTATACATGCATTCGAAAATGAGCCTACTATTTCAATACCATTTAATTTAGTGTGTGTTAAATTCCTGCCGAATATTACTTGTGGAATCAATGGATCCTTACTAATACATCCTGTAAAATCTGTGCCTCTTACATCAACATCATTAAATGGACCAATTATTATTACACCTGATAACTTTGCATTCCTTAAACTTCTGTTTGCTATTTTTTGGATATTTAATTTTACACCTTTACTTCTTGTAAAATCTATATCCTCTACACGAACATCATCAAATGATACATTTGTAAAATCAATAAATTTCCATAAGTCTTCTGGAAGAGCAAATGTATAAAAACCGTTTATCTCTTTAAAAACCAGTTTTTTTAATAACTGTGGATCGTCAAATTCTACATATTTTTGTTCTGGAGTTGTTTCATGAAGTATCAAATTTCTTTCAATTGTCATATCTCTTAATTCTTTTAATTTTTCTTTAAGTGTGTTCCTTAAGTCTTCTATTTGTAGATTATCCATTATAATCACTTCTCCTTTAATTAATATTAGTGTTTAGTATATATCTTTTTATTTAATTTGTAAAAGAAAAACACCTTATTGGTATTAAATAGTTGGATATACTCCTGGTCCAATTGGTAATCCAATTATATACCAACCAATTACTAATAATATCCACGTTATACAAATTATACTACAATAAGGACTTACTAATTTTAATGCTCTAGTAATTGTTATAGGCTTATTTTTATCAAAATTATACATATTTAAATATCCTATATAAATAACAAAGCAAGCCAATAAAGGCGTTATTCCATTTGTCATAGAATCCCCTGCTCTCATTACAATCTGTGCAAATTGAGCTGAGATATTAGTTTGCATAAACATTGGTACTACAATAGGTGCAAAGATTGTCCATTTAGCACTAGGTGTAGTTAAAAATAAATTAGCAATGGCGATTAAAACAAGAGTTAAAACAATTAATGGAATTCCACTGAAGTTAAGGTAATCAATTAATTGTGCAAGCCAGGCTGTTATTATCGTACCAATATTAGTCTTTTTAAAAATAGCAATAAATTGGGCTACTACAAAAATTAAAATTATAATATTTCCGATTTTTGCAAAATTATGCTCGGCTTTTTCTAAAATATAACGATCATTTTTAACAGTTCTAGCTCCAATTCCATAAGCAAGACCAACAACTAGGAAAAGTAATGACATCATATAAGTAAATCCGTCTTGAAAATATGAATTTGGTCCAAATATTTGTCCTAAATAAGTAGGCTCTTTCATATCTAAAAGCATTCCTGAATTTGGTAAGTTTGGAATTAACATATAAATGAAAAGAAAAATTACTATAATACTTGTAATTAAGGCAAATCTAAGACCTCTTTTTTCATTTTTTTGTCGTTCTATTTTATGTTGTTCTTCTTCCTCTAAATCAATAATTCTTAATTCTTCTGTTTTTGTTATATTTTCTTTTTCTCTATATTTACCTAATCTTGGACTAATAATTTTTTCAATTATAATAGTTCCTACTATTGTTAATATTATGGTAGCAGCTATTATAAAAAATAAATTACAAGTTAAACTAATATGAGTATTTGTATCAATTAAAGAAGCCGCTTGTTTTGTAGTATCCATTAAGGCTACTTCCATAGAGCCTACAAATAGTGATACTCCATAACCAAAAGCAACTCCACAAAAAGCAGTTACAATTCCAGTTAAAGGATTTCTACCAATTGAAGAATATAACATAGCAACTAGTGGAATTAATATAGCATAACCTATCTCGTTTATAAGTGATGAGATTGATGCAAGAAATAAAACAATAAAAGTTAATTGAGTTTTTGATAATTTTGTCAGATATTTTCTAGAAAACACTTCTATGAAACCTGTTGCTTCTGCTATACACAAACCAATTAATGATATTAATAAAATTCCTAATGGTGTAAAACTAATAAAGTTAGTAGCTGCATTACTAATAATGAATTTCATACCATCAAAACTAAGCAAATTTTCTACCGCAACTATTTCTGTTTCTAGCTCATTAGAATTTGCATTAATTGTACTATATGTGGCTTGCATTTCAAATTTAGATAATATTCCACTCAAAAGTATAATTAATCCTATTAATACAATAAAAACTGTAATGGGATGAAAATTAAACTTCTTTAGTCTTAATCTTCTTTTGTTTCGCATATTAATTACCTTCCTCATTTATTATTTTTTTTAACTTTTTATTAAATTCTATTCTAGGCATAAAAATAGTTCTATTACATTTTAAACATTTTATTTTTATATCTGCACCCAATCGTATTATTTCCCATTCATTACTACCACAAGGATGTTGTTTTTTCATAACTACTTTTGTTCCTAAGCCATAACTTAATTTATTTTGTTCCATTATGTACCTCTATTTGTTTATATGGTATTTTTATTTGTTCTTTATCAAATGCTTTTTTAATTTCTTTTCTTAAAATTCTCTCCGCTTCAAAATGCTCTGCAGCAGCTACTTCTAAGGCAATCCTATAAATAACACCAGATTCTTCTAATTCTGTTACTCCCAAAATCTTAATATCTGATCTTGCTTTAGGAATTTTTTCTTTTATAGTTTTTGACATGTTATTAATAACTTTTTCAACCTTATCTAAATCTTCATCATAACTTACAGACACTTCAACAACAGCAACACAATTACATAAATTATAATTAATAACTTCTGTAATTGTATGATTTGCAATAATTTTAGTAGCTCCCTTATAATTTTTTATTCTTGTTGTTCTTAACCCAAAAGAAACAACCTCTCCTACAAAATCATTTATTTCTACGGTATCACCAATTTCAAATTGATCTTCTAAAATAATTGATATTCCTGCTAAAAAATCTTTGGCAATATCTTGAAGAGCTAAACCTATAAGAGCTGCTGTTATACCAATTCCAGCCAAAATAGATTTTACTTCAATCCCAAAATTAGCTAAAATTCCAATCAAAACAAATATTACAATTACATATTTTATTATATTTTGAATTAACCTATTTATTGTTTTTACTCTCTTTTTATTATGCTGTTTTTCAATTTTACTTCTTTTTTCAGCATTATTCATGGCTTTTACTATTATTTTATATATAATAAATCCTAATAATATATAAATAAATGGTTTTATTATAACAACTAAATCTACTTTAAATTTATTGAAAAGGATCATTTTTTACACTCCTTTATTTATTTAAATTCATAATCTCTAAGATTCTATTTAAATCATTTGTATTAGTAAATGCTATTTCTAATTTATTAGCTTTAATTTTTACTTTAGTGCCTAATTTTTCTTTTAGTTCTTCTTCTATATAACTATACTCATTAGTCTTTTCTAGATTATGTCTAGTTACTCTGTTTTTTCTTGTATATTCTTGATTATTTGAAGAAATTTCTTCTAATTGTCTAACACTTAATCCTTCAGTAATGACTCTTTCTGATAAACTTTCTATTTTTTCTTCATTCTCTAGTTTACTTAAAACTCTGGCATGCCCCATTGATAATTTATTATCACCAACCAACTTTTGAACTTTTTTTGGTAAAGATAATAAACCTAACATATTAGTAATATGACTTCTACTTTTACCAATACGATTTGCTAGCTGTTCTTGGGTTAAATTTAAGTTACTAATTAGTTTTTGATATGCCACAGCTTCTTCAATAGAATTTAAATTTTCCCTTTGTAAATTTTCTAAAAGGGCAATTTCCATCATTTCACTATCAGTAAAATCTCTAATTATAGCTGGTATTTTAGTTAATCCAGCTATTTTGGAAGCTCTTACTCTACGTTCTCCAGCAATTATTTCATATCCTTTAATACTTTTTTTAATAATTATTGGTTGAAATACTCCATGTTCTTTAATTGATGCAGCTAATTCTTCTAATGCTTGTTGATCAAAATTCTGTCTAGGTTGATAAGGATTACTTCTTAAATCTTGGATAGAAACCATTTGAATTGCTTCTTTTGGAGTTTCTGTAATAATTTTTTCTTCTATCCTATTGTAATCTAAGGGTTCATTATAAAATAGTTCTTCTAAACCTTTACCTAATGCTCTCCTTTTAATTCCGTTATTATTCTCCATTTCTTTCAATCACTTCCTTAGCTAAATTTATATACGCTTCTGAGCCTCTACTTTTAGGATCATAAGCTATAATTGGTTCACCATGAGATGGTGCTTCTGTTAAACGAATTAATCGTGGAATTATTGTATTATAAACACGTTCTTTAAAAAACTTTCTAATATCATCTACAACTTCAAATCCTAAATTAGTTCTTGAATCTAACATAGTTAATAAAACCCCTTCTATATCAAGATCTGGATTTAATGATTTTTGGGCTAACATAATTGTATTTAGTAATTGCATAATTCCCTCTAAAGCAAAAAATTCACATTGAACAGGAATAATTACTGAATTTGATGCTGTTAAAGCATTAGTAGTAATTAATCCTAATGAGGGAGGACAATCAATAATAATAAAATCAAAATTATCCTTAATTCTTTCTGTATGAACTTTTAATTGATTTCCTTTAGAAAAACCAGGATTACTCTGACTTTTTTCTAATAACTCTATATCTAAACCTGCTAAATTAATAGTAGCTGGAATAACATATAAATTTTTATATTTTGTCTTAATAGTTGCTTCTTCAATATTACATTTTCCTATTAAAACATCATAAATGCTTTTTTCAATATCTCCTTTATTAATACCTACACCCGTTGTTGTATTACCTTGCGGATCTAAATCAATTAATAGTACTTTTTTATCTAAAGCAGCTAAAGAAGCAGAAAGATTTATACTTGTCGTTGTTTTTCCTACTCCACCTTTTTGATTAACTAAAGAAATTATCTTTCCCATATCTATCACTACTCCTCATTTACTTACTATATTGTATCAAATATCTTTTTATTTTTAAATATTTTTAGAAAAAAAGTAGATTTTACTCTACTAATTTACCATTCAATACTATTATTTTTCTATTTTTATAACTATCTGATATGAATTTTCTAAATCGTTTTCATCCGAGTCGATTTTTATACCCTTTAATTTTATTTCATTAATAGCATCTTTAATAATATTTATAGAATCTTGTAAAGTATTATTATTAGGTACTATAGAAACAACTGAACTATTGGTATTACTATTATTTAAATCGTAATTAGCTTGAGCTAAACTTACATTATTGGTGGGTAAAGGATTATCTCCTGTGACATTAATATTAACCAAATCTGGCGATTTAAAATAATCTCCTTCTGTTTTTGTTTCCTTTTCACTTTCATTAATCATATCTTGAGCTGATGAGAAAAATTTAAAATCATTGCTAGCATTAGTATTATTCGTTGGATTTATTTGTAATAGGCTATCTAAATTAGTACCAGAACTATTATCATTATTAGTATTTTGAGTATTATTAATGGTTGAATTTATATCTCTTATATCATTAATATCAGAAAGATTATTTATAAATGAATCATTATTACTACTATCATTATTGTTCATAGCACTATTATCGGTACCTGAATTATCTTCATTATCATCAATTTCTCCGAAATTAATAAACTTAGGTGAAGAATCTTCTTCAGTAGAACCAGAGGTTTCAGATGATGAAGTTGGATTAATTATTAAAGGTTGCTTATCATTATTATCTGTTGTTATAGTTGACTGCCCTTGAGAATTTAAAGTTTCTTTGTTTTGGTCCATTAAATTTTCTCCTGTTGAGGTAATTAAAAGAGGTTCTGATCCTTCTTGATTATTTGTTGATGAAAAACTAGGAATTAATGGTTGATCTGACACATAGTTATCCTGCCCTGATACAGGTTTTGCATCATTTAAATTAACTTTTGATAATGTAGGTTCTGCCATTACTCCTCCTATTACATTTGATACATCATTTGCATTTGTACCCTTAATTTTTTCTTCTAATTGTCTAACAGTCAATTTTTGATCTATAATTTCTTTCAATAATTCTTGTTGTTTATTTGGTTCTTTTACATTTAAAAGAGCTCTAGCATGACGCTCTGAAATTTTGTCATCCAATAAAGCCTGTTTAATTTCATCAGGCAAAGATAAAAGTCTTAATTTATTAGCAACAGAAGATTGACTTTTTCCCATGGTCTTAGCCAATCCTTCTTGAGTCATTTCATCTAATTCTAAAATTTTTTGATATGTTTTTGCTTCTTCAATTGGATTTAAATCTTTTCTTTGCAAATTTTCAAGTAGTGCTATTTTTGAAGATTCTTTATCATCTAAATTTCTTATAATCGCAGGTATTTTAGTTAATCCAGCTAAAGCAGAAGCCTTGTATCTTCTTTCACCAGCGATTATTTCATATTTATCATTTACTTGTCTTACTATAATTGGTTGTATTACCCCATGCTCTTTAATTGAAACAGCTAATTCTTTTAAAGGTCTTTCATCAAAAACTTCTCTTGGCTGAAAGCGGTTTGGAATAATATCATCCAAGTGTAGAAATACAACTTCTTCCTCGCGCTGCATACTATCTACCTCTTTCTATTCTTTTCTATATTATATTATAAAACAAAAAAAGTAATCTTTCAATTACTTTTTAGCTTTTAATTTATTTACTATCTTTGTCTTTATCATTTAGGCCTTCTTTTATACCTTTAGAAATTTCTTTAGCGATAGTTCCAGTTGCTTTTCCAACTGTAGGTGTCATTTTTTCAATACCTTCTTGAGCAATTGGCATAACTTGTTGAGTAGTAAAGGCGGCAATCTCTCTACGTTTACCAAATATATAAACTATTAAAGCAACCATACTACAAAAGCTTATTATAGAACTACCAATTATTAATAATGGTACATATTTATACGTTGAAACAGCTTGTTTTGCTTTTCCTACTGCTTTATTAAAAATTTCATCATTCTCTTTTTTAGTAACGTCCAATAATTCATCCTCTAATTTGGCTAATTCTCTTTCTTTTGCAGACATTTCTTTCTGTTTTTCATAATAATTATCACTTGAGCCTTCGTCTCTAAAAATTTTTTGACTTTCATATTCTAAATCATCTATTTCTGCCTGTACTTTATCAATATCTGCTTGTATTTCTGTAGTACTTCGCGTCGTATTAACCTGTTCTTGTTGTTCTTGTTGATTATTTTGTTTTTTGGCTTCATTTGTCTTTACTATTCCTGTTATAATTAAACTTCCTCCTAATAAAATTCCTCCTAGGAAAATTATTAAAGTAAGTTTCATAAGTTTCTTTTTAGCCCTTTCATAATTTTCTTCTGTTAAAAACTCCTTTTTCTCTTCCATTTTAATCTTCCTTTCAAACTTATAAAATAATTATAAACGTTATGTTTTGTTTTTCAATTTTTATTATTAAATTTAATATTTATTTACGTAAACTTTAATATTTATTTCTTATTAAAATAAGACTTCTTTTACTTTGTTCATTTGGTAATATAAATTTTTCTATTCTTTCCAATTTATATTTTTGTTTTAATTTTTGTTTTACCTCTTCGGAAAGTTCGGTTGTAATATCCCCTTTCATTGCTACAAAGATACCATTTTTATTAACTAAATGCATTGTATATTTAACAAGTTTCTCAATATTAGCTACGGCTCTAGCTGTTACTAAATCAAATTTTTCTTTATATTCTTCACTTCTAATATGAATTGCCTCGATTTGTTCTAGATTCAATTTTTTAATAGTATTATTTAGGTATTTTACTCTTTTTAATAATGAATCTACTAGAGTTACTTTTAAATGAGGATAAATTATTTTTAAAACTATTCCAGGAAAACCAGCTCCACTTCCTACATCACATACGGATTCTATTTGATTTAAATCTACAACTTTTACGATAGTTAAACTGTCATAAAAATGTTTTAAATAAACTTCTTTCTCATTTGTTATTCTAGTTAAATTTATTTTCTCATTTTCCGTAACTAAAATTTTATAAAATTGATCTAATTGATTTAATTGTTCCTCAGTCATATTAATTCCTAACTTTGCAACTTCTTTTATAAATTCTTCTTTATTCATAATTTCCTCTTTTTTTCAAATAAATCATTAATATTGATATATCAGCAGGATTTACTCCACTAATTCTAGATGCTTGAGCTAATGTTTCAGGTCTAATTTCATTTAATTTTTGTCTTGCTTCACTTGCTATATTAGGAATTAGATTATAATCAATATCATTTGGAATTTTTTTGGATTCTAAATTCAACATTTTTTCAGCATCTTTATTTGCTTTTTCTATATATCCTTCATATCTTATATTAATTTCTACTTGTTCTAAAACATTGTCATCATAATCTAATTCTATGAAATCTTTTACATCATATATAGAAATTTCTGGTCTTTTTAATAAATCATACAAGCTTATACCATCTTTTAAAGGACTACTACCTTTCTTTTCTAAATAATCATTAATTTCCTTTTTAGGAGTTATTCTTTGTTCTTTTAGTATTTGATATAGTTTTTCTATATTTTGTTTTTTTTCTTTAAGTTTCATATACTTTTCACAATTAATTAATCCAACTTGATAACCATATTCTCTTAATCTCATATCAGCATTATCATGACGTAATAATAAACGATATTCTGCTCTAGAAGTTAATAATCTATAAGGGTCAGTTACTCCTTTCGTAACTAAATCGTCAATTAATACACCTATATAAGCTTCGTTTCTTTTTAAAATTAGGGGTTCTTTTTTCTCTAATTTCAAGGAAGCATTAATTCCAGCAATTAAGCCTTGTCCAGCAGCTTCTTCATAACCACTAGTTCCATTAATTTGACCAGCAGTATATAACCCTTCTACTAATTTTGTTTCTAAACTTTTTTTTAATTGTTTAGAATCTATAGCATCATACTCAATTGCATAAGCATATTTTATAAATTTTGCTTTTTCTAAACCTTTTAAACTATGAACCATTTCTTCTTGAACATATTCTGGCATACTAGTAGAAAAGCCTTGAATATAAATCGTTTTTCCATAAGTTTCATCTTCTTCAATACTACTTTCTGGCTCTAAAAATAATTGATGTCTTTCTTTATCAGCAAATCTAACTACTTTGTCTTCAATAGATGGACAATATCTAGGTCCTACACCTTCAACATAACCTCCATACATACTAGATTCTTTTAAATGTTTTCTAATAATATCATGAGTTTTTTCATTTGTATATGTTAAATAACATGGTATTTGCTTCTTATAATTATAAGAAGCATTTTTATCAAAAGAAAAAGTTAATTCCATGTCATCTCCTGATTCAAGACTTACTTTATCATAATCAATACTATTTTTATCAATACGTGGAGGAGTTCCTGTTTTCAATCTCAAAATATTAAAACCTAATTTTTTTAATTTTTCTGATAAATAATTAGATTCTCTTTCTCCATGTGGTCCTCCCGAAGTTTTATTTGAACCAACTAGTATTTTGGATTTTAAATACGTTCCTGTGGTTAAAATAACAGCAGATGAAAAAATCTTAGTATTATTTTCTAATATTACTCCTTCAATTTTTTTATCTTTTACAATTAAATCTTCAACTAAAGCTTCTTTTATTTCCAAATTGCTTTGATTTTTCAAAGTTTTTAGCATTTCTTGTGGATAAATTATTTTATCTTCTTGTGCTCTAAGAGCTTGTACAGCAGGACCTTTTTTTGTATTTAGCATCTTAACTTGTAGAGCTGCTTTATCCGCATTTCTTCCCATTTCTCCACCTAATGCATCAATTTCTCTAACAACAATTCCTTTAGCTGGTCCTCCTATTGATGGATTACATGGCATGTCTGCTATATTATTTATATTACCTGTTATAAGTAAAGTGGAATGATTCTTTCTAGCACATGCTAAGGCGGCTTCACATCCAGCATGGCCTCCACCTACTACAATTATTTCATATTTCATTTTATCACTACCTAATTTTATTTATAAGTTTATTTTCCAACACAAAAATTTTCAAATAAATGATTAATTATTTCATCACTATATGTTTTTCCTATTATTTCTCCTAGTAAATCAAAAGTTGCTTTTAAATCAATTGCTACCATATCAATAGGTAAATGGTTATTTACACCTTTTATTGCTGATTGTAATGTTTTTTTTGCTTGTTCTGCTAAAGACAATTGTCTAATATTAGTTAAAGAAGTTCTATCACTACTTTTTATTTTTTCTAGATTAAATATTTCTTTTATTTTTGATTTTAAAGAATTAACTCCTTCTATAGATAAAGTATTAGTACTAACAACATTATATCCATCAAATTCTTTTTCAGTTAACTTTGGTTTTAAATCATTTTTATTCAAAACTATGATTGTTTTATCTTTATTTACTTCTTTCAATAAATTATAATCATTTTCCGTTAAACTTTCACTACTATTTAGAACTAATAAAATTAGATCAGCCTCTTTTAATAAATTAAGACTTTTTTGAACACCTATTTCTTCAATTTTATTTGTTGTTTTTCTTATACCTGCTGTATCTATGATATTTAAGGCTATACCATCTATTTGAATATTTCCCTCAATAATATCTCTTGTAGTTCCTTCAATATCTGTAACTATTGCTTTATCTTCACCAATTAAATTATTTAGAATACTACTTTTGCCAACATTAGGACGACCTACAATAACTGTTTTTATTCCCTCTTTAATAATCTTTCCATTTTTTGATTCATCTATCATTTGATTAATTTCTACTTCCAATTCTTGACAAACCTTTTTTACTTTTTCAATTGTTATTTGTTCGATATCGTAATATTCTGGATAATCAATATTCACTTCAATAGTTGCTAATAAATTTTTTATTTTCAATCTTAGGCTTTCAATATAAGAAGAAATTTTACCTGTTAATTGATTTACTGCTTGATTTCTAGCACTATCTGTTTTACTTTCAATTAAATCCATTACTGCTTCAGCCTGAGTTAAATCAATTCTACCATTTAAGAAAGCTCTTTTTGTAAATTCCCCAGCCTCAGCAAGGCGTACACCTTTATTTAAAATAGATTTTAAAACTTTGTTAGTAGCAATAATTCCACCATGACAGTTAACTTCAACAATATCTTCTGTTGTAAATGTTTTTGGAGATTTCATTACCGTTACTAATACTTCATCAATTATTTTATCATTTTCTTTTATGTATCCATAATGAATAGTATGACTTGCGACTTTAGTTAAATCACAACCAACAAATAAATCATTTATAATTGAAATAGAATCTTTTCCACTAATTCTAACAATTGATATAGCCCCTACTCCGATTGCTGTAGATATTGCTACTATGTTGTCCTCCATAATTATTTCTCCTTTTGCCTATTATATATTTTTTTGAAATAAAAAGGAAAAATCAATGAAGTTGTAAGAGATAGATAGAATATTTTTTATCTTTTGTCTTTACAATTTCAATTATTCTTCCTTTGGTTTTATCATTAAATATCTATTTGGTTCTTCTCCTATACTTTCTGTATAAACATATTTATTGTTTGATAACGTATTATGAATAATTCTTCTTTCATATGAATTTAAAGAATCTAATTTAGCCTCTACTTTAGTTTTTTGAACTTCTCTAGCTATTTTTTTAGCCATTATTTCTAATGATTTTTGATGTTTTTCTTTATATTCATTTACATCTATTAAAAATTTAAAAGATTGCCCTATTTCTTTTAAAATAACTTGTGATATTATTTTTGATAAGGCTTGAAGATTTTTTCCATTTTTTCCAATTAATAAGGAATCATTATTTGAATAAATTATGTATGTTGGTACCTCTCCATTTTTTAATTCAATATTTGCTGAAAATCCTAAATCTTTAACCAATGTTGAAATATAATTTTTTATATATTTAACAACTTCTCTTTTTTCTATTACTTCTATTTCTGTTTTTTTTGATTTAAATAAACCTGCTTTTACTTCTTTTTCTGTAATTATTAAATTATCTCTAGTCTCTTGCAATGATATTTCTGCTTCTTTTATTGCTTCTTCTAAATTTTTTCCAACAAAACTATGCTTTTCCATTTTTTTCTTTACTCCTTTTAACTAATATATTTTGGAATACTGTAAATAAGTTAGTAGTAACCCAATAAATACCAAGAGCTGATGGCATAAATAAGGCCATTATTATTATCATTCCGCTCATCATCAATGGCATCATTTTCATATTTTCATCTAAAGTATTTCCAGTCATATTTAATTTAAAAGAATAAAAAGTTGTTGCCGCTATTAAAAGCATCAATAATATATAGGAAACTATTGTAGCTGTTGAAAAACCAACTACAGGTGTTGTTCCTAATTGTAATCCTAAAAATTTTCCTTCAAAAATAGCAGGTGTTCTTTGAACTGCTTCAAAAAATGCTATTAATAAAGGTAATTGAATCATAGAAAATAAACATCCAGACATGGGACTAATTCCATATTTTTTATAAACTGCCATCATTTCTTGACTTTGCTTCATCATAGATTCTTGATCTTGTTTATTTTTATATTTATTTTGAATCCTGTTTAATTCTGGTTGAGCTTTTTTTATCAATTCTGATTGCATTGCTGTTTTTTTAGTAAAAGGAAAAGCAATTAAACGAATAATTAAACTAATAATAATTAAAGACAAAGCAAAATTATTTTTTAATACAATACCCAACTTTATTAAACAAAATGACAAAGGTTTGATAAATATTGCAGTCCATAATCCTTCATATTTTCCACTATTTATTTTAAAATTTTTACACTCAGGTAATTTATCTATATTTACTTTATTTTTCTTATATATTTTTTGAACTTCAGTATCAATTGGTTTACATAATATATTTTCAGTTAAATTTTGACCTGTTAACTCATTTTTTACTGGGTTTTTATTTTTGTCAGTTAATGTTTTTGTACAACCTGTTGTTAATAAAACTAATGCTATTAATATTATTACAACAAATTTTCTTTTAAATTTTTTCATTTTATCTCCTTTAATTTGTATAATAATGTATCTAAATCTTCCTTTAATTTTTGGTAATCTAAATTAACTGCATTTTTTCTTAACAAAATAATATAATCATTTTTTGTATATTTTAAAATGGGGTTTAAATGAATAATCATCCTTATTCTTCTTTTATATTTATTTCTAAATACAGCATTACCCAACTTAGAACCAACAGATATTCCATATCTACTATGATTTAAGTCGTTTTTCTGATAATAAATAACAAAGCTATTATTACTAATTTTTTTTCCATTTTTTATAATTTTAGTAAAAATTTGTTTATTTTTAACAATATATTCCTTGTTCATTAATAATAGCCCCTATCTAAATACCTAAAATAATAGTTTATTAGTGAATTATTTACAAATTTTTTTACGTCCTTTTTTACGACGAGAATTTAATAATTTAGTAACTTTTCGTGCAAAAAAACCATGTTTCTTTGCTTTTTTACGATTATTTGGTTGATATGTTCTTTTCATTTTTTCCACCTCCAAACATAAATCTACATTATTATAATAAAAAAAGTAATATTTTGTCAATTAAATG
>CANQZM010000015.1 GCA_947628345.1 uncultured Bacilli bacterium
AAGTAAAAAGATATGAGAAAGATAAATATATAGTATTCGATTATTTTATATTTGATTTAGTAAATAAAGAAATAAAACTATTTGATGAAAAAATAGAAGACTCATTCCAAGATACTATAAAAAATATAGAAAAAATAGAGATAGAGAAAGAAGAAAAAAATAAAAAAATAAAAATAAAAGTAAAAGATGGAGAGGATATAAAAATAGTATTAAATGAAAATAATGAAATGATAAAATTAGAAAATTCTAATTTAGAAAAAGTAGGAGATTATTTCTTATTTTATAATACCTCTCTACAAAGACTAAATCTCCTAAACATACAGGAAGTAGGAATTGTTTTCTTATATCGGAATACCTCTCTACAAGAGCTAAATTTCCCAAACTTACAAAAAGTAGGAGATGATTTTTTATATTTTAATAATTCTCTACAAAAACTAACTCTCTCAAATTTGCAAGAAGTAGGAGATTATTTTCTAGCTTATAATAAATCTATACAAGAATTAACCCTACCAAATTTACAAGAAGTAGGAAATGATTTCTTATATGATAATAACACTCTAAAATATCTAACTCTCCCAAACTTGCAGAAAGTAGGAGATAATTTCTTATTTTATAATACCTCTCTACAAGAGCTAAATTTCCCAAACTTACAAAAAGTAGGAGATGATTTTTTATCTTTTAATAATTCTCTACAAAAACTAACTCTCTCAAATTTGCAAGAAGTGGGAGATAACTTCTTATATGATAATAAATCTATACAAGAGCAAGAACTAAATTTTCCAAATTTAGAAAAAATAGGTAGTTACTTTTTATATTCTAATGATTATAGATATAACGTTAAATATAATAATGTAAGGAGGTCAAAATGAAAAAATTAGAAATTAATAAAATAGATAACTATCAGTATGAATTAAAAGATATGGATAATAAAATATATCACTTTAATATAGAATTTTATAATTTAGAAAAAGAACCTAAAATAGGAGATTATATCTATATGAATGAAAAATTATTAAAAGAAGAATATTCTATGTTAAACTTTGATATTTTAGAAAGTAAATATGGTAGAAATATACAAACAGAAGAAGATGAGGACTTAGTAATTTTACTAATAGATAATAAAAAAATATATTTAAAGAGAGTTTATGGATAAAATATAATCATAAAGAAGGTGTAAGAAAAGAATCAAGATTTAAAAATAATAAATAAAAATCTAGATACTAGAACAATATAGAAATTTATTATACTTAAAAGAATAATATTCAAAGAAATCTTTTAAAAATTGTATTGGCTTTTCTGTTACTTTTTATACATTGATAGTGTTATATTGTATACGTAACATCCTAATTAACTTTAATGAGAATAATATTGATTATTTTAAAAACATTAATGATAATACAAAAATAAATATTATAGAAGATAATTATAATTTTAATGTATTAAATTTAAGATTATTATTAACTTCTATTACTTAATATAATGAATATCAATATAATGTCTGCTTTGTATGTAATGATATAAATAAAAATAATATATGATGATATAATGCTTAAAAAATTTTCAAATAAAGAGCAAGCAGAAGAGTATTGTAAGTTTTTGAAAAGAAATATTAGTAATAGTTATATAATAAAATCACCCGCTATGCGAGTGAGGGCTGAAGAAACAATAGCGTTAAGAAAAAATGATGATGAAAGCTCATTATCTTATATGAGATGGAATTACCAATGTCACATAATCTTCACACCAAAATATAGAAGAAGGGCAATAAGAATAGAAGTGAAAGAGTAATAGTTTAATAAATAAAAATTATATATAAATCTAGGATTAAAAATTACGGTACTAATTAATGACAAAGAAAATAGTCTAACAAAAAAAGCTACCAAATGGTAGCTACAACAAATTCTTATTTATTTTATGTAAAATCTCCTTTTTAAGGATGATTTTTACTATATAACAATAGCAATCATATTATTAGATCCTTTATTTACTACTTTAGATAAAGTTTGTTGTAATTTATATCTAATATTATCAGGCATTAAATTAATTTTAGATTGAATTCCTTCTTGGACAATGGCGTCTAAGCTTCTACCAAATATCTCACTTTTCCAAATATTTGATGGTTCAGTTTTATTATCTTTCATTAAGTAATCTATTAATTCTTTGCTTTGAACTTCACTTCCAATAATAGGTTCAAAAGTACTTTCAACATCTACTCTTATCATATGCATTAGGAATATAGAACTGATGTGATAAACCTTTTTTATAATCGGTTATTATTTCTTCACCGATTTTTAAATATATTCTTATCTTAACAACATTATTATCACTCTTATAAACTTCTATTTTATCTAATAAATCAACTATCATTTCATCATTAGGCACTTTTATTTGATTTTCAATAATGCTTTCTAATTTTAGAATTTCTTTTTTAATATTATTAGATTTCTTTTGCTCTAATCTAATATTATCAATATCTTTTTCTAATAACTCAATTCTTTCATTGCAATTATTATTTCTTTCCATAAATTCTTTATCACTAATAATACCATTTATATTATGAGATAATAACTTATCTTTTTCTTTTTTGATTTTAATTATATCACTTTCTTTTTTATTTATTTCTTTATCAAAATCTCTTAAACTTATATTTTCTTCATACAATTTTGTTAAAGAATAAATGATACTTTCTTTATTATGAATAAACTCCTTTATTTGCTCTTTTAATATCTGCATAAGTTCTTTTTCATATAAAATTGGTGTGCCACATTTATCTTCTTTTCTACCATTGTTATTTGGACATAACCATACTACGGCATCTTCTTTGGTTACATAACGATATACTTTTCTATGAAAACTTTTACCATGAATTGCACATTTTATTTTCCCACTCAATGGATATCTATTTTGATAAATTCTTTTATCTATATCTTTTACCTTTGCACTTCTTTGATTATAAATTTTTTGAGCCAATTCCCATATTTCTTCACTAACAATAGGTGGCACATTTTCATAATCTTTATATACAACCCAATCTTCTTTATCTTTCTTTACTATTGTTTTTAATTTATAATCTGCTATTGTTGTTTTATTACCACAATAATAACCTTTATATTTTGGGTTTCTTATTATATATGCAATAGTTGTCATTGAAAATTTATTTCCATTTTTATTTTTATAACCCTCATCATAAAGCATTTTAGCAACTGTATTAAATCCATATTTCCCCGTTGTATATAATTCAAATATTCTTTTTATTACTTTTGCTTCTTCTTCATTTATTACTAATTTACAGTCTTTTTTATCATATCCCCATATATCATTATTTCCAAGCACTCTGCCATTTTTTATAGAACGCTGATAACCAAATTTAACTCTTTCTGATAATTTTCTAACTTCATCTTGGGCTAAAGAAGACATTATTGTAAGTCTTAATTCAGAATCGGGCATTAATGTATTTATACCATCATTTAAAAATTGAACACCAACATCATATTTTAATAATTCCCTTGTATTTGCAATACTATCTAATGTGTCCCTTGCAAACCTTGAAACTTCCTTTGTTAAAATTAAATCAAACTTTTTTGCTTTGCCGTCTTCTATCATTTTTAAAAAACTATCTCTTTTTTCAGTTGATGTGCCACTTATTCCCTCATCAATATAGCCCTCAACATAAGTCCAATTACTATTTTGACTTATCATATCTTTAAAAAATGATATTTGATTTTCTAATGAATTTTTTTGTTCATATTTATCAGTAGATACCCTGGCATAAAAAGTAACTTTTAAAGGTATATCATTAATTGATTTATATTTTAATTCTTCTCTTATTTTATATAATTCCATATTTTGCTCCTTTATTTTAATATATTATCGAAGACTTTTATTCTATCTAATAAAATATTTTCTACTTTTTCATATAATTCTTTTGATATGCTACCATTTTTATATAATTGCTTATTTATATTTAATTCTATCTGCAATGAAGATTGAAAACTTTTGAACAATTGAAATCCATTTATTTTTTTATCTAATTCCTCATTGATATATTCCATATTCACATTGCCATACTCATCCACTTCATATTCTTTTATAATCTCTTTATTGCTATCTGTTTCTATCACATATTGCATATTTTGTTCCTCCAATTCTACTTAATTTTATGAAAAATACATATATTTTATTAAATTTATTTTCCTACAAATATTTTGTGAAAAAATATCTTCTATATATATTATACGAATTTCATAAAACTAAATTGTGAATTTTAAGAATATTACTGCCTATAATTATAGATTTTTACTATCTTCTTTTAAAAAATTATAAAATATATTTGGTTTTAAATTTAACATTTCCATTGCTTCTTTGCTCATAATTTTTTTATTTTTCCATAATTCAATAACATAATCATAATTACTTGGTTTTTCTATTTTGGGTCTTCCAAATTTAACACCTTTATTTTTAGCATTAGCGATGCCTTCTTTTTGCCTTTGTTTAATAAATGACCTCTCTTGCTCTGCTACATAAGATAATATTTGCAATACCAAATCACTAATAAATGTCCCTAATAAATCTTTATTTTTCCTCGTATCTAACAATGGCATATCTAAAACTAAAATATCTGCCTTTATATTTTTTGTTATATCTTTCCATTCTTCCATAATAGCATTATAATTTCTACCTAATCTATCAATGCTTTTAATTACTAATAAATCATTTTCTCTTAATACATTTTTTAATATAGAATATTGCTTTCTATCAAAATCTTTGCCACTTTGCTTATCAATAAAAATATCTCTATCTTCTATTCCATAATTTTTTAATGATAAGATCTGCCTTTCTTCATTTTGCTCCTTGCTACTAACTCTGCAATAACCAAATACTTTATTTTTCATTTTAATAACCTACCTTACTAAAAAATTATTAACTTCTCTAACTATTTTTTCCATAATATCATCATTAAACACATCATTAAAATCTACCATAATATTTTTCTTTTTTAATTCACACATCAAATTAGAACAAGCAATAGCATAGGGAAATTCTTTTTCCATTTTATCTTCTTCTATTGCAACCATAATAACATCTATTGAACTATTACACACAAAAGATATTATTTTTTCTAATTCTTTATTTCTCATTTTATGACACCTCCTTACCATAATAATATTATTATATAAACATTTGTTCGATTTCTCAACCATTTTCTTTAAAAATCTTATAATACTTTTTAAATATTTAAAAAATCAATTTTATACTTTTATAAATATAAAAAAAGACTTAATTTATATAAAAATTAAATCTTTATAAACTTACACCTTTTTAAATGCTATATAATTTCTTTATTTCTTCATTTGGTAATACCAATGTAAAATCAAATCTATAATGTGAAGCATAATGACTTAATCGCTTTACAACTTTTTTTGCAACATCTTTATGCTTATAACCATTTATCCCTGTTCCTAAACTTACACTAACTATATTCTTACTATGATTTCTTATAGCACTGAATACAATTTTGTCATAACAAAATAATAATGCATCTAATGCTTCTTTATCATTTTTATATTCATAGTATTTTGGACAATATATATGCAATATATCAATACCTAAATCAAAACCTGGACTAAATCTTATTTCATTAACTTTCATATCTTCTTTATAATGCTTTTTACAATAATCTTCTAATAATTTTTTATTTGCTTTTTTATATATTGCTCCACAAACACCACTACCACACATCATATATTTATTACTACTATTAATAATTAAATCTTTATTTTCTAAATAATCCATTATATTACCACTAACTATATTTAATTTTCCCATTTCTACCACCTAAAACACTTTATAACTTCTATATTACTGCTTTATTTAGCCTATAAGCCTCTTTTTTTATTAATTATATAACATATATTAAAATTATTAAATCTTTTTTAATAAGCCTTAAATAGATAATTTATAATTCATTTAATGTTTTATTAATAAATTTTTCCTTATTTCTACCGATATTGATATTATCTAAATAGAAATTCCCAGATCCTATTAACCAAAAAATCTTATCAACTTTATAAGGTGTTTCATTAACAACATTAGCCATTTCTATAACTGCTTTATATACTGAATAATCATTATTATCACATAAATCAAATGCAACAAATATATCTTTAATATGAACATCTGCTTTGGGGTATTCATTAAAGCCTAATTCTTTTAAGAAATCACAAGCCAATGGAAAACCTAGACCAATTATTTCTTTTTCTAATAGCATAGGTAGAGCCGCAGAAGAAAGAGAATTATAACTAAATATTTTTACAAAATTATCAAAATCTTTCTCATTTTCAAATTTATCTATAAATTGACAAGCCGATATAACTGATTTTGCATATAATCTCCATAAATTATTTTTGCTTTCTTTATTCTTAATTACAAAATTTTTATCAAATATTTCTAATAAACTATTAGCATTATAACTACTTAATATTTTTTTACTATCATAGCCATATAAAATTTTATTAAATATATCTTTTCTATCTTTCTTCTCTAAACCGATAACATTAGATGACATCTGTCTATTTTGCAATGATAACAATAATCTATATAAAATATCATTTTTACTTTTAAAATTCTTTTTTACATCAAAATATATATTAATATTATTTATTTCTTTTGGGCAAATCTCCATTAAAAATTTATAAGCATTATTATATATTTTTTTTAATTTAATATTCCTAGCATTTACATCACACATATTTTGAACCTCGCTAAAAACATTATAACACAAAATATATAATTTTACACATACCAATACAACTAATATTACTATAACTGATTTTTAATAATATTAAAATATAAATAAGGAGGGCAATATGGAAAATAATCTTAAACAAATACGAAATTCTAAACATTTATTACAAACTAAAGTTGCTATTGATTTAAATGTAACCCAAGAAACCATATCTTCTTATGAAACAAATCGAGTTTTTCCAAGCTCTGATATGCTTATAAAACTTGCTGATTATTATAATACTTCTATTGACTATTTACTTTGCAGAACTAAATACGATATGCCTATTGACGATATTAAGCCTAATAATATTACTGATGATGATTTTATATTATTAAACAAAATCAACAAATTATCTTCTATTAATAAAGCAAAAATTGAGGGCTATATAGATGGCTTAAGTGATAAATAATATATATGACTTACTACTTTTAACTGCTATTATACCTTATAAAATATAAAATTATATTACTAATTAATATAAAATTTTTCTTATAATTTTATATTTTTTTTATATTAAACTAACCTATTTTTTTGCTTACTTTTATATTAGTTCTCTTTATTTATAATAATAATTTTATATTATTTTTATAATACTTATTTTATTATATATTTTATGATAGTCCATTTTTCATATTGCCTTTATGCTTTTCCCTTTTATAATGAAGCCTCTTCATCTATCATTTGTCTTCTTATACTATTATTATTCTGTATTTTATTATAATTTTCTATAATTTTCTCTAATCTTACTCGCTTCATAAACTCTTTTTGCATTTTTTCATCATCTTCTTTGCTAAATTCAAAAAAATAATTTTGTATGTCTGAAAATTGACTTTCTATTTTATTTAAGTGTTTTAAATATCTTTCTTCACTCATTTTAGATTTTCTACTATTTTCTATTAATCTTATTATTGCACTTCTTCTTTTTAAATAACCATAATAATATTGCTTAATACTATATTTAAAATCTTCTTCACCACTAAAATTATAATTACAAAACATTACTTCTTCACTTTGCCATATAAAATAATCAGTTAATTTTATATTACATTTTTTCTTATATACTTCCTTTTTTCCTAAATCAAATTTTGAAACCTTATGCTCATTTTCAATATCTTTCCAATTTTTATCTATATAGCATTTAATTTCATTTCTAAAAGCATAACTAGGTTTACTAACTATTATTAAATGCAAATGCCAATCAACTAAATATGAATTTTTATTCCATCCATCATATATTTTAACTATTTTTTTAGGTCTTCCTCTTTTTCTGCTAATTTCATAATTTATATCACTCGAATCTTTTGCTAATCTACTTATTCCTATCATTGCCGTTACTTGCCAACCTTTTCTTTTACTTAAATCATATATAAATTGTTTTAATCTTTTAGCATATTTCATTGCTTCTTCCTTATTTTTGAATTTTTTATTTATATCAATGGTTCCAATTCCTACTTTCTTTTTTGCCATAATTTAATCCTCCTATATATATTATACGAATTTCATAAAAGAAACTTTTTTTAGCCATTAAAAAAATATATAAATATTATTTCTAAATTTATATATTTTAAGCATTAACTATTAAATAACTTTTTATATTATATTTAAAAATATACTTTTTTTTGCTTTTAGCATTAAGACATCTTTCAAATATTGCCACATCATTTTTATATTTATTATGTGTATAGATGGTGCCACAGCTTTTAGTTTAACGCCATACCTTGGTCCTTGTTTAATAATTTCTGGTTTATCTAGTTTCATATCATTTATTGATGGAGTAGCAACTCCATAGCCAGTTTGTTTTACCATTTTTAAGGCATATTTAATTTGATCATATTCACGTTTAGCAATATTGAAGTCTTGAAAGAGTGATAGTAAATCAGCTTTATTTTTAACATCAACATTAATAATTTCGGTTAAAGTTTTATTATATAGTGAAGCTGGAGCGGTTAAATTAACTGTTACAATACCAGTTGCTGGATCTACTTCAGATAAATAGCTTTTTTCAATCATTTCACTATCTAAAAAGTGACTCGTAATGTTATCAATATCTTTTAGTTTATCTACTTCTACAACACTTTCTTTAATACATTTTATATACTCTTTTTTTACTGGATGATCATGATTTAAAATGGCTATCCACTCTGGCATATTGACTTTAACTTCTAAAATTGGGAATTCATATAAAGCTTCTTTCAAGATATTATACATATCTTTTTCATTCATGGCCTCAATGCTGATTGGTAGAACTGGTACTTCATACTCTTCTTTTAAGGAATCAGCTAAACGGGTAGTTTCAGGAAGAGTAGGGTGAACAGAATTTAAAATTACTATAAATGGTTTACCAATACTTTTTAATTCACTTATGACACGTTTTTCAGCTTCTAAATAATCATTACGATTAAATTCTCCGATTGAACCATCACTGGTAACTACAATTCCAATTGTTGAGTGATCTTTAATGACTTTTTCAGTTCCAATTTCAGCTGCTTCAATGAACGGAATTTCCTCATTATACCAAGGTGTTTTGACCATTCTTGGACCATTTTCATCTTCAGCTCCCACTGCTTTATCAATTACGTAGCCTACACAATCTATTAATCTAATATTGCAACTAAAATCATCTATTTGAATTTTAGCTGCATTATTAGGAACAAATTTTGGTTCTGTTGTCATAATAGTTTTTCCTGCAGCACTTTGAGGAATTTCATCTAAAGCTCTTTTACGTTCATATTCATCTTCTATATTAGGAACTATTAGTGTCTCAACCATTTTTTTTATAAAAGTACTTTTACCTGTTCTAACTGCACCAACTACACCTAGGTAGATATCACCACCACTGCGAGCAGCAATGTTTTTAATAATTTCTTGTTTTTCCATTCTACATTCTCCTTTTTCATTTAAATTTATGTGAAATATTTAACATGTATGCACAAAAGGAAGAATCTTTCATAAAAAAATGTTTTAATAGTTAAAACATTTTATCAATATTTTTAGGGACATTGTCTTGGATAATAGCGTTGACAATTTTATCCTCTTTTTCTTTTTCAACTGTTTTTCCTGTTAAAGCGGATATTTCGTGCACCATATCCCTTAAAACTTTTTCATCTTTCATATTAGAATTTTGTAATTTTTTAGCTAATGATAAAATTGTATTTTTATCAACATTAGTTTTATTTTCTACTTTTTTAAAAAAATTATCACCAAACATAATTTCCTCCTATTAAATTATATGAAAAAATAAAAATAATGTTATTACATAAAAAAAAGTCTTTTAATATGACTTTCTTTCTAACTTTTCTAATTTTTTCTTATATTTAGCCCGTTTTTTGGCTATTTCTTGACATTGTTTGGAAAACACTTCAATAGTTATAGCCTTTTTGTTATATCTATCTTGTAAAATTTCTAAGGCTCTATCTAGACTATCTAATTCTGTTTTTGAATCCTTATTTTGAAAAAACATTATTCATCACCACTCTTATTCTTAAATAATATCATAATCGGAGTTCCTTGTAAATCAAAATTTTCACGTAGCCTATTTTCTAAATATCTTTCATAAGAAAAATGAACTAAACCCTTATTGTTTACTCTTAAAGTAAATTTAGGTGGCTTAATACCAGTTTGACTACAAAAATAAATTTTCAAACGTTTACCTTTATAAGAAGGTGGAATATTTAATTGATATGCATCTAAAATAACATCATTCAATAGGCTTGTTTTAATTTCTTTTTTTATATTTTCTGATACTTTTAAAATTTCTGGCATTAAAGTATGAATACGTTTTTTAGTTAAGGCTGATAAAAAGACTATAGGTGCATACGTGGCAAATTGAAATTCAGCTCGGATTAATTTCGTATAATCATTAATAGTGGTATCTTTAACAGTATCCCATTTGTTAACAACAAAAACAAGACCTTTTCCTTTTTCAATGGCATATCCAGCGATATGTTTATCATGTTCAGTTATACCTTCTTCAGCATTAATTACAACTAGGCAGATATCACTTCTATCAATAGCTTTTAAGGATCTAAGAAGACTATATTTTTCTACTGATTCAAATATTTTACCTTTTTTACGCATTCCAGCTGTATCAATCAAAATATATTCTTTACCGTGATACTTTAAAACAGAGTCAATTGAATCTCTGGTGGTACCAGCTATATCGGATACAACAACTCGTTCTTCATTTAGTAAAGCATTCATTAAGGAACTTTTACCAACATTAGGTCTGCCAATTATTGATAATTTAACTCTAGGATCATCATCGGTCTCATCTGTATGTTGGAAATCCATTGTAATAGTATCCATTAATTCTACAAATCCAATGTTATGAATACTACTAATTGGAATATAGGTATCAAATCCTAATTCATAAAAATCATATATATTATTTTGAGCATTTTTGAAATCCATTTTATTTATAGCTACAATAATTTTTTTATTGGTTTTTCTAAGTAGGTCTCTAATTACAAAATCATTTGCAGTTAAACCTTCTTTACCATCAACCATAAATACGATAACATCAGCTTCGTTAATTGCAATTTCTGCTTGCATTTTTATTTCGGTATTAAATGTTGCTTTTTCTAAATCAATACCACCTGTATCTATTAAGTAGAATTTTTTGTTGTTATAGGATGTTTCTTGATAAATACGATCACGAGTAACACCAGGAATATCTTCAATAATGGCAATTTTTTTTCCTACTATTTTATTAAATAAAGTACTTTTGCCAACATTGGGTCTACCAACAATAGCAACAACAGGTAAAGACATATTATTCCCTCCAAACTTTTGTGTATTATAACATATTAGATTATAATTGTAAAATAAAAAAATTAAATTACTTTGTGTGTTGTTCTTGCTTTTCTATTTTATTACATTCAAAAATATTGTTACCATAATCAATAGTTACACTATATTCTTCATTAACATCATCTATTGTCATATCTATTTTTCCTAAATCACAAAGTACACTATATTCTCCTGGTTTTAAGTCAACTGAAGGAGCACCAGCATCTAACATAGCACTTACTGTTGTATATTTGTCATCACTATCTTGTTTGGAAGTAATAACAACTATATCGGCATTGTTTATATAATCGTAATCGCCCACGTAATTACAAGTTACTGTAGAATACTCATCTTCATTAACAGTACTTTCACTGCGCTCAGGTGGTTTAATAGTACGTCTTAGATAGTCTTTTGAAGTTGAATATCCAGTAGCTAAAACACCAATCATAGAAATGCCAAAACATACTTTAAAAGTGCTTCTTTTTATAAGATCTTTATTAATATTTTTTATCTTCATTTTATTCATCTTCTTTCTTTTTATGATTGTTTACAAAATTCCATATGGTACCTGCTCCCTTTAATGATGTGTTTAATGAAGAAGAATAATTGGGTTCATAATGATTTTGATTGAGTGAATCAATATAATTTTTATTAATATCATTGACATTAATATTTAAAGTTTTTTGTTCTTCGTACTCAAAAATACCTGATAAGTTTCCAGTTTTATCAATTTTAATTCCTTCAAGACCAGGTTGATCAATATTGTGAGAGCCAATTTTAATTAGTTTACCATTTACTACTTCATATTTAATTAAATTGGATTTCATACCAATAGCAGATTGAGCAAAGACAATATATTCATGCCTATTTTGTGAATAACAAGCTATACCTTGGACAGCACCAGGTAAGTTGTCAGAAATTACTGTACCTTTAATCTTATATGGTACTAATGCAGCCATATCTTTTAAAGAATTATTATTTTTACGTATATTATATTCTTTTAAATTAGATAAATCATATTTTACTAAATAACCTGATTGACTATATGTAGTAACATATAAACTACCATTATAATAATAACAAGAAGAAGCATCGTAACTATTAACATATTCGCTAATGTCTATTTTAGTATTAATAATTGGGGCTTTGAAAAAATTAGAATCCATAGAAATATGGAAAGGTTGAGGATCTGTTTTTAGAATATCGATTCCTTTTTTTATCTCTTGCCAATCATAAACACATATACTACCATTATAGTCTGTGACAAACAGAAAATTATCATCTTCATCAAATGTACAGCCTCCAACATGAGCATCATTTAATAATTCAATATATCCTTCAAATTGTTTAGAATTTATGTCATATAAATAAAGTCTAGATTTGTTTCCTTTTTGATAAGCTGATATTACTGCCATATCGTCTATTATTGTATATCCCTGTGGAGTAAATCCTTCACTTTTAATTTCATTGTATTCAAAATCAGTAGGTAGAGCTAAATTATTATTAGGATTATCCACAATATTTGTTTTTACTGCTTGTTGACTAATATTATTATGACGAAATTGAAAATTAAAATTAATATTTTTAGTAATGTCTGAACTGGTTTTATCTAAATTATTTAATAATGAAACTATCGAATTAGCATCTATATAAATGTCATTAATTTTTTGTTTAATATTAACTAAGATACTGTAATTTTTAAATTGTTTAGCCTCATTAGATTTTATAATACGATCGATAGTATCATTTATTTTACTATTAATTAGTTTAGAGTAGGCTGTTTTGGCAGAAATCAAGGCTGAATTTATGTATGTAGTATCTAAATATATTGAATCATTATTACTCATATTGATGTTCCTCCTCTAATATTAATTCTATTAAAAATTACTCATAGTCAGTAAAACATTGATATTGTTAATCGCATCTTTTTCATCATCTATTAAATTCTCTAATTTTTTGATGTAATCGGAATTGTTAGTCCCTTTTTTTAAATTTTCCAATGAATTTTCATGTTCTTTTTGGACATTTTGAAGTACAGCTTTAATATAATTTATAGAGGAAACTACATGTTCTATTGTTTTATCGTTCATAAAATAGTTCTCCTTATTTTAGTATTATCCTATAAGTATCATATAATAAAATATTTTTTTTGTAAACAAGACTAATTTTGATTTTGTAAATTTCTGTAAAAATTATTTGCAAATCTCACTATTTTATTAAAAGTAGTGATATAATAAAAATAATAGGAAGGTGATAATATTGGAAAAAGTAACTAAAATTAAAGAAAAGAAAGAACCAAAAAAAATAGAAACTGTAGAATGGTATGATAATCCTAATTTTATAACTACACTAGCTATTGTATTTTTAGCTTTAATAATTATTTTGTCTCAATCTTTTGCAGTTAAAAATGATATTGGGGCTGCAGCTATTTTAAGAAATTTATTTAATCATAATAGTATATATATAGTTGGACTTTTATATTTTATCCCATTGAAGTTCAAAACAGGTAAAAAATATTTTGATTTTCTTAATTTATTCTTGATAGTAATTTATGCTATATTTACTATTACTTCTGTACTTACAATTATTCAATCTTTTGAGTTAATATCTTTAGTAACATTAGCTATTAATGTAATATTTTTAATTTATATGATTCATTCATTACTATATGGTACGAGAATTTGGCAAGATTTTAAATTAGGTAATGCACTTTTAAAAGATGCTAGTAATATTAATATTTTTTATACATTAGTAATTTTAGTTATAATATTACTTGCGATTAATTTAATCCAAACTTCAACAATTGAAGGAGCTATTCTTTCTGTAATAGTAACGTTATATACTATTTCTTTAGCACGATATATTTATTTATATAGAGATCATGTTGAAAATAAGAAATCATTAAATAGTAAAGAAGAAGGAAAGGATGATAAGTAGTATGAATATGTTTGATGAAATTGATACTTTAAGAACAGATTTACCTAAATTAAAAAGTATTACTGATGAATTTGTGAAACATGAATATAATAGTTATCAAATAATTGCTTTAGTGATAATGACAATAGGTATTTGTGTTGGAGTTATTTTTGGTAATGTTTTTCCTGCATGTGGTAGTACTTCTGGTTTATATTCAAATACTTGTCTTACTACGGAATTTAATTTTTCTTTAACTATAGCTATTTGGATGGCTACATTCTTAATTTGTGTATTTCTATATGGAATGGGAACAATTATTTCTTTATTGACAGAAATAAATAAAAATTTACATAAAAAAACTAAATAGTATTTTTATAATTAGTCATTAATTTATGATTATTATAACTTTTTCTTAATTTTTTTGGTTTTTTATTGCATTTTAAACTAAATCATGATAAATTCAATATGTAAGCATATGATGCTTAAAAATTTGGGAGGTAAAAAAATGAAAAAAGTAGAATTAGTAGAAAAAGTAGCAGAAGAAGCTGGATTAACTAAAGCAGATGCTACAAGAGCAATTGACGCTACTATCGCAGCAATTACTGATGCTCTATCAAAAGGAGATAAAGTACCTCTAGTTGGTTTTGGAACTTTCGCTGTTTCAAAAAGAGCTGCTCGTGAAGGACGTAATCCAAGAACTGGTGAAACTGTTAAAATTGCTGCTAGAAATGCAGTTACATTTAAAGCAGGTTCAGCATTAAAAGACGCTGTAAACTAGTCAAGAAAACGCCATTTGGCGTTTTTATTATTGCGAAAATTAGAATATTTAGAGTATAATGAATAGGGTGATGTGAATGTTAAAAACAGCTATGAAAGTATTAGATACAATTACCTCCCATGGCTACCAGGCTTATATTGTTGGTGGATTTGTTAGAGATTATTTATTAGGGATTGATACAAATGATATTGATATGAACACGGATGCAACTCCACAGGAATTACAAAAAATATTTAAAGAAATAGATTTAACCTCAGAAGATTATGGAACCGTAGTGTTAACATCTAATACAATTCGGTTTGAGATTACCACTTTTAGAAAAGAAATAGGATCTATTAATAACCGTAGGCCAATAAAAATAGAATATGTTGATAATCTATATGATGATTTACAACGACGTGATTTTACTATTAATACAATTTGTATGAATCAAAAACAAGAAATTATCGATTTGTTGAATGGTAGAGAAGATTTAGAAGCAAAAATAATAAGAACTGTTGGCAATGCAAAAACTAGATTTGAAGAAGACAGTTTAAGGATACTTAGGGCAATTAGATTTGCAACTAGTTTAGGATTTAATCTTAGCGAAGATGTTCAACATGCGATTTTTCAAACTAAACATTTATTAAAGAATCTTTCATACCAACGAAAAAAAGAAGAATTAGATAAAATTTTTGCTCATAGTAATGTTAAAAGAGGTATTGAATTATTATTAGAGTTTAATTTAGATGATGATTTAGAATTGCCTAAATTAAGAGAAATTAACAATACTGATTCATTAATTAGTGTGTGGAGTATCTTAGATGTTTTAGATAAATATCCTTTTAATAATGGAGAAAAAGAATTAATAAAAAAGATAAATAAAGTATTACCACTTAATAATTTAGATCCAAAAGTTTTATATGAATATGGGCTGTATATAAACTCTGTTGCTGCGGCAATTAAGGGTATTGATAAAAAAACGATTACTCAAGCTTACAATAATCTTATAATTCAGTCAAGAACGGATTTAGATATTACTAGCCAAGATATAATGAATCTTTTAAAAAAACCACCTGGTAAGTATTTAAGTGATATTTATAGTGATATTGAAAATAAAGTCTTATATCAAGAACTAGAAAATAAAAAAAATAAAATAGAAGAATATATCTTAGAAAAGTATTAGAATGCTAATACTTTTAATTTTTAAGTATTTGTGCTAAGATACAAATTAAAGGAGATGGTATCATGAATAATACTAATATAATGAATATTATAAAAGATGGTAATATAGTGGTACCTATTTATTTGCTTAAACATTATAAAAATTTAAAATTGGAATTGCCAGAATTTATATTTTTAATGTATTTATATAATAAAGGAAATAATATTATATTTGATCCTAGTTTATTTGCTAAAGAAATTAATATTAGTTTAGAAGAAGTTATGAATTTTATTTCTACTTTAGGAGGTAAAAATTATATTAAAGTAGAAGTAGAAAAAAATGAAACAGGATTGATGGAAGAAATAATTAAATTAGATGACTTTTATAGTAGAATTTCAATGCTTATATTAGATGATGCCAATAATCATGATACAACCACTTCAACTATATTTGAAGTAATTGAAAAAGAATTTGGACGAACTCTTAGTCCAATAGAATATGAAATTATAAAAGCTTGGTTAGATAATAATATAAGTGAGGAGCTAATTAAAGAAGCTTTAAAAGAAGCTACTTTTAATGGCGTATCTAATTTAAGATATATTGATAAAATTTTATATGAATGGGGAAAGAAAGGAATTAAGAATAAAGAGGATGTTTTAAAAAATAAAAAGCATCGAAGTAATAGTGATGATCATAAAAAAATTGATTTAGAAATCATGGATTGGGATTGGTTTGATGATGAAGAGTAAGTTAATTAGTGATTATTTAGATGAATTGTTTGAAAACCCTCATTGTGAATTAAATTATAATAAGGATTATGAGTTATTAATGGCTATAGTACTTAGTGCTCAATCAACGGATAAAAGAGTTAATATGTGTACTGATATATTGTTCACAAAATATAATACATTAGAAAAAATAATAAAAGCACCAATAGAAGACATACAAGCAATTATTAGACCAATAGGTTCTTTCCACAAAAAAAGTGAATATATAACAAGTATTGCACAAATTCTTGTTGAAAAATATAATGGGATAGTACCGACTGATAGAGAAGCTCTAGAAGCAATGCCTGGAGTGGGTAGAAAAACAGTAAATGTTTTTTTAAGTGAGTATTATCAAATACCAGCAATTGCTGTAGACACACATGTTGAAAGAATTAGTAAAAGATTAGGATTAGCTAGTAAGAAAGATAATGTTAGAATAGTTGAAGAGAAGTTAATGAAAAAATTTCGAAAAGAAGAATGGGCCAGGAGACATTTACAACTGGTCTTGTTTGGAAGATACTATTGTAAAGCAGTTAAACCAAAGTGTATAAATTGTAAATTAAAAGAAATATGTGGTGAACAGAAGAAAAATTTAAATTAAAAAGCGATTACAATTTAGTTTGTAATCGCTTTTATATTAAGAAGTTTGGGAAATTGTATAATTAATTGGTAATGTATATTGCTTATTATTATAGTTTATTAGATAAGTAATAGTACAAGTGCCAACTGTTGAAGTGAATGTTAATCCACCAGGATCTTTACAACTACCATAATCTTTAACACTTATTTGATAGGATGATTTATTTAAATCAGCTCCATTGTTTTTAATAGTACATTTATCTCCTGTTGGTAGAGTATCTCCAGCAAAGACCGACGTGTCAGAACAACTTCCTGTAATGCTATCCTTAATTTCTTCTTCTTTTAAGATATAACTTGCAGCACTGCTTTGTGCACCACTATAACTTTTATAGGTTGCTATTACTTTATATGTACCGTATGGATTAGCGGTATTAAATGAATATGATGTACCTTCTGTGAATGTTAGTAAAGTATTACCAAAGTAAACATTATAACCAAATACACCATAATTGTCATCATTATCTAAACGATTAACTTTATTCCAGCTAATAGTAACCTTATTACCACTAACAGCAACTTTTAAGCCTTCAGGAGTAGCTAACTTAGCATTAGAAGTTTCACTAGCCTTTGGTTCGTGTCCCTTTTTAAAGTATTCATAGACAACAGAACCACTGTAACCTTCTCCAGCTATAGCAGGTGGGTTAGAACCAGCTATAATGCCTAGTTTTACGACACTGTCTGGCATTTTAAATTCAGCTTTATTCTTTTCAAACACTCCATTAGCATAAGCTAAGAATAATTTATCTTTTTGAACGGTTGCAGGTATATTTCTTAAAACGTAAACTCCATTTTTATCAATATAGTCATAACCATACCACATTGCTATAACTGTCTTAGTAGTATAACCAATTACCCATGAATCTCTGATTGCATCAGAAGGCATGTGATTGTTTTTCATGGTCTGTTGATCATAGTTGGTAGTTCCAGTTTTTGCAGCTACATTAGCTGGTTTTCCACCAGTAATAGAAACATCTTGAAGAACACTAGAGATCATATAAGCTGTTGCTTCACTCATTACTTGTTTAGGTTTTTGTTTAAATTCTTCAGTTTTTCCACTATCACGATAAACTATTTTACTGACAGAATAAGGTTCATTATAATAACCTCCGTTAGAAAAGGCAGCATAGGCGGCACTCATTTGTAGAGGAGATACACCTGTAAAAGCACCAATTGAATGAGCCTCGTGAATAGTACAATTAGTATTATTTTTCTTACAATCATCAGATACTTCAGGCTCAATTCCTAATGAAGTAACAAAATCATAAATTTTAGAATTATCTACTTGTTGAAAAGCTTTTAAAGCAGGAATATTACGGGATGCTGATAAAGCTCTACGTAAAGTAATGGTTCCAAAATAACCTCTATCCCAGTTGTTGATTGTTTTGCCATCACTGTATTGATATGGTGCATCATCAAATAAAGTATAAGTTGACCAGTTGTTATATTCGATACCAGGTCCATAATCAAATAAAGGTTTTGCAGTAGATCCTGGTTGTCTTTTCATTTGAGTGGCATAATTATAACTATTAACACCAGTATTACCACGATTACGTCCGTTTCCAATAGCTAAAATTTTACCTGTTTGAGTATCTAATACTGAAGCTGCTGACTGAACTTTATCATTAATCCATTGATATGTTTTTCCATCTAGAACGTCGTTAACAGCATTTTGTTTAGAACGATCCATATTGGTATAAATTAGTAAAGGTGTAGTATAAGCGTTAACTCCGTATCTTTGTTTGATTTCTTCAACCACTGTATCAATATAACCTTGATATGGAGATGTTTCAACAACAGATACATCAGAAGTTAAAGATTCAACAGGAATACTGTTTGCCATATCCTCTTCGCTTTTTTTAATATAACCATGTTTTTTCATTAAATATAAAACAGTTTTACGACGAGAAGCAGCATTTTGAGGGTTAACATTAGGACGATATAAATTTGGTGATTTAAACATTCCAGCTAGAATTGAAGCTTCACTTAAATTCAAATCGCCAACATCTTTTCCGAAGTACTCTTGACTAGCTTCTTGAACTCCATAAATATTTCCACCTAAGAAATGATTATTAACATAAAATTCAATAATTTGTTCTTTGGAATAATTCTTCTCAAGCTTAAATACGGCTAAATAAATATCAGTAAATTTACGAATAATACCACTAATACCTGTAGCATCGGTTGAGGTAAAGGTGTTTTTGATAACTTGCATCGATAAAGTGGAAGCACCACCAGCATCAGAATGTCCAATTAGCTGTCCAAAAGAAGCCTTTAAGAATCTAGCGGCATCAAAGCCATTATGTTGATAAAATCTAGAATCTTCGGTAGCTACAATAGCATCAACTAATACTTGAGGTAATTCCTCATATTTAACTTTATCTCTCATTTCAGAACCTAACTTGATGATTTCGTTACCATCACCGTCATAAATAATCGTTGATTCCTTAGTATTAAGCAAAGCCTTATTAAATTTAGGAGCATTAACAGTTACATATATTAAAAAGGCTCCAAATAAAACTAATAATAGAATTCCACAAGCTAGAATGATAATTAAAAGTGCATTTAAAATTCTTCTTTTCCGTTTATCATGACTAACTTTATCTAGTAGTTTAGCAATACCCATGATGATTAAAATAGCTACTGCCGTAATAATTGTAAATATTA
Organism: uncultured Bacilli bacterium; assembly: GCA_947628345.1. Taxonomy (GTDB): domain Bacteria; phylum Bacillota_I; class Bacilli_A; order RF39; family UBA660; genus UMGS995. Next base: position 20,484 of record CANQZM010000015.1, read on the forward strand.
ATCCTAAATTGATAAAACACAAAACTAAAAGAATTATTAAAATAATCAATAAAATAATTTTAGCTTTGGTTGGTAGTTTAGCAGGATTTGTTGATATTCTTTTCTTTATATTTTTTCTTTTTGGTTGAGCACTTGTTGTACTTTTCTTTTTTGTATTCTTTTCATTCTTTTTCATAAGATACCTCCATATATTTTATCTATCACTTCTAAGTAATCAACTCTTGGATTGATTTTATTCCTAATAATATAGCCTTTTTCTTCAAAATAAGATAATGGTATAGATTTTCTACTATGACTATTCATAAAGTCCATTAAATCGTTAGCTGTTAATAAAAAAGTTTTATCTAAATGAACAAATCTAATAATTAAAAAAGCAATACCTCCATGATTTAATACATTTTTTAGATGTTTTATTTGGTGTTTATGAATGTTATCTAACTGGAAAGATGTATTACTTTTAGTTTCTTTAGCTTCAAAATCTATATACTTTCCTTTATATATACCATTATAGTCAGTTGTTGAGGGCTCTTTAAAATAAGCTTCTGTAATAGTAGCTAAACTCCTAGAAACATAGTCAACATGAACTATTTTAATAGGGGTTGGCTTTTTATATATATAAGCTTTATCTATGCTTTGATAAAACTCATTAGTAACATTTAAATCACTCTCTAATTTCATGCCTCTATTTTTATAAGAAATGTTATGTTTGACAATATTTTTGGCAATTCCATTTGGGTAATTCATATTATCACCTATTCTTTATTCTATCATAGTTTATTTAAATTTACCATAGCTTTTACTTAATTGCAAAAAATAATTATAAAAAATATAACTAATTTTGTCGAAAAGGAAGACACTTATAAGTTAATTTAGTAAAATCTAAATTAAATAGTAGAAGGGAGTTATATATTATGAATTCATTAGAAATTATAAAAATTATTAATAAAATGATTGATAGTACTAAGTATATTAAAAGAACAACTGAAATTATTACAAAAACGCAGGATAGATTCAATTGACAAAAATAATCATTAATGCCATAATATAAATATAAAGGGATTGGTGATCAATATGTATCAAAATAAGATTGAACTTTCTCCACAAGATATTTTAGAAAAAGAGTTTAAAATAGATACAAGAGGATATCGTTTGAAGGAAGTTGATCAATTCTTAGATGTTATAATTAATGATTATGAACACTTTTACTCTATTATTAATGACTTAGAAAAAGAGAAAGCAGATTTATTGGGTGAGATTATGCGTTTAAAACAAGAATTACGAAATGTAGAGATGAATGCAGAAATTGCTAAAAATAATACTACTAATGTGTCAGAAGTTACTAATGTAGATTTGTTACGTAGATTATCAAAATTAGAGAAGATGGTTTATGGAAAAGATGATTAATACTTTGACAAACGCTGTATCAATTAGGATATAGAGGAAAGTCCATGCTCACACAATCTGAAATGATTGTAGTGTTCGTGCTTAGGGAAAAAATAACCTAAGGTAGAGAA
>CANQZM010000016.1 GCA_947628345.1 uncultured Bacilli bacterium
AATTATATTAATACTAATAAACTTGGAGGTATGAAAGTGAAAAACAAAACAATTAAAATATTAACAATAATATCTATCATTATAATGGGCATAGGAATAGTTTGTTGGTTTGAAACTAATTCGTTAATAAATGAAACAGATGATATAGTGCTTTTATTTAGTTTATTTGGAACAATAGCATTAAAACTATTAATTGTATCAATAACTATTGAAATAATTGTTATTATGTGGTTAATATATGGAATAGTAATTTTATGTAAACAAATTAAAAATGGTAATTTAAAATATAAAAATTTAATTTTTATTGGCCTTTTAATAGTTTTAGTTACTATAGTAGCAAGTATTATGACGCATTTACTAAATATAAATAATGACAGTTTTACAAAAAGGAAATTTGATTACAATATTATGTATCAAAATGGAATAAGTATATATAACATTTATAAAACAGGAAAAGAAATTGATGTATATGCTGATGAACAGGAAATGTGTATTACTGATCCTTGTCCAACAATCAAAACTATTAGAAAAATTAATTTTTCTGATGATAATATGGTGATAGTAAATAATTTTATTGATAGTTTCTTTGAATATCATGAATATAATTCAATCCAAATATTTAAAGAAAATTTGACGACCGAGCAAAGTAATATTTTAGATAGCATTATTCATAATGATGAAAGATTTTTAAAAAGAAATAATAGTTTAAATTGATTACTATGCAATTATTACAGATTCAAAATATAGAACTATTCAATATATCGTTTTTAAAGACTATGAACATAGACAAAAGTTAATATAAAAATATCGATAATAATATATGTATCAAAATGGAAAATTTATTGTTTAGTTTATGATACTACAATTAAAAATAGAGATTATACAGGTTATTATAAAAAAGTTAAAAACTCTTTTTTTATAAAATAGTTTAATTTTATTTGAAGAAAATCATAAAAATAAAACCTAAAATAAAGAAAATAGTTGATACCTTTTTATTTTTATAAGATAGGGCATTTGGTAATAATTCAAATAAAGAGATATATGACATAATTCCAAAAGTTAAAGAAAGGGTAATACTAATAAAAGTAAAATTAATATATTTATATAAAAATAAATATGTAATAACAGCACCTAGTAATTCAGAAATTCCTGATACAAATGTATAGAAAAATGCTTTCAATTTACTTTTAGTTGAATAATAAACAGGAATACTAATACTAATTCCTTCAGGAATATTGTGAAACATTATCGATAAAGCCAAGGTGATTCCTAGAGAAATATTAGCAGTTGTAGTACTAAAAGTTAAAATTCCTTCAGGAATATTGTGAATCATTAAGGCTATACAATTAATTATTCCTAGTTTATATAATTTGTTGTTAATTTTTTGAAATACTTTATCAATAAAACTGGCTAAAAAAATTCCAATTAAAGCAAAAATTATAACCAATAAGGTAGTACCTAATAGATTAAATTTATCCGATAAAAATTTAATACTTTCGGGAAGTAATGAAAAAATAGATACTGAAAACATCACACCACTGGCAAATGATAATGAAGCATTAATAATATTATTTGTATTTTTAAATTTTATAAATACTGGTATCATTCCTAGTAATGTTGATAATCCAGCTATAGTAGTAACAATAAAAGAAAAAGTAACATTATTCATATTAAAAAATATGTTTTTAAATTTATAAATATGACAAACTATAAATTTGTTTAATAAAGAATTGGTATTGAAAAATTTTATATTTTATGGTATTTTATACGTATTGTTTGGGAAGTGAATAGCATGAATTATAATTTATTAATGGAAGAAGAAATAAAAAAACTTAAAGATCAAACTCCAACATTATTGCTTCATGCTTGTTGTGCACCCTGTTCATCAGCCGTTTTAGAGAGATTAGGTAATTATTTTAAAATTACTATTTTTTATTACAATCCTAATATAACAGAAGAAGATGAATATTATAAAAGATTAGATGAAATTCATAAATTTATTAAACACTTTAAGACTAAATATAAAATAAAAATTATAGATGGTAGGTATGATAAAAATGAATTTTTTAATATAGCAAAAGGATTAGAAAAAGAAAAAGAACGCGGAAAACGTTGCTATTTATGTTATGAATTAAGATTAGAAGAAACTGCTAAAGTAGCAGAACAATATAATTTTGATTACTTTACTACTACTTTATCATTAAGTCCATATAAAAATAGTAATTGGATTAACGAAATAGGAGGTAATTTGGATAAAAAGTATACTCCTACATATTTATATTCTGATTTTAAGAAAAATAATGGTTATAAAAGGAGTATTGAATTATCTAAAGAGTATAATCTATATCGTCAAGATTACTGTGGATGTATTTACTCTAAGACTTCTAAATAAATATTATATTAATAATGGGGGATTTTATGGAATTATATACTAACAATACTGATATACTTAGACAACAATTTAAAAAATTATTAAAATTACTAAAAACAGAAACTGATTATGATAAGATAATAAGATTATTTATAGATATTGGAGAATTAAATAATTTATATGTATGTTTAAACAGAGTTCAAATTAAAGTTGATTCATCTAAGAACAAGTTATTTTCTGACTATCAAAAAGAGAAAAGACAATTATTAAAGGATAATTTTATTAAAAATAAAACCTTTCATAGAGAGTTTACTAGTGATATTTTAGATGAATTATATGATATATTAGATCAACCTGATTTTAAAGAAGAAAATTTAAAGATAAGTGATCATACTAAATATAAAATTATGTTTAATTTTCTTAAAGATAAAAAATTGGAATATTTATTAGAAGATACTATTAATAATAGAAAAATTTTCAGTGATTTTTCAGCTGTTGATTTAGCTGGTGCTACTTTTTTTAATAAGACTTTTTCAGATTATTATGTCTTTATTGAAAATGATTTAAATGATGCTGAAAAGATGGCTACTATTATTCATGAGTTAGGACATCTTTATGATTCATCTGATTTAAGTAAAAATATTAAACTTGCAGATATTAATGCTTATATGTATGTATCTATATATAATGAAGTTAATTCTTTAATGTTTGAGAAGGAATTCTTAAATTATATTTTAACTAAATGCAATCTAGAAGATAGTTGTTCATTAATAAAATATTATTATTTTAGTAGTATAGAAAATATTTTAAAACTAAAATTGATAACTAATTTTGATAATAATGAAATTATAGATGAAAGTTATAAAAAAGTTAGTAGGAAAAAAATTCAAGATTATTTGGATCAAGATCCACAATTACAAGATTTCTCTTTTTATGATTGTAATTACAAACTTGATTTATGTGAGAATTTAAAATATGGTTATGGTGGAATACTTGCTAATTATTATGCACATTTATCTAGAGTTGATAAAGAAAAGTATAACTATTATTATAATATATTTTTAAAAAATAGACATAAACCATTTGATCCTACTTTGATGATGCAATTTATTGAGAGTAAAGATAAGGTAATTGAAGCTAATTTATTAGAAATAAATAGAGATTATGACATAATTGAAAATTATCTGATAAAACAAAAAACACATTCTAAGAAAAGATGCAATTAAGGGGTTAATATGAAATTATTTGAAAGCAATGCTAAAAAAATAGTTCAAGAAACTATGGATGCAATTACTTTAACTAGGCGGGAACATGATAGTGATAAGATAATTGATTTAATTATGTTAATTAATTCTTTAGAAGATTTTTATTACTTATTGAATCAAAAAGAAAATAGAACTATTACTGAATTTATTCATAGTAATCATATTAATAAAATGTATTTAGAATTTGAACAAAAACATAATGAAAACTTTATTAAAAATTTTATTGATAATAAACAATTTCATGGTGATTTAGCATTATCAAGTTTAAAAAAGCTTCAAAATGTTTTGCAAGAAGATACAAATATATATACAATGCCAAAATTATCAAATCGTAAAATGCTAAAAATTATGAATAATTATTTAATATCCATAAATCAAAAAAAATTATTAACTGATATTATTAATAATAGAAATTTATTTGAAATTAAAAATATAAATAATTTCATTGGGGGACAAATATTTAACACTATTAATTCTAAATCATATATTTTTGTTAATAAAGATGTTAATGTTTTAGAAAAAATGAATACCATAATACATGAATTAGGTCATGCTTGGGATAGTTTAGAATTAGCTAAAAGAAATGGAATATATCAACAATACTATCATTATGATTCTATTTATATCGAAGTTATTTCTAAGCAATTTGAAAAAAAATTTTTAAATTATTTAATAGAGAATAATATTTTAGTTAATGATACATCTATTTTACTGAATGACTTTTATCATGATATTACTGATTACTTAGTAACAATTGAATTTTTAGCAAGTTTAGATAATAAATTTTTAGAAGATGAAAATTATAAAAGAATAGATTCTAAGATTTTATCAGGTGAATTTGCAGGTAATTTTATAAAAAAAGATTTAACTGTAGATATTGTAGATATTGAAGATATTGATTTAACGAAAGAATTATATTATGGATATGGTGGTCTGTTAGCTGTTTATTTTACACAATTAGAAAGAGATGATTATAATAAATTTCAATACATCTATAAACAATTTCTAGATAATAGATATAAGCCATTTAATGTTGATATTTTTAATAAATTTGTTGGTTCTAAAGATAATTTAATAGATGCTACTGTTAATGAATTAACAAGAGACTATCAGTTAATTAAAACAAAAAATAAAAAACAATAACATTCTATAAGAAAATAATATAAGTGAAGACAGAAAAGCTATTGTTTATTTCTAATTTTTATTGTATAATACAAGTGACTTCTTGATAAGAAGAGTAAAATTTAAGTTTGATTATAGAGACAATGTGGTTGGTGAAAACATTGACAATTTAAATTCGAAGACACTTATATAAAAAGAAGCGGGTAACTACGTTATAAGTATAATGAGAAAAAAATAAGGTGGCACCACGGAAGAAAATTTCGTCCTTAGTTGGTAGCCATTTTTTATTTATAAGGAGGATATTTATGATAACTAAGCCAAAAGGTTGTAAAGATATTTATGGAAAAGAAGCTAAAATTTGGAAATATGTTGAATCTGTTGTTGATTCTATGATGGAAAAATATAATTATGAATATATTCGTACACCTATTTTTGAATCTACTGATTTATTTCATCGTGGTGTAGGAGATACTACTGATATTGTTACTAAAGAAACATATGATTTTCTAGATCGTGGTAATAGAAATTTAACCTTACGCCCAGAAGGAACGGCAGGGGTAGTTAGAAGTTATATTGAAAATAAAATGTATGGTGATAAAAACCCTGTAAAAGTTTATTATAATGGAACAATGTATCGTTATGAGAGACCTCAATTGGGTAGAAATAGAGAATTTACACAATTTGGAATGGAAATATTAGGCAGTGATGATCCTATTGCTGATGCTGAAATAATTTCTTTAGCTACAAATATTTACAAAATGTTAGGCCTAACAGGTATTAAGGTAAAAATAAATTCACTGGGAGATACAGAATCAAGAAATAAATATCGTGATGCTTTGATTGAATATTTTACGCCACATATAGATGAGTTGTGTGATGATTGTAAAAATAGATTGGCTAAAAATCCTCTTCGTATTTTAGATTGTAAAGTAGATGGTGATAAAGAAATTTTTAAACAAGTCCCAACTACTCTTGAATTTTTAAACGAAGAAAGTAAAAAACGTTTTGATTTAGTCAAAGAATATTTAGATATATTACAAGTTGATTATGTTGTAGATCCTACTATTGTTAGAGGATTAGATTATTATAATCATACTGTTTTTGAAGTAGAGACAGATCTTGAGGCTTTAGGTAATAGTAATGTCTTAGGTGGGGGTGGTAGATATAATGGTTTATGTGAAATGTTAGATGGACCAGCTACTCCTAGTATTGGTTTTGCCTGTGGTATTGATCGACTAGTTAGTGCTTTAGAACTTGCTGATATTAAAATTCCTATTAAAGATGATATTGATTTATTTTTATTATATGTTAATGATGATGAAAAAAAATATGCTGTATATTTAGCCCAAGAATTACGTCTTGCTGGGTTTACAGTTGAAACAGAATATACCTCACGTAGTTTGAAATCTCAATTTAAACAGGCTGATCGTCTAAATTCAAAATTTATTGCAGTTTTAAATACAGATGATTTAGATAATAATGAAATTAAAATTAAAAATAATAAAACAAAAGAAGAAGTAGTAATTGATTATAATGCTATAATTTATTTTTTAGATGAACAACTATCACTTGAAGAAGATTGTGATGATAATTGTTGTAATCATGATCATGATTAAGAGTACGGAAAAGAGGTTAGAATATGACAAAAATAAAAAATGGTTCTTTGACTATTAAAGATGTTGGGAAAACTATTACTTTATATGGTTGGGTTCAAAAAAAACGTGATTTAGGTGGAGTTATTTTTATTGATTTAAGAGATAGAAGTGGTATTTGCCAATTAGTTATAAAAGATAATAGTAATTATTATGATATCGCAACTACTCTAAAAAATGAATCAGTTTTAAAAATTAAAGGTTTAGTTTGTGAGCGTGAAAATAAAAATCCTAATTTACCAACAGGAGAAATTGAAATTGAAGTGGAAACTTTGGAACTTTTAAATTCAAGTTTCGATCTTCCTTTTGAAATTATAGATAATACTACAGCTTTAGAAGATACTCGCTTAAAATATCGTTATTTAGATTTAAGACGTCCTATTTTACAAGAAAAACTAATAATTAGACATAAAATTACTATGGCTATTCGTAAATTTTTAGACAAAGAGGATTTTTTAGAAATTGAAACTCCTATTCTTTGTAAATCAACCCCTGAGGGGGCACGTGATTACTTAGTTCCTAGCCGTTGTAATAAAGGTAAATTCTTTGCTTTACCACAATCTCCTCAATTATTTAAACAATTATTAATGATTGGAGGAATAGAGAGATATTTTCAAATAGCTAAGTGTTTTCGTGACGAAGATTTAAGAAGTGATCGTCAACCAGAGTTTACACAAGTTGATTTAGAAATGAGTTTTGTTGACCAAGAAGATGTTATTGATTTAACGGAAAGACTTATCGCTTATGTTTTTAAAGAAATTAAAAATATTGATATAAAATTGCCTATTTCAAGAATGAAGTATGATGATGCGATTAAGTTATACGGTTCAGATAAACCAGATCTACGTTTTGATATGCCTATTTATGATATTACAGATATTTTTAAAGATACTAATTTTACAATTTTTAAAGATATAATTGAAAAATCTGGTATTATTAATTGTTTAGTGGTTAAAAATCAAGCTAGTAATTATTCCAGAAAAATGTTAGATCAATTAACAGAATTTATTAAAACTTATAAAGCAACTGGATTAGCTTTTTTGAAAATGGGAGAGGAAGTAACTGGAAGTATTGCTAAAGTAGTTACTGAAACTGAATTAGCTAATCTAAAAGATACTTTAAATTTAGAAGATAATGATTTAGTATTAATTATTGCTAATCAAAATTATAAAATAGTTAAAACTGCCCTTGGTGCTTTACGTCTAAAATTAGGAAAAGATTTAAATTTAATTGATGAAAAAGATTATAAATTAGTTTGGATTACTGACTTTCCGTCTTTTGAATATAGCGAAGAAGAAAAACGTTATGTATCTTGTCATCATCCATTTACTTCACCTCGTGATGAAGATCAAGATAAACTACTTACTGATCCTGGTAACTGTTATTCAAAGGCTTATGATATTGTTATAAATGGATATGAAGCAGGTGGTGGATCTATTCGTATTCACGATCAAAATATTCAAGCTAAAATGTTTGAAGCTTTAGGCTTGACAGATGAGGATATTAAAAATAAATTTGGTTTCTTTGTAGATGCTTTAAAATATGGAACACCACCTCATGGTGGATTAGCTCTAGGACTTGATCGTTTAGTTATGTTACTTACCGAAACTGATAACATTAGAGATGTTATTGCTTTTCCAAAAACAGCATCAGCTTCATGTTTAATGTCAGAATGTCCAACTAGTGTTGATAAAAAACAACTAAAAGAATTAGCAATTAAAGTTGATGAATAAATAATAGTAACTATTACAATATTAGAATAATTGATTGATATTGTATGGTTAATTGATTTTTAATTAAAAAAAAGAAAATTTATTCATTTTCTTTTTTTTCTTCTTCTAGAAAATAGGTAATAAGTTCATTAGTTAAAATTGGACATTCTAAATAGGAATAATGGGTAGCATTAGGATATATAATAAGAGTTGATTTTTTTATTTTTTTATTTATATAAATAGCGTCTTTTAAAGGTGTTTCTTTATCTTTTTTACCCCAAATAATTAAACAGTCTTGATTAATATATTTAAAATAATATTTTAAGTCTTCATTTATGATATTCTTAAAAGAATTTTGCATGGATTTATCTAATACTTTATAATCAGATGATGCAAAAATATTTAATAATCTTTTTAAATATAAACTTCTTTTTTTTCTAGGTAGTAAAATTTTTAATTTTTTTAATAACTTATAGGTATAAAGTTTTAATAATTTGAAAATATTTTTTCTAGGTTTAATTCCAGCAATATCAATTAATATTAGTTTATCAATATCATCTTTATAATATGCTGACATTAAAGTAGCAATTCTTCCACCAAAAGAATGGGCTATAATTATAGGATTATTAATTTGTTCATCGGTTATAAAATCTCGTATTAGATTAGTATAATCATAAATTGTTAAATCTTTTTCAGGAAAAATACTATTTCCAAATCCGGGATAATCAAAAATATAGATTTGATATTTATTCTTTAAATAATCTATTAAAAATGAAAATGTTTTTCTAGTATCACCCCAGCCTGGTAGAATTAAAATGGTTTTAGAAGATTTTCCATATTTTTCATAATAAATAGAAAAATCATCTTTATTATAGTACATATAATCACCTACAGTAATTTATGCTTGTTTTAATCTAATGTGCTTTTCATAAAAGCAAATATTTAGTATAATAAAAGTGGTGATTAATGTGACATTTACATATCAGGATGAATTATATCAAGTAATAATTGATAAAAAAAGTACAACTAAAAATACTTATATTAGGGTTAAAGATAACAATATTATCTATGTAACTACTAATATTTTAGTATCTGATAGAAATATAAAAAAGTTACTTGATGATAATTATAATTCTATTATTAGAATGATAAAAGCTAAACAGAAAAAAATAGCTAACAATGAAGGATTTTATTATTTAGGAAAATGTTATGATATTGTTTATGTTGATTACTGCGATATTTCTTTTGGTGATAATAAAGTTTTTTTAAATAAAAATTTAGATATTGATAAATGGTATAAACAAGAAGCTAAAGAGTTATTCCAAAGGCATTTAGATTTAGGATATAATAATTATAGTAAAAATATTCCATATCCCAAGTTAAGAATTAGAAAGATGACTAGTAGATGGGGTGTTTGTAATACTAAAACTAAGGTAATTACTTTAAATTTAGAATTAATGAAACGAGATATTAAATATTTAGATTATGTTATTGTTCATGAGTTGTCACATTTAATTGAAGCTAATCATTCTTCTAAATTTTGGGCTTTGGTAGAAGAAAATTGTCCTAATTATAGACAAATAAAAAAGGAAATGAAAGAATTTTAGGTGGTAAAATGGTAATTAGTAGTTTAGAAAATAAAGAAATTAAAAAATACTATAAATTAAAACAAAAAAAGTACCGAGAAGCAACTTCATTATTTTTAATTGAGGGATACCATTTAATTGAAGAAGCATATAAAGCTAAACTCTTAACAAAAGTTATTTTAGCTGATGATATTAAACTGGATTTTGAAGTTGATACTATTTATGTTAGTAAAGAAGTAATGAAAAAATTATCTTCTTTAAAAACTCCTCCTAAAATGATAGGGGTATGTCAATGTTTAAATAATAATGATATTAAGGGAGATAAAATATTATTATTAGATTATATTCAAGATCCAGGAAATTTAGGAACTATTATTAGGAGTAGTAAAGCTTTTGGAGTTGATACAATTATATTATCTAATGATACAGTAGATTTATATAACCCTAAAGTCATTAGAGCAACCCAAGGAGTTTTATTTCATACCAATATTATAAAAATGGATTTAGATAGCGCTATTGATAAATTAAAAAACAATAATTATTTGATTTATGCTACTAGTGTTATTGATGGAGTTGACATTAAAACAATTGATAAAAAACAACGCTATGCTTTAATAATGGGAAATGAGGGGAGAGGCGTTAGTGATAAAATAAAATCCTTGGCTGATTGCAATTTATATATTAAAATGCATCAAGAAGTAGAAAGTTTAAATGTAGCTGTAGCTACTAGTATTATTCTTTATGAATTGGAGAGATAATATGGAAAAAATATTAATTGGAAAAATTGTTAGTACTCATGGAATTAAAGGAGAAATTAGAATAATCAGTGATTTCTTATATTTAGACAAGGCTTTTAAAGTAGGAACACATATTTATATAGATAATGATAAATATTTAATTAATTCATATCGAAGACATAAAAACTATGAAATGATTACATTAGATGGATTTGTTGATATTAATCAAGTTCTAAAATTTATGAAAAAAAATGTTTATAAAGATAAAGATGAATTAGGACTAGCAGAAGATGAAATATTAGATGAGGATTTAATAAAATATAAAATTGTTGATAAAACAGGTAGAAGTGGTATAATAAAGGAAATATTTTATGCATCCAAAAGTAATAAAATATTGAGAGTACAATTTGATAAAGAAGTTTTAATTCCATTATATTCACCATTAATTAAGAAAATAGATAGTGATAAAATGGAAATAGAAGTAGAATTAATAGATGGGATGATTTAAATGAGAATTAATATTTTGACTTTATTTCCACATATGTTTGATAATATTTTTGAAGAATCAATTATTAAACGAGCAAAAGATTTAAAAAAAATTGATATTAAAATTCATAATTTCCGAGACTATTCTAAAGATTTACATCATAAAGTTGATGATACACCTTATGGTGGGGGCAAAGGAATGGTTTTGATGTGTCAACCAATCTTTGATTGCGTTAAAAAAATTAGGACTAAAGATAGTAAGGTTATCTTATTAACTCCTCAAGGAAAACCATATAAACAGGAATTAGCCTATGGCTTAGCTAAAGAAAAAGATTTAATTTTAATTTGCGGTCATTATGAAGGATTTGATGAACGAATTAGAACTATTGCTGATATGGAGTTAAGTATTGGAGATTATGTGTTAACAGGTGGAGAAATACCTGCGATGGTATTAGTTGATACCATTACAAGATTATTACCGGGAGTAATTGAGGAAGAATCTCATTTAAACGAATCATTTAATGCTAATTTATTAGATTATCCAACTTATACAAAACCCCGAATATATAATGGCATGGAAGTACCTGAAGTTTTGATATCAGGGAATCATGCCGAAATACAAAAATATCGACAAGAAGAAAGTATAAAAAAAACAACTGTAGTAAGACCAGATTTATTAGAAAAGTAGGTATATAGTATGTATGTTATAAGTAATAAGAAAAATAAATATAAAATGAAAGATAAAAAAGTATTAATAGATATAAAGGGATTTTTATTTGGATCAAAAAATAAAAGCTATAAAATAGCAGGAGAAAAGATAATTGATTTGACTATATATAGTAAAAAATTAGCTCATCCTATTGCTAAAAAACAAGTTGATTTAAAGTATCATAAACTAATTAACCTAATTACAGAATTGCTAGTTAGTGATAGTGATGAAGGGGCTTGTAATCAGGAAGTTTTGAATCAAATTGAAAAATTTCGACAAATTATTAAAAATAAATACAGAGACTATTTAACTAAAAAAGAGTTAGAAGAAATGGGTAAACAGTTAACCTTATTACGAACTGAAGCTCAGAAAAATATAATTCAATTAAACAGATATATAATTAAAAATACTAATAGAAAAAGTAGTTCTAAATAATGAATGAGAAAGTAAAAAATTATATTTATTTCTCATTTTTTTAATGTTATAATATTCATATAAGAATAGAGGGATGATATGAAAACATTAACTAAAGAAGAATTATTAAATATAGATGGTTATTTTAGGGCAGCAAATTATTTATCAGTAACTCAATTATATTTATTGGATAATCCATTGTTAAAAAGGAAATTATCAATTAATGATATTAAACCTAAAGTAGTCGGACATTGGGGTACTGCACCAGGGCAAAATTTTATTTATGTTCATCTAAATCGTATTATTAAAAAATATAATTTAAAAATGATTTATATATCTGGACCTGGTCATGGTGGTCAAGCTATTGTTGCTAATAATTATTTAGACGGGACTTATTCTAAATTTTATCCTGAGATAGAAGAAAACGAGGAAGGACTAAAAAAATTAAATCGTCAATTTAGTTTTCCAAAAGGTATTTCTTCACATGCTGCACCAGAAACACCTGGTTCCATTCATGAAGGTGGAGAGTTAGGTTATAGTCTTGCACATGCTTATGGGGCTGTTTTAGATAATCCTGATTTGATCGCAGCTTGTGTAATTGGTGATGGGGAAGCAGAAACAGGACCTTTAGCTACTAGTTGGCATATTAATAAATTTATAAATCCAAAAACTGATGGAATTGTTTTGCCAATATTACATCGTAATGGTTATAAAATTGCATCACCAACTATTTTTGGGAGAATGAGTAAGAAACAATTAGATAGTTTTTTTGAAGGATGTGGCTATAAAGTTTATCATGTAGCTGGAGATGATCCTCTAAAGATGCATGAAGAAATGGCTAAAACCTTAGAAAGTATAGTACAAGATATTAAAATAATAAAAGAAAAAGAATCTACTATTAATCAATATCCAATGATTGTTTTATCAACACCAAAGGGATGGACCGGACCAAAACAAGTTAATAATTTGGCAATTGAAAATAGTTTTAGATCTCATCAAGTCCCACTTGTTATTGACAACGAACATCTTGATAATTTAGTTTTATTGGAAAAATGGTTACGTAGTTATAAGCCAGAAGAATTGTTTGATGATGAAGGACATCTAATTAAGAGATTAAAGGCTTTAGCTCCAAAACCATCTAGATGTATGGGTGCTTCAGCTTATGCTAATGGTGGATTATTACTAAGAAATTTAACTACTCCAAACTGGGAAGAGTATGGATTAGATATAAAAATACCAGGTCAAGTAATGGCTCAGGATACATTAGAATTAGGAAATTATATTAGGGATTTATTCAAATTAAATGCTAAAAGTAAGAATTTTCGTATTTTTGGACCTGATGAAGCTCTATCTAATCGATTTAATCATGTTTTTGAAGCAGAATCTCGAAGTTGGAATAGTAAGATATTAAAAACTGATGAATATTTATCAGCTAAGGGTAGAATTATGGATTCTTTTTTATCAGAGCATGTTTGCGAAGGAATGTTAGAAGGTTATATTTTGACTGGTAGACATGGATTTATTCATAGTTATGAAGCTTTTGTTAGAATAATTGATTCTATGGCTAGTCAACATGCAAAATGGTTAAAAGTATGCAAACAGATACCTTGGCGTGAAGAGATTGCTTCTTTAAATTTTTTACTAGTATCACATGTATTCCAACAAGATCATAATGGTTATACTCACCAAGATCCTGGATTTTTGAATCACCTAGTTACCAAAAAAGCTGATGTAGTAAGAATGTATTTACCACCAGATACAAATTGTTTACTTTCTTGCTTTGATCATTGTATAAAATCTAAAAATTATATCAATGTTATTGTTGCTTCAAAACACCCTAGACCACAGTGGTTAAGTGTAAAAGAGGCGAAGAAACATTGTACCAAAGGTATTGGTATCTTTGATTTTGCCAGTGATAATGTAGCTAATCCAGATATTGTAATGGCTTGTTGTGGTGAAACGCCAACATTGGAAACTTTAGCTGCCGTAGATATCTTAAAAGCCTCAATTAAAGACATTAAAATAAGAGTAGTTAATGTAGTTGATTTAATGAAACTTGAACCTAATCATGCTCATCCGCATGGTATGACAGATGAAGAATATGATGAAATATTTACAAAAGATAAACCAATTTTATTTAATTTTCATGGATATCCATCTCTAATTCATCAACTTACTTATAAAAGATTTAATAGAGATATTCATGTACATGGATATAAAGAAGAAGGAACTATAACAACTTCATTTGATATTAGAGTACAAAACGAAATAGATAGGTTCCATTTAGTTATTTCAGCAGTAGAATTAATGGCTAAATATCGTAAAAATGGACAAGTTTTAGTTGATTGGTGCTATGCTATGTTAGAAAAGCATGCTAATTATATTAAAGAATTTGGTGAAGATATGCCATATATTCAAAATTGGCACTGGCAAGGAAAATAAATATTATAACTATAAGAGTAGAATATACTAAAATATAAAAAATTAAAAAGATTGGTTATATGGTAAAAACTATATAGATAATTATATGTGGGATAAGTTAGTAGAAGATTTTGTTATATAACAAAGTCTTTTTTTATTTTTTTTAAATAATTTTAAACTGTTCAAAGGGACTAATTTATTGACAAAAAGGAGGTAATATGTTATAATATAAGGCATTCTTATGAAAGAGGGGAATTTTTATGGAAAATGAAAAAAAATTTAGAGTTGGAGAATGCTACGTAGGACAGGTACAATTTACTGTCAATGGAGAGAATATATTTAGATATGTAATATGTAATGCTGAAAAAATTAGATATCGTCGTTTTTTAGGAGTAACAGGCTATAATGGTGATTATCATGGTGGATTATTTTTTAGTGCTGATGAATATGAAGTAAATGAAAATACAACTTATGTGAATGTAGATGATGGTCCATCTTTATGTTGTTTTCCAGAATATGATGAAGCATTAGGAACTTGTTTTACCAATATTTTTGATAAAAATGAAAAATGTTTATTAGGAAGTAATGGTAAATATATGGATGAATGTACTGAATTGGATTATTCGCCATTTAGACCACTTATTTATAGAATTACTGGATCACCTTGTCAATATAATTTGTCTTCAAATTTGAAATTTAGAGAGATTATTCCGATTTCTCAAGTACTAGCTGTTGCAAAGAGAATGGACATTTTTACAAAGGAATCTTTTACAGCAAAAGATGTAAGTGATTTATTAATCTCAATTACAGAAAGTCCAGAAAAGTTTGGTTTTATGCAAGAAAAACATGCAACAAACGGAAAAAATGTAAAGAAAAAATGCTAATGTCTTCAAAAACTATAAAAATCACAAAGTAGCAAAATTTAATTGCTATTTTTTTTGTTAAACTATACTTATTAATTAATTCTTATTTTCTTATTGTTGAAAAGCAATTTTTAAAATATAATAATGATGCTTGAAAAGAAATATTAGGTAAAACTTATAATAAAAGTAATCTAAAAATTAAAACTAAAAATAGACATACTGACTGTTTTTGGTTTTATAAAATATAATAGGCACTTATATTTTATAAATAATTGTTATTATTTAAATAAAATCTTATATAATTAATAGAACAAGAATATATTAGTAGTACAGCTTTAAAAAATTATGATGAAAATATTTGCAAATACATAATAGTTATGGTATAATTTATCTCGTCAGGAAAATGATCCGCTGAAAATAGTTTTATGATCATTGGGTAAAATAAGAGAGGAGATAGACTATGAGTAATATTATTGACAAGATTAATGAAAAACAAATAAGAAACGATATTCCTGAATTTCGTGTAGGAGATACTGTAAGAGTAGACTACAAGATTATTGAAGGAAAAAGAGAACGTATTCAAGCTTTTGAAGGTGTTGTAGTAGCAAAACGTAATGGTGGAGTTTCAGAAACTTTTACTGTTCGTAAGATTTCATCTGGAGTTGGAGTTGAAAGAACTTTTCCAGTTAATTCACCAAAAATTGATAAACTTACAGTTGTTCGTACTGGTAAAGTAAGACGTGCTAAGTTAACTTTCTTAAAGAATTATGTTGGTCAATATAAAATTAAAGAAAGAGGACAAAAAGTTTCTAAAAAAGAAGAAGATAAGAAAAATAGTTAATTACATCTTCTTTTTTCATGAAACAATAAAAGTATTAGAAAGGGATATTTATGGATAAATTTAAAAAGCATTTAAAAGATATTAGCTTTTATGTTATTGTTATTATAATTGTACTAGTTATTAGAATGTATGTAGTTTCGTTAATTAAGGTTAATGGCAATTCTATGAAAGAAACTCTTTTAAATAATGATATTATGATTTTAGATAAAATTAGTTATAGATTTAATGATATTAAAAGATTTGATATTGTAGTAATTAAATATAATGATGAATATCTTATTAAAAGAGTAATTGGTCTTCCTAATGAAAAAGTTGAATATAAGAATAATAAATTATACATTAATAATAAAAAAGTAAATGAAAATTTTTATCATGAAAAAACAGAAGATTTTGACTTAGAAAGTTTAGATGCTACTAAAGTGTGTAGTGACTGTTATATCGTTTTGGGTGATAATAGAGCTAATTCAATGGATAGTCGTATTATTGGATTTATTTCTAGAGAAGATATTATTGGTAAAGCAACAGTAACAATTTTCCCTTTTACTAGGTTTGGTTATAAAAAGTAAGTAGTTGATACTACTTTTTTTAATATTATTTTATAATTTTTCTAAATTTAGACAATCTAAAAATAAGGAGGAATTATGAAAAAAATAATGGATAAAGAAAGTGGTTGGACTAAGATAGATGAAAATAAAAAAGAGCTTATTTTTAAATTTAGTCAAGAATATATTGATTTTTTAAATTTGGCTAAAACAGAAAGAGAAGCCAACAAAGTAATTATTGAACAATTAGAAGCAAATGGATTTTCTCAAATAACTAATTTTAAAGAATTAAAATCTGGAGATAAAATTTATTATAATAATAGAAATAAAAGTGTTTTCGCTGCAATCATTGGAAGTAGCAATTTAACTGAAGGAGCTAATATTATTGGTGCTCATATTGATTCACCTAGAATTGATTTGAAACCAAATGCTATTTATGAAGATGTAAAGCTAGCTTTATTTGAGACTCACTATTATGGAGGAATAAAAAAATATCAATGGACA
This sequence comes from uncultured Bacilli bacterium, assembly GCA_947628345.1. Lineage (GTDB taxonomy): Bacteria > Bacillota_I > Bacilli_A > RF39 > UBA660 > UMGS995. The sequence continues at coordinate 17,226 of CANQZM010000016.1, forward strand.
ACAATTCCTTTAGCTATTCATGGAATAATTATAAGAAAAAATCATGAAAAATTGGAGTTTAATATTGGTGAGGATAGTGGAGATCCTGTTTTTACTATAACTGATATTTTACCACATCTGGCTCAAAAACAATATGAAAAGAAAATCGGAGAAGCTGTAGATGGTGAGAGTCTTAATATTTTAATCGGTAGTATACCTGATGCTACTACTAAATCAATTAAAGATAATATCCTAGCTATTTTAAATGAAAAGTATCAAATTAATGAAAGTGATTTTTATTCTGCAGAAATTGAAATAGTTCCTGCCTTTAAGGCTTGTGATTTAGGTCTAGATCGGAGTATGGTTGCTGGCTATGGTCAAGATGATCGGGTTTGTGCTTATACTTTATTAAAAGCGCTTATAGATTCTAATAATATCGAAACAACTCAAATTGCAATATTTGCTGATAAAGAAGAAATTGGTAGTTATGGTAATACAGGAATGTATTCTAGCGTGTTTGATTATTTTGTAAATGAAATGCTAACTAAGACAAATAATAATTATGCTGGTGCCTTAACAAAAACTTATTGTAATTCAAAAATGCTATCAGCTGATGTAGGTTCAGCAGTTGATCCTAACTATCAAGATGTATCTGAAAAAACTAATTCTTCATATTTAGGATATGGAGTAGAACTAAATAAATATACTGGTTCACATGGAAAATCAGGAGCTAGTGATGCTAATAGTGAATATATTTTTTACGTTAGAGAGTTATTTGAAAAAAATGACATTACTTATCAAGTATCTGAACTTGGGAAAGTAGACATTGGCGGTGGTGGTACTATTGCTTATATTTTAGCTAATAAAGGAATGGATGTTATTGATTGTGGAGTTCCAGTAATCTCTATGCATTCACCATATGAAGTCACTAGTAAATTTGATATTTATGCATCTTATGAAGCATATCTTGCTTTCTTTACTAGTAATGAAAAGGTAAATTATTAAAATAATATGAAATATAAATCAATTTGGCAAAAAGATGCTAAAAATAAGCAAAAAGTAACAAAATTACCAACTGATATTGTAGATATCTTGATAGTAGGAGGAGGATTAACTGGATTAACACTAGCCTATTTTTTAAAGGATATTGGAAAAAAAGTAATTGTCGTTGATAAAGATAAATTTATTAATAATGTTAGTTCTAGAAGTACTGCTAAAATTAGTTTTTTACAACAAGATATTTATCAAAAGTTAGAAAAAACCTTTGATTATGAAACGAGTAAAAAATATTATGAATCACAAATTTATGCGATTAAAATAATAAAAGAAATTATTATTAAAAATAAAATAGATTGTGATTTAGTAGAATCTGATTCATATTTATTTGTCAGTGAAAAAGAAAATATTGACAAGTTGGATAAAGAAAAAAAGTTGTTAAACTCTTTTCAACAAGAATGCCATGAGGTAAATAAATTACCAATTGATTTTCCTGTTAGTAAGGGATTTTATGTAGAGGGTAATTATACTTTTAACCCGGTGAAATATTTGAATGGATTAATAAATATTATTAAAAATAAAGTTGATTTTTGTAACGATTTTTTAGTAGAAAATATTACTTTAGATAATGACCTTTATTTAGTAAAGAGTAAAAATAATTGTATTAGGGCTAGACAAGTAGTAATTGCCTGCCATTATCCGTTCTTTTTAAAGCCTGTGTTTATGCCGTTTAAAAACTATATGAAAAGAGAATATGTATGTGCTGCTAAATGTAATAAAAACGAAACTTTTAATGCAATTAATCTTGATCAAGATTTGCATTCTATTAGATTTTATAAAGATTATTTAATTTATGTTTCTAATAGTCATCGTTTAATAAATAAATTAGATATTTCTAAAAATTATGATAAAGCCAGTAATGATTTTTCAAAGTATTTTAAGTTGGATGCAGAGTATGTTTGGCTTAATCAAGATATAATGACTAATGATCATTTACCTATTATTGGTAAAATTAAAGATAATTTATTTATAGCAACTGGTTATAATGCTTGGGGAATGACTAATAGTTGTTTAGGAGCTAAAATTATCAGTGATTTAATAACTAATCAGCCTAATAACTATCAAGATTTAGTAAAACCAAATCGTATGAGTATTACCGGATTTGTTAATAGTGTTATAGATTCTATATCTTATGTAAAGCCATATGTAGAAACTGTTTTTATTAATGAAAATATTTATATTGAAGAAGAAAATGGTGTTAAATATAATGTATATATTGATAAGGATGGTAATAAACATAAGGTAAAAAGAAAGTGTCCTCATTTAAAATGTAATTTATTATTTAATCAAAAAGAATTAACTTGGGATTGTCCTTGTCATGGCTCCAGATTTGATTTGGATGGTAACTTAATTGAAGGACCTAGTTGTAAAAATATTAACAAGGATTCTCCCCATTAACTTACTATAGAGAATTGTAAATATAATTAGATATAAGTAATATATTTAATTAGGTGATAATATTGGAATGTAGAGTTAATAAACCATATCCAGAAGTTAATGTGGAACAACCGAATATTGAGTATGCAAAATTATTATTGGATGATTATGCTTCTTCCGTTGGCGAAGATAGGGCAATACATCAATATATTTATCAAAGTTTTACTAAGTTTAATAATAATCCAATTTTTGCTAATACATTATCGCAGATTGCTATGGTTGAAATGAGGCATTTAGAATTATTAGGAAAGACAATAAAATTATTAGGGATTAATCCGGAATTTAGGTTTATCAATAAAAATACTAATTGTTTAGTATATTGGAACAGTAGTTTTGTTAATTATACTACTAATATAATTGATATGCTTAAAAGTGATATTGCAATAGAAGAAGAAGCTATTAGAAATTATAGTAATCATATTAAGATAATTAATGATAAATATATAAAAGCCTTACTATATAGAATCATTGAAGATGAAAAGATGCATATAAAATGTTTTAATATATTAATGAATATGGTTGTCTCTGGAAAATAATTATTTATAGAAAAATTTACTGATGAGTAAATTTTTTTTGAACTATATTTTAAAGTATCTTATAAATTGCAATAATATGGTATAATATGATTGAACAAGTTTTAATAATAGAACTTATAACTTTAAAATTCAACTGAGAGGGGATAAAGTTATATAAAATGAAAAATTTATATTATTTTAAACAAATATTTATTTCTTTGATGGCTATTTTAATATTATCATGGGCATTTTGGCAAAATAAATTTTTAATTAAAATAATTATTAGTCCATTTTTAATATGTTCTATTGCTATATTTTTTGAATATCTGTTTTTACTTTTTAATAAGAAAAAAATATCTACTATTTTTCAGTATATTTTTCGACTTAGTTTCTTTGTCTATATTATTGGATTTCTAATATATACTACTTATTATGCTTTTGTAAACAAAAGTTATTCACTTTTAATAATAGTGGCAATCTTTTTACCAGTAAGTATTCATTTTTTTAAAAATATTTTTGGATGATAAATAATCAGTAATAGTAAAATAATAGTTACAATAATTAAATGAAAATAAAACAAATATTAATTGGTTGATTACGATTTATTTAACCCTTAATAAAAAATAAGAAAGTAGGTGTTAAATTTGAATAATAAATTAGAAACAATTTCAAATCTTTTTGATGGTAAAGAAATAAGAAGTATTTGGGATAGTGAGAAAGAAGAATATTACTTTAGTGTTGTTGATGTTATAAGTGTATTAACCGAAAGTAAAGATCCATCTCATTATTGGAGAACTTTAAAATCTAGAATGATTCAAGAGGGAAATGAAACCGTCACAAATTGTGACAGTTTCAAGTTAAAATCAAAAGATGGTAAAATGCGAAATACAGATATGTTAGAAACAAAAAATATATTCAGATTAATCGAATCAATTCATAGTCCAAAAGCAGAGCCTTTTAAAATGTGGTTGGCAAATTTAGGAAGCGAAAGAATTGATGAGGTGTTTGATCCTGAAATTGCAGTTAATAGAGCAGTAGAATATTATCGCAAAAAGGGATATAATGATGAATGGATAAAGGCAAGGCTAAATGGAATTGTAGATCGATTTAAGCTTACTGATATATGGAAAGAAGGAGGAATTACTAAACCATTAGAATATGTCCTTTTAACTAACGAAATATATAAGGGTTGGTCTAATATGACTGCTTCTGAATATAAAAAATTAAAAGGTCTTAGAAA
>CANQZM010000017.1 GCA_947628345.1 uncultured Bacilli bacterium
GTGCTATATTAAATGGATTAGCTTTATGTGGTTATCGAGTATATGGTTCAACCTTTTTAGCATTTTCAACTTATTTATTGCCTGCGATTAGGATGGCAGCTATTCTAAATTTACCAATTATTTATATCTTTACACATGACTCAATTAGTATAGGTGAAGATGGGACTACTCATCAACCAGTAGAACAACTATCTCAACTTCGAGTAATGCCTAATGTTGAAGTTTTTAGACCAGCTGATGCTAATGAAGTAATTGGCTCTTATAAAACAATTTTACAAAAAAGTAGGGGAGTGTCTATTATCTCACTATCTAAAACAGATCTTGCTATTTTAGATACTACTAAAGCAGCTGAAGTAGAACAGGGAGCTTATGTCGTTTTGGATTCAATTAATAAACCTGATGGCATCTTAATAGCAACAGGGGAGGAAGTTCATCTAGCTATTGAAGTTGCTAAAAGATTAAATGTTAAGGGTATTCATCTTCGTGTAGTCAGTATGCCTGAAATTAATCGTTTTATTAATAATAGTGATGAATATAAAGAAAATATTTTACCTGTAGGAATCAAAAAAATTGTCATTGAAGCAGCTAGTTCAATGTCATGGAATAAAATAGTTTTTAATGACAAATACCTAATTACTCTAGATAATTATGGCATTTCAGGACAAAGAAAAGATGTTTATGAACATTTTGGATATGATATTGATACCTTGGAAGAAAAAATTGAAAATTTATTAAAATAGCTATAATTCGACAAAAAAATACTTTTATCTTACTTATACTGATATTGGTGATAGTGATGAAAGTATTTTTTGTTTTTAATATAAAAGATGAATTTAAATCATTATATCAAGATAGTGCTTCTACATTATATAAAATACTTAAACAGATTTATTATTTAGATAAAGAAGAATTAATATTTGGTAAAACTTTATTCGATCAATTAATCAACAAAATAGATAAAAAAAATTTAGATTATGAACTATTTGTAAAAATGCATCAAGAAATGCCCTATAGTAAAAAAGGGGATGTTCATTATTTTAATAATTTATATAAAGATGAAGTTAGTAGATTAATAGTTAGAAAATCTTATCTTAAAGTAGAAACTGATAGTAATTTTTCTACCTTTTTTAAGGTTCTTAGTCAATATTATAAAAATTTGTTTATATGTGATTTTAAAACAACAGAGTTTTTCTGGTTAGATCAAGCAAAAATACTTGTCTAAGTTCATAAATTTTAGTAAAATGGATGTAAGGAGATGATAATGTGTTACATGATATATTAATGATTTTATTAGGTTTAATTATTGGATTGGTAATTGGTTTTTTTGTAGCAAGAACTTTAATGAAAAAGTATATGAAGAAAAATCCTCCAATTAATGAAGAAATGATTAAAGGATTAATGATGCAAATGGGTAGAAAACCTAATCAAAAGCAAATTAATCAAATGATGAAAAATATGCAAAAATATATGTAATAAGGAGGTGATAGTATAATGGTTTAACATCGTCTAAAAATTTAGAAAAATATTATCAAAATATGCTAAAATTAACTGAAAAAGAAAATGAATTAATAATATAACAAAATGAAAATGAACGGGAAAAAGAGGTAAGTGCATGTTATTTTGATACAACTCTTAAAGGATCAGAAAAAATTAAAATGAAAATGAAAGCAAGAAGAAATTAAAGAGTTTTAAAGACTTCTTTTTCTTTGCTATAAAATAAGGTATAATAAGAGTGGTGATATCTATGAAAGACTTTAAAGAAAAACTAGCTTTAGTTCCTACTAAACCAGGTAGTTATCAAATGAAAAATAAAGAAGGAATAATCATTTATGTAGGTAAAGCAAAAAACCTTCAAAGAAGATTACGTTCATACTTTACTAAAACTCAAACAGGCAAAACTCGTATGTTAGTAGAAGATATTGATGATTTTGAATATATTGTTACTTCATCAGAACTAGAATCATTAATACTAGAGATAACATTAATAAAAAAATATGATCCTAAATATAATATTTTATTAAAAGATGATAAAAGTTATCCTTATATTGAATTAACTAAAGAAAAATATCCTGTATTAAAAGTTGTTAGAAATGTAAAACGAAAGAAAAATTTAAATTATTTATATGGACCTTACCCTAATGTGGGGGCTGCTAGAAAAACAGTTGATATGCTAAATAGATTATATCCATTACGTAAATGCGATAAATTAAAAAAAGAACTTTGCCTATATTATCATATTAATGAGTGTCTAGGGTATTGTCAAAAGAATATAGATGAAGATAAAATTAATCAGATGAAACAAGAAATAGTATCTTTTTTAAAAGGTGATTCTTCTATTGTTATTTCTAAGATAAAACAACAAATGCAAGAAGCTAGTGATAAATTAAATTTTGAAAAAGCTCAAGAATTAAAGGAAATGTTAGAGGATATTAATATAACTTTAAATAAACAAAAAATTGATTTAAATTCTAACTATAATTTTGATTTAATTAATTATTACCAAGATAATAACTATTTATCAATTCAGTTCTTTTTTGTAAGAAATGGATTATTAATTGGGCGTCATGAAGAAATTATTTCGGTAATGAATAGTGAAGATGAGCTTGTTGAATATATTATTAAATTTTATGAAAAAAATCCCATATTACCTAAAGAATTATTAGTGCCTGATACAATTGACCAATCATTATTAGAAGAATATTTACAAATTAAAGTAATAGTTCCAAAACGAGGTAAACTTCATCAATTACTTGATTTAGCACGAGAAAACGCCATAATAAAGTTAAATGCTGAAGAAGAGACTAGAAAAAGAAATGACGATGCTAGATATAAAGCTTTGGAAGAATTAAAACAACTTTTGAATGTAGAGTCAGTATCTAGAATTGAATCATTTGATAACTCTCATTTATTTGGTACTTTTTATGTAGGTGGTATGGTCGTCTTTGAAGACTTTATTCCACAAAAAAAAGAGTATCGTAAATATAAAATATCGGCAGATGTTAAAGATGATTTAGGGGCAATGAAAGAAGTTTTATATAGAAGATATTATAAAGTATTAATGGAAAATTTAAAAAAACCGGATCTTATTGTCATGGACGGAGGTAAATTACAAATAGAAGTTTGTAAAGAAATTATCACTTCTTTAGGATTAAATATTCCTATTATTGGATTAGTTAAAAATAAAAAACATCAAACTAGTGAGATTATGAATAGTAATTATGAAATTTTACCTGTTGCTAAAGATAGTAATTTATTCTTATTTTTAACTAAGATTCAAGATGAAGTTCACCGTTATGCGATTACTTACCATCGAAACATTAAAAGTAAAGGAGCTTTAAGTAGTCTTTTGGATGTAGTCCCAGGAATTGGTGATGTTAAGAAAAAAGAATTAATTAAAAAATTTGGTTCTTTAAAACAAATGAAAGAAGCATCAATTTTAGAATTAGAAGAAGTATTAAATAAAGATGTTGCTAAAAACTTATTTTCATATTTAAAGAAAATGTAGTATAATAAAGTTAGGTGATATAGTGAAAAGAAATAATAAAGGGTTTACATTGATAGAAATGTTGGCAGCTATTGCTATAATGGGTATACTTTCAACAATTGGAATTGTTGCTGTTTCAAATTATCTAGTTCAATCACGTAATAAATCATTTAATATGATGTCTAAAAGTATTTATCAGGCTGCACAAAACTGTCAAATTCAGGGAAAATGTATAGGAACCATTCAAATAGAAACATTATTAGAGCAAGGATATTTGGATACTTTAAAAAGTCCAAATGCATCAAAAGGTGACTGTACTGGTGATGTTATAATAACTGAAAATGGTACCTCTACTAGTGAATATAAGGATTATCAATATAAGGTTTGTTTGACTTGCCCTGGTGTTTATAAGGGAGTAGAACAATGTAATATATGGCCAAATTAATATAAAAATAGTTAAATAATTATAAAGGTGAAGGTATGTCAAAAATAAAAGTAATGGATGAGATTTTGGCTAATAAAATAGCTGCTGGTGAAGTAGTAGAAAAAACAATGAATGTTGTTAAAGAGTTAGTCGAAAATAGTATTGATGCAGAAAGTACAATAATTACAATTGATTTAATTGATTCTGGAGTAAAAGAAATTAAAGTAAGTGATGATGGAATTGGTATGGATAGAGAAGATGCTACTACTTCTTTTTTGCGTCATGCTACTTCTAAACTATTGGAAGTAGAAGATTTATTTAATATTGAATCATTAGGTTTTAGAGGTGAAGCTCTACCTTCTATCGCAGCTGTTTCTAAAGTTGAACTTATTACTTCTGATCAACAAGTAGGGACTAAAGTAGTTATTGATGGTGGTAAAATTATTGATTGTAGTAATTCCGATTTAAGTAAAGGTACTACTATAATAGTTAAGGATTTATTTTATAATACTCCTGTTAGATTAAAATATTTAAAAAATTTAAATACGGAATTAGCTAACATCATTGACTATGTAAATAAAATGGCTTTAGCTTATCCTAAAATTAAATTTAATCTAACTAATAACGGTAAGATACTATTACAAACTACAGGAGACGGAGATATATTAAAGGTAATTTATAATATATATGGTGTTGATGTAGCAAAAAAGATGATTGAAGTTAATAATTCTAATGATGATTATTATATAAGCGGTTATATTAGTTATCCTGAGATTGCTCGTTCTAACCGTAATGCTATTACAACATTAGTAAATGGTAGAGTAATTAAAAATAATTTATTAAACAAGGTTATTATTGATAGTTATCATACTTATATTCCTAAGGATAAATTTCCTATTATTGTTTTAAATATTGATGTCGATCCAATTCTTATTGACATTAATATTCATCCAACAAAAATGGATATTAAATTTTCTAAATTTGATGAATTAGAAAAGCTAATAAACGAGGAAATAAAAAAGAAATTAGAAAGTTTATTATTAATTCCTAATATAGCAGTTAGAAATGAAACTACTATTGAAGAAGTTAGTAAGATAAACCCTAATTTAGAAAAAGAACCAATTGCCACCAAACAAATTACTAATTATGATGAGTTGACTTTAAATTTGGATGATATTGATGTTAATGAATCTACTACTAATTATGAAAATAGCGAAGAACATTATCGTATTAAAAAGATGAACCCTAAAGGAATTGTTTTTTTAACATATATCATTGCTGAAAATGAAGATGGTATGTATATAATTGATCAACATGCAGCTGCTGAGCGTATTAATTATGAAAATGTATTAAAGGAAATAACTAAAGATAATCCTATTATTATTGACTTATTAGTTCCAATTAAAATAGAATTACCAAGTAATGAGTATTTAATATTAAAACAAAAACTAGATATTTTAATTAACTTTGGCTTTAAAATTGAAGAGTTTGGTACTAATACTTTTATAATTAGAAGTCATCCAAATTGGATAAAAGAAGGTTATGAAGAAGAAGATATCAGAAAAGTTATTGATATCATATTAACTAATGATAAATTTGATTTAGATAAATTTGTATGGAGATTATCTGCAACTCAAGCTTGTAGAATGAGTATTAAAGCTAATGATTATATTAACTATGAAGATCAAGTATATTTATTAGATACATTAAGAAAATGTGAAAATCCCTTTACTTGCCCACATGGTAGACCTACTATAATTACTTATACCAAACACGATTTAGAAAAGTTATTCAAACGTTCTCTTGATTAACTTTTTCTTTTATGCTAAAATAAAGCAAGCAAAAAGGAGGTAATTATGTCAACTAATGAATTTCAAGAAGTGTATCCATTTACAAATGAAATGCTTAGTAGTTATTTACCAACACTTAAATTAAAAAATAAAAAAATTTTAACAGTTGGCTCATCAGGTGATCAAGCCTTTAATGCCTTGCTTCTAGGTGCAAAAGATATAACGGTTTTAGATATAAGCCCATATTCGAAAGAATTTATAAAAATAAAAAAAGACTTAATTCTAAGATATCAACGACAAGATATATATGATAAAGTACTAGCTATTAACGATGTCCCCATATTAGATGATTATGGAAGTAAATTAGCAGTAGAAAATAGAAATTTGTATTTGCAAAACAATCAAAATTATACTATGTTACAAAATAAATTAAAACATAATAATATTAAAGTTATTGAAGGAGATATTTTTAAAATGGCTGATGCTATCGGTGAAGAAAAGTATGATTGTATTATTCTTTCTAATGTACTACTTCATCTAAGTCTTTTCATGGCAAAAGAAAAGCAATTTGATTTTATTTTTGACCAATTTCAAGAATGGAAAAATCATTTAAATAAGAATGGAATATTGCAATTATATTATACTTTTTATTATAATCTTCATCAAAAACAACAAACTTCTAAAATTGCAATTGAAAATTATAAAAAGATTGAAGAAATGTTGGAAAACGAAAATGATAAACTTAAATATATGAAATTTTTAAATATTGATGGCAAAAATTATGATGCTGTTACAACATATACAAAGAAAAAGGGGAAATAAAAATGGATGAAATTATTGTTATAGTTGGACCAACTGGTGTCGGTAAAACAAAACTTAGCATAGAATTAGCGAAAAAATTAGATGCTGAAATAATTAATGGAGATTCAGTAAGTATATATAAAGATTTAAATATTGGTAGTGCTAAACCCACTAAAAAAGAACAAAGTGAAGTTTGCCATCATTTAATTGATATTAGAAATATAAAAGAGACATACAGTGTTTATGATTATCAAAAAGATGTTAGATTAAAAATTGACGAACTATCAAAAAAAAATAAAAGGATAATTATAGTTGGGGGAACAGGATTATATATCAAGGCGGCTTTATATAATTATAAATTTACGGAAGGTACTACTTACAATGAATATAATGATTTAACTAATGAAGAAATAAACCAAAAAATAAAAAAATATAATAAAGACTTTGATATTCATATTAATAATCGTAGAAGACTAGTTAGAACTTTAAATAAATTAGAAAATAATGAAATTATCACTAATCAAAAAGATGAATTATTATATCCCGTTAAAATTATTGGTTTAACTACTGATAGAAATATTTTATATGAAAGAATAAACAAAAGAGTAGATAATATGATAGATAATGGTCTATTAGAAGAAGTAACTAAATTAAAAGACCAATTTAATAACTCTAATATTTTAAATCAAGCCATTGGTTATAAAGAATTTTATGATTATTTTTATAATAATAAATCTTTAGAAAAAGTTATTGAAGAAATTAAAAAAAATTCTAGACACTTTGCCAAAAGACAATATACTTTTTTTAATCACCAAATGAATGTTAAATGGTTTACAGTTGATTTTAATAATTTTAATAATACTATAAATGAAGTTATAGATAGTATTAATTTATAAAGGGGATATATCATATGGAAAAAATTGCGTTACTTACCGATATTCACGCTAATTTAGAAGCCCTAGAAGCAGTATTAAAAGATATAAAAAATAAAAATATAGATAAAGTCTATTCTTTAGGGGATGTAATAGGTTTAGGAAACCATCCTAAAGAGTGTTTAGATTTATTAATTGAAAATCAAATCCAAACTATATTAGGTAATGCCGAAGAATATGTTGTTTTAGGAGCTGAATGTTTTGAATATTTAAAAAAACATAGTCAGGAAAAATATGATAATGCTATTTGGACTAAAAATGAACTAAGCCCTTATCAATTAGAATATTTAAAAAAGATGCCTCATACGATTGAATTAAATATTAATAATAAAAAAATTGCTTTGTGTCATTTCCCAGTTGATGTTCGCTACGATTTTAGAGGAATATGGGAATATGCTGGTGTTAATGTTAATCATTTCTTTGATACTAATACTGAAAAAGATCTTCGTTTTAAAAGTGAAATTAATGACCGCCTATCATCAGCAAATAATGATCCTTTATTTTTTGGTAAAACAATTGATAACTATGATATTATAATTTTTGGTCATTATCATTTTTTCCGTCATCATCATCAAAATAATATAGATTTTTATTCATTAAATGCTACAGGTGTAGCTATTGAAAAACAAGCAAAGTATTATATAATTGAACCTTTAAATGATTCAGTTAAAGTATCAGAACAAGCAGTTGATTACGATTATAAATCATTATATGAGAGTCTTAACAATACTAATTATCCAAATATAAAAGTTTTTAAAAAATATATAAATATGAGTACTAAATAATTTAAATATAATTAATAATAGCACGTTGATAATATTACATCAATGTGTTATTATATTATCCAATAGATTGGAAGTGAATTTATGAAAATAGAAACGTTAGAAGAAATAGTAAATGAAATTGACAATGTAGAACAAGCAATAGAAATAATTAAAATAATGAATAATGTTAGTGATCAAGATATTAAACTGGTGTTAGAAAAACTAAAAGAATGTGAATGTAACGAAAGTGTTTTTAATATATTCACTGATCCAAATATATTAAGAAAGCGAACCCTAGATCAACGATTACAATTAATAGATAAATTAAAAGAATTTGACTATAACGAATTAGTTTATCAAATAGTGAACAATATAGATGTACTATTAGGTAGAAATACAGTTGAACAATTACAATTAATAGATAAATTAAAAGCATCTTCATATAACAAGTTAGTTTATAATGTAGTAATAAATCAAAATATACTAAATGAACGAACGTTGGATGAACAATTAAAGTTAATAGATAAATTAATAGAATGTGAATATAATAAATCTGTTTATGATGTAATAACGAATAAAAATGTACTAGAACACCGAAGTTTAAATGAACAATTACAATTAATAAATAAACTAACGGAATCATTTTGTAAACGCTATATATATGATACAACACTAAATTTAGATGTATTAAAAAAACGAACAGTAGATGAACAATTACAGTTAATAGATAAAATAATAGAATGCGATTACAATAACTGGAGTTATTTTATAGCAACAAACCAAGATGTACTAGAACAACGAACATTGGATGAACAATTACAGTTAATAGATAAAATAATAGAATGTGATTATATAAATAAATTAGAAAAACGTGATTATCATTATTTAGTTGCACATATAGCAGTATATCCAATTGTATTAAAAAATCGAACAGTAGATGAGCAATTACGATTGATGGATAAAATAATGGAATGTGAAGATGCTCGCCGTGTTTGTAGTGTAGCAACAAATCCAGATGTACTAGAACAACGAACAGTAGATGAGCAATTGCAATTAATAGACAAGTTAAAAGAGTTAGATTATATTGATGTAGTTTTTAAAATAATTATGAACAAAAATGTACAAATCAAAAGGACCCTAAATGAGCAATTACAATTAATTAATACATTAAAAGAACATAAATATAAATCTTCAATTTATATTGTAGTAAAAGATTCATCAATATTAGAACATCGAACCATGGAAGAACAACTAAAATTAATAGAAAAACTGAAAGAATGTAATTATAACAAATGTGCTTTTTTTATAGCAACAAGTCAAAACGTACTGATAAGAAGAAATATAGACGAACAATTACAATTAATAGATAAATTAAAAGATAGTGATTATAATGAGTTAATTTACGACATAATAAATGATTCAGATGTATTAGCAAACCAAAATATAGACGAACAATTACAATTAATAGAAGAACAAATGCAAGAATTAAATGATACTTCGACTATAACAACTCATGTTAATAATTTAAATAATATAGCATCAAGGCAATCATTAAAGAATTATGTAGAAATATTAAAAAAGGAAAAAGGTAAAGATTATAATATTAATCTTTATAGTGATGCTCCAGTTGTATATGCTAAGAAAAAAAATACTTCAAAAAGATAGTAAAAACTATCTTTTTTGAAGTTGTAAATAAAATAAATAATAAAATATTGATAATATTACATCAATGTGTTATTATATTATCCAATAGATTGGGAGGGAATTTATGAAAATAGAAACGTTAGAAGAAATAGTAAATGAAATTGACAATGTAGAACAAGCAATAGAAATAATCAAAAATATGGATACTGTTGATGATGAAGATATTAAATTATTATTAGCAAAGTTAAAAGAATGTGAACACAACAAAAATGTTTTTTCAATCATAACAAATAAAAATGTATTACAAAATCGAAACGTAAATGAGCAATTACAATTAATAGATAGGTTTAAAAAATATGACTATAATGAGCTAATTTACCAAATAATAAGTGATCCAGATATACTTGAAGAGCATAGTTTAGATGAGCAATTGAAATTAATGGATAAACTAAAAGAATGCGACTATAATTTATTAGTATGTTTAATAGCAACATCTAAAATAGTATTAGAAAACCGAACTATAGATGAACAATTAAAGTTAATGGATAAACAAAAAGAATGTAATTATATAGATGAATCAGGAGAATGGGATGAGAATGATTTCATCTATAATATTATAACAAATAAAGATATACTAGAAAAACGAAATCTAGATGGACAATTACAATTAATAGATAAACTAGTAGAAAACGAATATATACCTGAAATTTATGCAATGATAATAAATAAAAATATATTAAAAAGCCGAAATGTAGACGAACAATTACAATTAATAGATAAACTAAAAGAATGCGATTATAATGTGTTTATTTTTGATATCGAAGAGAACCGAGATGTACTAGCAAATCGTACTCAAGACGAACAATTACAATTAATAGATAAATTCAAAGAATCTGAATATAATGAGTTAGTTTATAATGTAATAATAAATAAAAATGTAGTTGAATGGCGCAGTTTAGATTCTCAATTACAATTGATAGATAAACTAAAAGAATGTGAATATAATCAATATGTTTATAATGTAGTAATAAATGAAAATGTAATTGAGCAATGTAGTTTAAATGAACAATTAAAATTAATAGATAAACTAAAAAACAATGAATACAATAAACTAGTTTATAAAATAATAACTGATTCACATATACTAAATAGACGAGATATTGACTCACAATTGAAATTAATAGATAAATTAAATGAATGTAATTATAATTATTTAGTTGCACAAATAGCAGTATATCCAATTGTATTAAAAAATCGAACAATAGATGAACAATTAAAGTTAATAGATAAATTAAAAGATTGTGATTATAATGAATTAGTTTATGATATAATAGGAAATTCAAAGGTAATAGAAAAACGAAATCTAGATGAACAATTAAAATTAATAGATAAATTAATAGAATGTGATTACAATACTTCCGTTTACGATATAGCAATAAATAAAAATATACTAGAAGATCAAAATATTGATGAACAACTACAATTAATGACAAAACAACTACATCAACCAAGTGTATCATCACATATTAGTAATTTAAATAATATAGACTCAATGCAAGAATTAAGAAATTATGTAGAAATATTAAAAAATGAAAAAGGGAAAAATTCTAATATTCGTCTTGCTAGTGATGTCCCTGCTGTATATATTAAGAAAAATAATAGTTCAAAAAGATAGTTTTTACTATCTTTTTCTTTTGATTTATGGACTTCTTTTTTTTATTTTGTTAAAATATAGATGTGGTGACTATAATGAAAAGAAGTACTGTAGATCGAGAAAAATTAAGTCCAATGATGGCTCAATATATGGAATTAAAGGATAAATATGAAGATTGTATTGTTTTTTATCGTTTAGGGGATTTTTATGAAATGTTTTTTGAAGATGCAATAACCGCATCACGTGAACTAGAATTAACTTTGACTGGGAAAAATGCTGGATTAGATGAACGTGTTCCTATGTGTGGAGTTCCCCATCATGCTTATGCTTCATATATAGATACTTTAATTGAAAAAGGTTATAAAGTAGCAATCGCTGAACAATTAGAAGATCCTAAAACAACTAAGGGAACGGTTAAAAGAGATGTTATTCAAGTAGTTACTAAAGGAACTAGACTTGATAATAGTTTAGATAGTAAAAATAATAATTATATTGCTAATATCTATGATTTTGATTATTGTAAAGGTATTTCCTATACAGATGTTTCAACTGGTGAATTTTTTTGTGAATTATTAGAAAAAGATAATGAAGATATTATTAGAGAAATTGTAAAACAAGGTTTTAAAGAATTAATAGTAAGTGATAATATTGATAGAGAATTAATTAATACGTTAAGAGTAAATTATGGAATTTTAATAACTATTACTAAAGAAATTTATGATGATAATGACTATGATTATATTTATAAAGATATTGAAGATATTAGATTACAAACTACTATTAAACATTTATTATATTATGTTTTAGATGCTAAAAAAGGTGATCTTCATCATTTAAAAAAATGTGAAATAATTAAAAAAAATCAAACTTTATTATTTGATAATAATACTAAAAGAAATCTAGAATTAATAGAAACTTTTAGATCTAGAGATAGACAATACAGTTTATTGTGGTTATTAGACAAATGTAAAACAGCTATGGGTTCCCGTTATCTAAAAAATCAGATTGAAAATCCACTTACTAATAAAAAAGAATTAGAAAGAAGATATCATTTTGTAGAAAAAATATCTACTGAATTTATTATTCGTGATGATTTAAGAAAAATTTTAGATGATGTATATGATTTAGAACGTTTAGCTGGTAGAATCAGTTATGGTAATTTAAATGCCCGTGATATGCTTCAATTAAAAAGAAGTTTATATGCTTTACCTAAAATTAAGGATTTATTAGAAAAATTAGATTATGATAAAAAAATAGAAACTCTAGATGAACTAGCAAGTCTATTAGAAAAAACAATTAAAGAAGACCCGCCATTATCCTTAAAAGAAGGTTCAATTATCAAAGATGGTTATAATAGTGAACTAGATGAACTAAGAAGTATTAGTAGTGGTTCTAAAGATTTCATTTTAAATATCGAACAAACTGAAAAAAAGAGAACTGGTATTAAAAATTTAAAAGTAGGGTTTAATAAAATTTTTGGTTATTATATTGAAGTAAGTAAAGGACAAAAACATTTAGTTAAAGAAGAATATGGTTATGAGCGTAAACAAACTTTAGCTAATTGTGAAAGATATATTACTCAAGAGTTAAAAGAAAAAGAAAATATAATTTTAGGGGCTGAAGAAAAAATAAATAATCTTGAATATAAATTATTTATGGATATAAGAGAAGTCGTTAAAAGATATATTACTAATATTCAAGAAATATCTAAAACTATTAGTGAAATTGATATGTTACAATCTTTTTCAGTTGTCAGTGATGAAAATAAATTGGTAAGACCAACTATAACTAATAATCATGAACTTAAATTAATTGAATGTCGACATCCAGTAGTCGAAAAGGTAATCAAGGATAAATATGTTTCTAATGATATTATTATGGATAAAAATACTAATATTTTATTAATAACAGGTCCTAATATGGCTGGTAAATCTACTTATATGCGTCAATGTGCAATTACGGTAATTATGGCCCAAATTGGTTGTTTTGTTCCATGTAAGAGCGCTGTTATGCCTATTTTTGATAAAATTTTTACTAGGATAGGAGCAAGTGATGATTTGGTAAGTGGAGAGTCAACTTTTATGGTAGAAATGAAAGAGGCTAATTATGCTATAAGTGAGGCAACAGAAAACAGTTTAATTTTATTTGATGAATTAGGACGAGGAACTGCAACATATGATGGTATGAGTTTAGCTCAAGCAATATTAGAGTATATTCATGATAAAATTAAAGCAAAAACAATGTTTTCAACTCACTACCATGAACTTACTAGTTTAGAAAAAGATTTAAAATATTTAAAAAATGTTCATGTTTTAGCTCAAGAAGAAAATGGACAGTTAACTTTTTTACATAAAGTAAGAGTAGGGGCAGTAGATAAAAGTTATGGAATAAATGTTGCATCTTTAGCTAAATTACCTAAAGAAGTTATTAAAAGAAGTGAAGAGATTTTAAATGTATATGAAAGTAAAACTCCAAAGCAAGAAATTTTTACTCAAACATCATTATTTGAATTAACTGATTCTGAATCAGATGAAACCGAAAGTAATTATTTAGAGGAAAAATTAAATGAAATTAATCCATTAGAAATGACACCTATTGAATCACTAACCTTTTTATACGAATTAAAAAAAGATATAAAAAAACACTAATAATTTATTTTCTTTTTTAATTACAAAGGAATTTTATTATGATAAAATTAAATAGAGGTGATATTTTTGAAACCAAGAAGTGAATTAAGAGAAATTGCTATGAAAGTAATATATCAAATTAAACTTTTATCTAAATCAAAATTAGATTATAATGTGAATGATTTAATTAAAGACCAATTAGAAATTGAAAATAACTTTGTGACAGATTTAGTAAATGGTTATTGTAAATATGAAAAAGAGATTAATAAGTTGGCTAATAAATATATGAAAGATTGGACTATTGATCGATTAAATATGGTGGATCAAGCTATCTTAGCTATTGGTATTTATGAATTAATGCACACTGAAACTCCATCAATAGTAGTTATCAATGAAGCCTTAGAAATATCTAAAAAATACAGTGACTTAGAAGTAACTAAAATGATTAATGCAGTTTTAGATAATATATATCATAGCGAGGTTGAACATGAATGATAAGTATATCACTGTAACTCAGTTAACCAAATATATTAAATATAAAATAGATAATGATGTGAATTTACAACAAGTATTTTTAAAAGGCGAGATTTCTAATTTTAAAGCTCATAGTAGGGGACATTATTATTTTACAATCAAAGATGAAAATAGTAGAATTAATGCTATTATGTTTGCTACTCAAACAAAAAAAATTAAGTTTGTTCCAACCGATGGTATGAAAGTTTTAGTAACTGGTAAAATAAGTGTTTATGAAGCTAATGGTGGTTATCAAATATATGTTTCTGATATGTTAGAAGATGGAGTTGGGAACTTATATGTAGCGTATGAACAGTTAAAAAAGAAACTGGAACAAGAGGGATTATTTGCTAAAAGTCATAAAAAACAAATCCCAAAGATACCAAAAA
The DNA here is from genome assembly GCA_947628345.1 of uncultured Bacilli bacterium. Lineage (GTDB taxonomy): Bacteria > Bacillota_I > Bacilli_A > RF39 > UBA660 > UMGS995. Next base: position 15,023 of record CANQZM010000017.1, read on the forward strand.
GAGTAGGTGTTATAACAGCTCCAACTGGTGCTGCTATTAGAGATATTATTTCTACTATTAAAAGACGCTTTCCTTTGACTGAAATTATTTTATTACCAGCTTTAGTTCAAGGCGCTGAAGCTGCACCTTCAATTGTCAAACAAATTAAAAATGCAGAAAATTTTAATTTAGACACTTTAATCGTTGGACGAGGTGGAGGAAGTATTGAGGACATGTGGTGTTTTAACGATGAAAATGTTGCATATGCCATCTATACCTGCCCAATTCCAGTAATTAGTGCAGTTGGACATGAAATTGATTTTACTATTGCTGATTTTGTAGCTGATTTACGAGCTCCAACTCCAACTGGTGCTGCTGAATTAGCTGTTCCTAACAAATTGGATGTATTAAATTATATAGAACAACTTGGTATTCGAAGTAAAAAAATTATTAAAACTAAATTAGATTTTTTAATGCAAAAATTAGATCAAATTAAAAACAAACATATTTTACAAAACCCATTGAGTATATATGAAGTTAAAGAACAACAATTTGATATTGTAATTGATAAATTAAAATATTCTATGCAAAGTTTATATAATGTAAAAGAAAAAAAATATCTTAATATAGTTAGTACTTATGTGTTTAAAGAACCATTAAAGTTAATTGAACAAAAAAAGAATAGATATTTGCAATTAATATCAAAATTAGAACCATTAAGTCCATTATCAACTATCAAAAGAGGTTATGGTATTGTTAGAAAGAATAATAAAGTTATAACTAGAATTAAAGATTTAAATAAACAAGATCAAGTAGAATTAGAACTATCTGATGGCGTAATAAATGTAGAAGTATTATAGTATAAAGGAGGAGAAAAAATGGCTGAACCAAAAACAAAAAATTTTGAAGAAAATTTAGAAGAATTAGAAGCAATCGTTAAAAAATTGGAAAATGGTGACATTCCATTAGATGATGCAATTAAAGAATTTGAAAAAGCAATGAAATTAGCTAAAATTTGTGATGATAAACTTAAAAATGCTGAAGAATCTTTAACTAAAATTATAAATGAAAAAAATGAACTTCAAGATTTTGATATTAATGAATAAAATACTTAAATTTAAGTATTTTTTTTAATTTTAAAATAGTAAATATTGTTATTAAATTACCAGTAATTATCTATTATATTTTATTTTTTTATACTCATACTATTATTGTAGCAAGTTTTTAATGAGGTGATTTTTATGAAAATTAAAAACAAACTACTATATTTTTTAATTCTTCTTTCTTTTAGTATACCACTTAATGTATTCGCTTATTCAAATTATATAATTCCTGGTGGAGAAACAATTGGAATTGAGGTAAATTCAAAAGGTGTATTAGTTGTTGGTTTTTATAAAGTAAATAACTCCTATATTGGACGTTCAGCTGGCTTTGAAATTGGAGATAAAATTATAAAATTAAATAACACTTCTGTAGATAATATTTCTTCAATGGTCGATATAATCAATAATATGACAACTGATACAGTAGAATTTAGTGTTCTAAGAGGATCTTCTGAAAAGAATATTAGCCTAAATCTAACTGAGGATAGTGATGGAGTATTAAAAACCGGACTTTATGTAAAAGATAGTATTAATGGTATAGGAACACTAACTTATATTGATCCTGAAAGTCATATTTTTGGAGCTTTAGGTCATGAAATAATAGAAAAAACTACAGCTGAAAAATTTGAAATAAAAGATGGTATTATCTTTGGAGCTAATGTTGTAGCAATAGAAAAAAGTAGTAATGGTAATGCCGGTCAAAAAACGGCTAGATATGATAAAACAAAAGTTTTTGGTACCATTACAGAAAATGAAATATCAGGTATTTTTGGTACTTATACTGATAGTTTAAATGGTAAAGAAAAGTTAGAAGTAGGAACAGCCAAAGATGCAAAAGAAGGAAAAGCTACTATTAAAACAGTTTTAAAAGATGATAAAGTTGAGGATTTTGACATTAATATTATTAAAGTAGATAATTCTAGTGATACTAAAAATATTTTGTTTGAAGTAGTTGATACACGTCTACTTGAAGAAGCAGGTGGTATTGTTCAGGGTATGAGTGGTTCACCAATTATTCAGGATAATAAAATAATTGGAGCTGTTACTCATGTAATTGTTAATGATACTACTAGAGGTTATGGTATATTTATTACGTCAATGTTAAAAGAAGGAGAAAAATAAAGGACAATATGTCCTTTTTTGTATAAAATTTTAAAAAAAATCAATACTAATAATGGTGATATAGTGATGAATATAGATATAATAGAAGCTTTACGAATTATTCCTAGAAGTGTAGTATCTTTAATAGTTCTTTTTTTTATAACGAAATTAATGGGTAAAAAGCAAGTTTCTGAGTTAAGTTTGTTTGATTATGTTATTGGTATATCAATTGGTAACTATACAGCTGAAATGGTAATGAATTTTGATTATCAATATATAAATGGTATTATAGCCATATTATCTTTTGGATTAATATCATATTTAGTTTCAGTAGTTACTATGAAAAGTATGAAATTAAGACGTATTTTAATAGGAATACCAACAATTATTATTGAAGATGGCAGAATTAGTATGAAGGCACTACAAAAAACAAAATTAGATATTAATGATTTATTAGAAGAATGTCGTGGAGCAGGTTATTTTGATATTTCAGAAATTAGTTATGCTATTTTAGAAGTTAATGGAAAAATTAGTATTTTACCAAAGAGTGATTATCAAGTACCTAATTTAAAAGATTTAAAAATAAAAGCAGGAAAAGCTTATTTAACTGCTAATGTTATTATTGATGGTGTTTTAATGGAAGATAACTTAAAAAATACTAATAAAAACCTTGACTGGTTAAATAAAGAATTAGAAAAACAAGGTCATACTAATTTTGAAAATATTTTACTTGCTACTATTAATAATGGGACTTTAACAGTTTTTGAAAAAGATTATCAAGAAGTTAAAAAAGTATTAGAATAGACTTTCTATATTAGATATTTTATTGTATAATACAAAGTTATAGATGAATGGATGTGGAATTAATGAAAGTTTGGAAAAGAGTTAAAATTAAAAATGATAATAAAAAAATTAATATTGTTGCTAATGCTTTAACAAATTACATTTTTAAATATGGTCCTATAACTAGTATTATTAATAAATACAAAATAGATTCTAATGATATTAATGAATTAAATAGTTATACATCAAATCGTATTGCTGGATTATTACTTTTATATATTGCTCATGATAAAAAAAGAATTAATGATATAGTTAATAAATACAATAGGGAAAATATTTCTAATATTATTCCAGAAATTGAGGGTTATATAGATAAATAATCTATAATATTTTTTAAATAAAAACCACTATAAAAAAACTATTCATAAAATTGAATAGTAATAATTAAATATATAGTAAAACACTAAGAAATGCTAATAACATTGCTAATATTGATATGATTGCTACTATCTTAATAATTTTTGGATTCATTTAGTTCACCTCAAATTTATTATAAAATAATTGTAGGAAAATGTAAATTATAATTAATAATATTTAATTAATTTTCTTAGTATTATTTAATAGGTGAAAATAAGATGAGAAAAAGGAAGATAAATAAGAATAAACTACTAATTAAACTATTAATTATAAGTATTATAAGTATTATTTTAGGACTATTATATATAGCTATATTAAATTCATCAAATAAACAATTAATTGGAAATAATTTAGAAACATTTTTTACTAGCTTAAATAAATTAAATTATACTAAAGCCTTTATTAATTGTATTATTTCTAATTTATTATATGTAATTTTAATATGGATTTTAGGAATATCAATAATAGGTATTTTTTTAATTATATTTATAGTTGTATTAAAGAGTTTTTCTTTAGGTTTTACTATCAGTAGTATTATTTATTTTTATAAACTAAAAGGTATTTTATTAGCTTGTATTTATATGATTCCATTAATAATTAATTTATTTATAATTATAGTAATAAGTTATTATGGAATATTATTTTCTAAAAATTTAAATAAACTCTTATTTTTAAAAAAGGAAATTAGTTTTAGAAACGTTATTAAAAACTATATAAAGATATTATTAATAGTAATAATAGGAATATTAATTAGTAGTATTTTAGAAATATATGTAGTACCTCTAATTTTAAAATTATTAATATAATAAAACTTAATATTACTTTTCTTTTAAAATTGAAGACTTTTTAGGATAAATTTGATATAATACTATCGAACAAGAGGGTGTAGTAATGAAAAAAGTAATAATTGGGATGAGTGGGGGAGTAGATTCTTCTGTTGCAGCTTTACTTCTTTTAAAACAGGGTTATGAAGTAGAAGGATTATTTATGAGAAATTGGGATTCATCTTTAAATAATGATATATTAGGAAACCCCAATATCGCTAATAGTAATATTTGTCCTCAAGAGCAAGATTATAATGATTCTGTAGAAGTATGTAAAAAGTTAGGAATTAAATTACATCGAGTTGATTTTATTAAAGAGTATTGGGATTATGTTTTTACTTACTTCTTAGATGAATTAAAAAAAGGAAGAACACCTAACCCAGATATTATGTGTAATAAGTACATTAAGTTTGATTATTTTGTAAAAAAAGCCTATGAATTAGGAGCTGACTATATTGCTACTGGTCATTATGCTAAACTTGAAAATGGTTTTTTAAAAAAAGCTTATGATTCAAATAAAGATCAAACATATTTTTTATCGCAACTTTCTAAAGAACAATTAAAAAATGTATTATTTCCATTAGGAGATATTGATAAAACTGAAGTAAGAAAGCTAGCCTTAGAAAATAACTTAATTACAGCTAAAAAGAAAGACTCAACTGGTATTTGTTTCATTGGTGAAAGAAATTTTAAACAATTTTTATCAAATTATTTACCTGCTCAAAAAGGAAAAATAGTAGATATTGAAACTAATAAAGTAGTAGGAGAACACATAGGATTAATGTATTATACCATTGGTCAAAGAAGAGGACTAAATATTGGTGGAAATAGTGATAAATTATTTGTTGTTGGTAAAAATCTTGAAAAAAATATTCTATATGTATCTTTTGGTGATAATGAATACTTATATTCAGATAGTTGTTTAGTTGATACCATAAACTTTAACTGTGACTTAAGTCCTACTAAAGCTTGTGCTAAATTTAGATATCGTCAGGAAGATATTCCAGTTGAAATTGAATATTTAGAAGATGGTAATTTATTAATAAAGTATAATCATATTAAATCAGTTACTCCTGGACAAGCTTGTGTTATTTACGATAAAGATATTTGTATAGGTGGAGGAATTATTAAAGAGGTTCGAAAAAATAATAAAAAGCTTTGGTATTTATTATAAAATATAGTATGTAAAGTATTTTACATACTTTTTTCTTGACTATTTATGTAAACAAAGATAAAATTATTATAGGAGGGTAAGATAAGGATGGAAGAATTAAATAATTTATTGACCGAATTAGGAATTAGTAAAGTTCGCTTAGCTAAATATTTAGGTGTATCAAGACAAATGTTATACAATTACTTAGGACTTGACTCATTAAGTAATTGGCCAAAGGAAAAAACTGTAAAACTACTTAGTTTATTAGATTTAAAAGAAATTGAGGAAATAAATAAAGTAGAAGTAACTGGAGATTATATCATGGAAGTTGAATCTCGATTAAATGAAGGTGTTAAAGATTCAGCTAATCGTGAAGTTTTAGCAGATTTAAAAGGTTTTAATAAAAAAGAACAGGAAATATTATCTGATATTATTGGGCTTTTAAAAGAAAAATTAACTGATGATAAAACTAAAACTACTTATAGTACCTATTGTTATTTATATCATTTTTTACAATCAATGGAAACAACTCCAGAACTTAGTTATATTTTAGCTTATATGTCTAAATCTTTAGGATTTACTGATCCAATGGAATTTATTTATGATAAAGATCAACAATTTATCTTTGAAAGTATATTATTTAGTGCCATGACTTTGTATAATAATGGCGGAGCCTCAAAAAGTAAAATTACTGAATCTCACAAACGTTTTGTTCAAGATATTGAACATAAAAATGAAGAAAAACTTAGTCGTACTCAAGAACTAAATACTGCCAAAGTACAAGCTTTAAAAGAATTAGGTTATACCCAAATAAATGAGAATAATGCTAAGGAAGTATTAGAAAAAATAGCAGAAATTCAATCAAGAAAAGTATAAACA
>CANQZM010000018.1 GCA_947628345.1 uncultured Bacilli bacterium
AATTTCCTAAAAAAAATAATTAACAATTTCCACAACATTGTGGATAATTAAAATAACAAATGTTTATAAAAATTTGTGGAAAATGTGGAAAATTTATTTTTAGATTATTTTATAAATAATTAATTTGTGGAAAAAGTTGTTTATTTGTTGTTGATAAAATTATTTATATTTTTTCTATTTATTTTTTCAACAAATTAATGTACACTATTCTTAATTACTGATTCTTGTGGGGAGATGGTTGTATGAATGTAGAGGTTTTATGGAATAACTTTTTAGCTCAAATAAAATCTGAATTAACTAGTTTAGCATATGATACATGGTTCCAAGATACTAAACTCCACAAATTAAGTGATGGTAAAGCTTACATAATTGTACCAATGCAAATACATAAAAAGCACTTAGCTGATAAATATTCTTCCTTGATAATTGAAAAATTAAATAATATTACTAATACTAATTTCGAATTAGACTTTATTTTAGAGTCTGAAATAAAACCTGAAGAAGTTGATTTACCCAATGAAAATTCTAAAGTAAAATCTAGTGAAGAAATAGAAAATACAGGAGTTCCAAAGAATTCTTTTCAATCTAATTTAAAGTCTAAATATTCTTTTGAAAATTTTATTGTCGGTAACAGTAATAAATTTGCTCATGCAGCTGCTTTATCTGTAGCTGAAAACCCCGGTAATATGTATAATCCTTTATTTATATATGGAAATAGTGGGTTAGGTAAAACTCATTTAATGCACGCTATAGGAAACTATATTACTGAAAATAGTAATCGTAAAGTGTTATATGTAACAAGTGATCAATTTATTCAAGACTTTGTTGGTATTAATAAAAGGGGAGAGGGTTCGAACAATTTTAATTATATTGATTTTTTCAAAAATAAATATAGGAATGTTGATGTTTTAATTATCGATGATATTCAATTTTTAGGTGGAGCTACTCAAACACAACAGGAATTTTTCCACACTTTTAATACTTTATATAATGATAGTAAACAAATTATTATCTCTTCTGATAGATCTCCTGATGATTTAAAATTATTAGAAGATCGCTTAAGAACTCGGTTTTGTTGGGGTTTAACAGTAAATATTTTTCCCCCTGAATTTTCACTAAGAACAGAAATTATCAGGAAAAAAATTGCTGCCGGAAACTTTGAAAAAGAAATACCAGAAGATGTTATTGAATATATTGCTTCTAATATTGGCCCAGATGTAAGACAATTAGAAGGATCAATAACAAGATTAATAGCTTATTCTACAATAATGGGTGGAGTAGAAATAAACTTAGATTTGGCAATTGAAGCTCTGAAAGACTTCATTAGTAAAGGTATCTCAGAAAAAAATGATATTCACAGAATCCAAAAAATAGTCTCTGAATATTTTCAAATTACAGTTGAAGATATTAGGAGTAAAAAGAGGAGTTCTAATATTTCTTTTCCTAGACAAATAGCTATGTACTTGTGTAGAAATATGACAAGTGAATCTTTTCCTAAGATAGGAACGGAATTTGGAGGTAAAGATCATTCAACAGTTATGCATTCTGTAGAAAAAATAGAACAGGAAATAAAAGTAAATCCTGATCTTGCCAAAATAATTGATAAGTTAAAACAGGATATAGGGGAAGGGGTTGTTAATAAAACTTGAAAAAAAATATTTTATCCACAGGAAAAATTTAAACAAAATCTTTTATTTATAAGAAAAATTCAGGTTATAAACTTTTTCCACTATAATAACAATAAAAAATATATAAGAAAGAAGGAATATATATGAAATTAACTATTAAAAAAGAACTATTACTAGAAGCTTTAAATAAAGTATCTAAAGCTATATCAACTAAAAACTTAATACCTGTTTTGGCAGGAATCAAATTTGACTTAAAAAAGAATAAGTTAACATTAACTGCTAGTGATAATGATATAACTATTCAAACCTTTATAACAGCATCAAAAGATGATGATTTTAAAGTAGAAAAAGAAGGAAGTATTATTATCCAAGGAAAATATATATTAGATATCGTAAGAAAATTACCAGATAAATATATTAATATAGAAGTTTTAGATGAATTAAAAATCATGATTTATACAGAAAATAGTGAATTTAATTTAAATGGAATTAGTGAAGATGAATTTCCAACAATTAATCTAGATGAAAGTAAACAAAAAGTTATTATAAATAATAAAGTTTTTAAAGATATTGTTAATCAAACAGCTTTTGCATCTTCAAATGAAGAAACTAAACCAATTTTAACAGGTATTAATTTTAATATAGTGGGGAATATATTAGAGTGTAATTCAACAGACTCTTATCGTTTAGCTAGAAAAGTAATAGAATTAGATAGGAATGATTCTGATAATTATAATATTGTAATACCTAGTCATAATTTATTAGAATTTTCAAAGATATTAGATGATGATCAAAATAGTAAGATTGAGTTACATATTTCTAATAATAAAATTTTATTTATATATAAAAATTTAAAATTTCAATCTAGATTAATTAGTGGTAGTTATCCAAATACTTCTAATTTAATACCTAAAGAAGAATTAATGGTACTTACTTCAAATATCAATGATTTATATAATGTTATAGATAGAGCTAGTATTTTAACTAGTGATAAAGAAAAAAATATAGTAACACTAGAAACTGATGGAGATTTATTAATTTTAAGATCATCTTCTCAAGAAATTGGTAGGGTAGAAGAAAAAATGAAAATCAAAAAAAGTAATCAGGAAAATATTAAAATTTCATTTAGTGCTAAATATATGATGGAAGCTTTAAAATCTTTTTCCACAGAAAATGTTGAAATTCATTTTGTAGGAGAAATAAAACCAATTTTAATAAAATCAAATGAAGATGATACCTTAACTCAATTAGTTTTACCAATAAGGACTTACTAGTAAAAGTAGAATTTTCTACTTTTTTTATATGACAATATTCGACCGATTTCGACAAAGAAATGTGATATGATCTTGTTTGAAAACCGAAAAAAGTTTTCAAATAGGGGGTATAATATGAAATATGAAATTAATGAAGGAACATTGGCTGTAATGCCAACAGAAAACAAACAAAGTAAAATATTAGAAGATTCTCAAGAATACTTTGTTAATCAAACACCATACGAAGTGGTTGATTATAGTTGTCGTTATTTTGGTTCATCATATGAGGGTAGAAAAGAAGGAACAAAATCAATATTAAATATCAACTATAAAGTACCAATTATTGTTGAAAATACAAAAAATATTATTTTTTTTCCAACTAATTCGCCAACTTCTGATGACTGTATGTGGATTTCTTTAAAAAATATTAAACGTATTTATGAAGAAGATTTTAATAGTACAAAAATAGAATTTAATAATGGTGTTTTTATTCATGTTCCAATTTCAAAAAGAACGATTGAAAATCAGATATTAAGGGCTTCAAGATTAGATTTAATTATGAGAAATCGAAAAAATAATGAAAAATAGTTAGTAATAACTATTTTTTTAGTGAATAAATGCCCAAAATATGATATAATAGTGATGTATGTATAGGAATACTAACATAGGGTGTAGGTGATTATATGGAGTTTTTAAATATTAAATATGATTATTAAGAATTTAAATTTAACTAATTTTAGGAATTATTCTCATCTTAATATAGATTTCAATAGTAAAATGAATATAATCATTGGTAAAAATGCTGAAGGAAAGACTAATATATTAGAAAGTATTTGTGTTTTAGCTTTAACCAAAACATATAAAAATGGAATCGAACCAAATTTAATATCTTTTGGAAAAAATCAAGCAAAAATAAAAGGCAAGATTAAAACAGATAAATTAGTTAAAAATCTAGAAGTATTTATTGAATCTGGAAATAAAAAATTAAAAGTTAATAAGACAGAGATTAAAAAAATTGGTAATTATATTTCTAATTTAAATATTATTATATTTACACCAGATGACCTAGAAATAATTAAGGGATCTCCTAGTGTTAGAAGGAATTTATTAAATATGGAATTGAGTCAAATTTCTTCTAAATATTTAAATACATACAATGAATATAATAAATTGTTGAAAATGAGAAATGAATATTTAAAATTATTATTTACAAATTCAATTGCTGATTCAACATACTTAGATATTATTACTGAAAAATTAATAGAAAAAGCAATTGATATCTATATTGAAAGAAAAAAATATATAGATAAAATTAATAATAATATTTCTGATATTTATTTCAATATTACTAATGAAAAAGAATTAAAAGTATGCTATGAACCTAATATTGAAATTATTGACTTTGAAAAGGAAACGATTAGAAAAAAATTAAAGTATATTTTTAAAAAGAATTATAAAAAAGAACTAAATTATGGGATAACATTATATGGTCCTCATCGTGATGATTTTTCTTTTTATTTGAATGATAAAAATTTAAAATTTTTTGGTTCTCAAGGTCAACAAAAAGTAGGAGTTTTAGCTTTTAAGTTAGCAGAGATTGATATATTTAAGGAATATAGAAATACTTTGCCTATATTATTATTAGATGATATTTTTAGTGAACTAGATATTACTAAAAGAAATAGATTATTGGATTATATAAATAAGGATATCCAAAGTATCATTACAACAACAGATATAAAAAATATTAGAAAGAAATATTTAATAAATTCATATATATATGAGATAAAAAAAGGACAGATAGAAAGAAGGAAGTAATATGGCAGAAACAATTGAAAAAGAGTATAATTCTTCATCCATTCAAGTATTGGAAGGTTTAGAAGCAGTTAGAAAACGTCCTGGAATGTATATTGGTACCACTAGTTCTAGAGGTTTACATCATTTAGTTTGGGAGATTGTAGATAATTCTATTGACGAGGCATTGGCTGGATATTGTTCACATATAGAAGTAATTATAGGTAAAGAAAATACAATAACTGTAAAAGATGATGGTAGAGGAATTCCAGTAGAAATTCATCCAAAAACAGGAAAAAGTACAGTTGAAACAGTTTATACAGTATTACATGCCGGAGGTAAATTTGGTGGAGGCGGATATAAGGTATCAGGTGGTCTTCATGGAGTAGGGGCAAGTGTTGTTAATGCTTTAAGTAGTTGGTTAGAAGTAACAATATATAAAAATGGTAAAGTATATTATCAAAAATATGAAAATGGTGGTTATCCTGTTGATGAATTAAAAGAAATAGATACTTGTTCTCTAGAAAGAACTGGTACTACCGTTACTTTTAAACCAGATTCTGAAATATTTACAGAAACAACAATTTATGATTATGAAATTTTGAAAATAAGATTAAGAGAATTAGCATTTTTAAATAAAGGATTAAAAATTTCTATTTATGATGAAAGGGAAGATAATAAAAAAGATTCTTTCTGTTATGAAGGTGGAATATCAGAATACGTTCAAATGTTAAATAAAAGTAAAAATCCAATTCATCAAACAGTTATTGATTGTTCAGGAACAATTGATGATATTTCTTTGGAAGTTGCATTACAATATAATGAAACATATAATTCTAGTATTTATTCTTTTGTTAATAATATTAATACCCCAGAGGGGGGTACTCATGAAGATGGGGTAAGACGTGCCTTGACAAGGATTTTAAATAAATATGCGACTAATGCTGGTTTATTAAAAAATAGTGATACTGCTTTAACAGGAGATGATGTTAAAGAAGGTTTAACAATGATAATTTCAGCAAAACATCCAAATCCACAATTTGAAGGACAGACTAAAACAAAATTAGGAAATAGTGAAGTAAGAAGTATTGCTGATAAAATATTTACTAATGCTTTTGAAAGATTTTTAATGGAAAATCCAGATCAAGCAAAGGTTATAATTGATAAAAGTATGACTGCATCTCGTGCTAGAATTGCAGCCAAAAGAGCAAGAGAATTAACAAGACGTAAAGGAGATTTAGATATTACAAATTTTTATGGTAAATTGTCAGACTGTAAAAGTAAAGATCCTTCTCAATCTGAAATATTCTTAGTGGAGGGAGATTCAGCAGGAGGTTCTGCTATTAAGGGAAGAAATAGTATGACTCAGGCAATTTTACCTTTACGTGGAAAAATATTAAATGTCGAAAAAGCAAGACTTGATAGAGCTTTATCAAATGAAGAAATTAAAACAATTATTACTGCATTTGGTACAGGTATAGGAGAAGATTTTAATCTAGATAAATTGAGATATGATAAAATTATTATTATGACTGATGCAGATGTTGATGGATCACATATAAGAGTATTATTATTAACTTTATTTTATAGATTTTTTAGACCTATTGTAGAAGCAGGTCATGTTTATGCTGCTCAGCCTCCATTATTTGTTATTAAACATGGAAAAACAATAAAATATGTTTTAAATGAGCAAGAACGAGATGAATATTTAAGTACACTTTCCCCAAATACTAAGTACGATATTATGAGAATGAAAGGTTTGGGGGAAATGGATGCAGAGGAATTAAATGAAACAACCATGGATATTGAAAAAAGGGTGTTAAGACAAATAACTGTTGAAGATACTATAACTGCAGATGAAATATTTTCTAAATTGATGGGAGAAGAAGTTGAACCTAGAAGAACATTCATAGAAGAAAATGCAGTTTATGTGGAAAATTTAGATGTGTAGGAGGTATTACTTATGGACAGATTAGAAAAAAATAACATTGTAAATGAAGTAAAAGACTCTTTTTTAGAATATTCGATGAGTGTAATTGTTTCACGTGCTTTACCTGATTTACGAGATGGTTTGAAACCAGTACACAGAAGAATTTTATATTCAATGTATGAATCTGGTTATACACCAGATAAACCTCATAAAAAGAGTGCTAGAATTGTTGGGGATGTTATGGGAAAATATCATCCACACGGTGATTCTAGTATATATGAGGCAATGGTAAGAATGGCTCAAGATTTTTCTTATCGTTATATGTTAGTTGATGGTCATGGTAATTTTGGTAATATAGAAGGTTATGGGGCTGCAGCAATGCGTTATACAGAGTCAAGACTTTCTAAAATTTCTTTAGAATTGTTAAGAAATATAAATAAAAATACTGTTGACTTTTCTCCAAATTTCGATGAATCAGAAAAAGAACCAGTCATATTACCTTCAAGATTTCCTAATATTTTAGTAAATGGTACAATGGGTATTGCTGTTGGAATGGCAACTAATATTCCACCACATAATTTAGGTGAAGTTATTGATGGATGTGTTGCTTACATAGATAATCCTGATATTGATTTGGATGGATTAATGCAATATATTAAGGGTCCAGATTTTCCAACCGGCGCAACCATTTTGGGAAATAGTGGTATTAGAAAAGCTTACGAAACAGGTAAAGGTTCTATTACAATTAGAAGTAAAGCCACAATAGAGGAAAATAATGGTAAAAATTATATTATTATTGATGAAGTTCCTTATGGGGTAAATACTTTAGATTTAAAAAATAAGGTTGCAGAATTAGTTCATAATAAAGTTATTGATGGAATTGCTGATTATCATACAGACTTAAAAGAAGGTATAAAAATTACAATAACTCTGAAAAAAGACGCTAATCCACAAGTTGTTCTAAATAATTTATATAAACATACTGAATTTCAAAAAAATTATGGGATCATTTTTCTAATGTTGGATCAAGGTACACCAAAAACATTAGGTTTAAAGGAAATTATTTCTAAATATATTGATTATCAAAAAGAAATTATTGTACGTAGAACTAAATTTGATTTAGATAAGGATGAAAAAAGAGCTCATATTTTAAATGGCTTAAAAATAGCTTTAGATCACATAGATGAAATAATTAAATTAATTAAAGCATCTAAGGGCGATGAGGAAGCTTTAAATAGTTTAATGAGCGGATATAATCTTTCTGAACCTCAAGCTCAGGCTATTTTGGAAATGAAATTAAGACGTTTAACTGGTTTGGAAAGAGATAAAATAGAAAGTGAATTAGAAAATTTATTAAAAGAAATTGAAAATTTGAAATCTATTTTGGCTAGTGAAGAAAAAGTTTTAAATATAATTAAAGAGGAAATGTTAGAAATTAAAGAAAAATATGGTGATGAACGTAGAACTAACATAGATATGACAGCAATAGAATACATAGAAGATGAATCATTGATTCCTGTAGAAGATATTATCATAACTTTAACTAACAAAGGATATATAAAAAGATTAAAATCAGACACATATCGTAGTCAAAATAGGGGAGGCGTTGGTATTAAAGGAATGACAACAAATGAAGAGGATTTTGTAAAACATCTAATATCAACAACAACTCATGATTATGTATTATTCTTTACTAATAAGGGAAGGGTATATAGATTAAAAGGTTATGAAATACCTGAGTTTAGCAGACAATCTAAAGGATTACCAATAATAAATTTATTACAGCTTGATAAAGATGAAAACATACGTTCTATATTAACAGTAAGTGCTAACGATGAAAAAGCTAAATATTTATTGTTTGCTACTAAATTAGGTCTTGTTAAAAGAACAGATATTAAAGAATTTGATAATATTCGCAAAGGTGGAAAAATAGCCATAATACTTAAAGAAAATGATGAATTAGTTAGTGTTCAAAAAACAACAGGTGAAAATCAAATTGTAATTGGTGCTAATAATGGTAGAATGGTTAGATTTGATGAAACAGAAATTAGATCAATGGGAAGAAATACTTCTGGTGTAAAAGGAATTGATTTATCAAATAATGATGTTGTAGTTGATTGTGAGGTCATTAGTAGTAATCAATTGGTATTAATTGTAACTGAAAATGGTTATGGTAAACAAACAGATATTGAAGAGTACAGATTAACACATAGAGGTAGTAAAGGTGTAAAAGCATTAAATATAACAGAAAAAAATGGAATGATGGTTGCATTAAAGTGTATTGATACAGTTGAAGAAAAAGATGTTATGATTATTACAAATAGTGGGGTAATAATGAGAATGCCTTTAAATCAAATATCTATCTTAAAAAGAGCTACACAAGGTTTAAGATTAATTCATTTGAAAGAAAATCAAAAAGTTTCTACAATAGCTATTGTAGAAACAGAAGAAAAAAGCAATGATATAGAAGAAACAGATAAAAATTAAAATCTGTTTTTTGCTATCTTAATTAGTGTAAAAATTGAGTATTTGTTTTTAAAAACAATGTTTCACGTGAAACATGAAAAATATGTAAAATCAATGTTTCACGTGAAACATAGGCAATATAAAAACAGTTTTTTACATAAATATAATAAAATAAAAAAACAATGTTTCACGTGAAACATTAAAAAAATTAATAAAACTTGTATTTATCAAGTATTTATAGTAATATGTAGTTGGTGCAATGAGTGCATTGGAACCAAGTCAGAATCGGAAGATAGCAGCTTTAACAATCAACACTCATGTGCACCTTATTTTTTTGGAGTGTAATTATGAAACAAAAATATATAGATATAGCAATTGAAGAATCTTTAAAAGCATTAAAAAAAAATGAAGTTCCAGTTGGATGTGTTATAGTAAAAAATGATACTATTTTAGCAAAAACTCATAATCTGAAAGAAAAAAATATGACTGTTACTTCACATGCAGAATTACTAGCAATAAACGAAGCTTCACAAAAACTTAATAATTGGAGATTAATAGATTGTGAAATGTACATTACATTAAAACCATGTCCAATGTGCTCCAGTGCTATTAAGCAATCTAGAATAAAAAAAATATATTATATTTTAGATAATGATTGGAATAGTATCAGTGATAATATTTTAGAAAATACAGATATAAATCAAAAAGTTGTAGTAGAAAAAGTAACGGAACAACAGAAATATCAACAAATAATTCAAACCTTTTTTAAAAACCAAAGAAAATAAAATGTAAATTTTTAATTTTTAATAATTAGATTTAAAAATTGAGACTTTTTTATATAAATTTGTTATAATTAAAACAAAAAGAAAGGATTATTTTTATGTATCAGGCTTTGTATAGAAAATATAGACCTAAAAATTTTGAAGATGTTGTTGGTCAAAAATATGTTACAACTACTTTAAAAAACGCAATAAAAAATAATAAAGTTAGTCATGCATATATGTTTTTTGGTCCTAGGGGAATTGGAAAAACAACTATTGCCAAAATATTTGCTCGTTCTATTAATTGTGAACATCCAGTTGAAGGTAATCCTTGTGAAAAATGTCCTAGCTGTCTTAAATCAATAGAATCTAAAACTATGGATATTATTGAAATTGATGCCGCGTCAAATAATGGTGTGGATGAAATTCGTGAAATAAAAAACAAGGTTAATATCGTTCCTAGTGATTTAAAATATAAAGTTTATATTATAGATGAAGTTCATATGTTGACTTCTGGAGCTTTTAATGCATTATTAAAAACATTAGAAGAACCACCAAAACATGTTATTTTTATTTTAGCAACTACTGATCCTCAAAAAGTATCAGAAACAATTATTTCTAGATGTCAGTGTTTTTCATTTAAAAGAATTAGCGTGGATGATATAATTGAAAATTTAAAAAAAATTTGTGAAAAAGAATCTATTCAAATAGAAGAAGAAGTATTAGAACTCATTGCTCAAGCATCTAATGGCGGATTGAGAGATTCTCTAAGTACTTTAGATAAAATATCTTCATATAAACAAGAAAAAATAACAGTAAATGATTTCTTAGAAATAAATGATATGATTTCATTAGTAGAAATAGAAAAATTAACTAATAACATATTATCAGGAAATACTAAACAAGTTATTCTTGATATAAATAAATACAATAAAAATGGAAAAAATCTAATTGAAATAATAAATCAATTATTATATTATCTTAGAGATGAATTGGTATCATACTATTTGGACCAAAAGAAAATGCCCCAAAATGTTGAAAAATATGAACTTTTAGCAAATATTTTAAACGAAAATATGTTCGATATAAAAAAATCGGCAGATCCTAAAATATTTATAGAATTAATTTTGTTAAAATTTATTAATTCTACAAATAAAATTACTGATGATACTCGAAAAAATTATGAAGAAAGCCAAAAAATTATTTCCCGGGAAATAATTTCGCCTGAAAATAGTCAAAATATTTCCCAAAAAATAACTAATAATGATGATGAAAATTATCCAAAAACAAATTATGAAGAAATAATGAATGTCAGATTAAATAATGCCCTAGCTTTGGGAAATAAACAAGAAAAAAAATTGTGTGAAGAAAAAATTGAAAAATTAAATGAATTCGTTTTTGATCAAAAAATAGGTTATTTAGTTTCAGAAATATTAAATTCTACTATTAGAGTAGTAAGTAAAGACATAATTATATTAAGTTATGCCTATGATTCAGTAGTAAATCAAAATATTAATGAAATAGATAAAATGACTTCAATTTTAAAAGAATATGCTGATATTGATCAAAAAATAGGAATTATATCTGACGAAACTTGGGAAAAAGAAAAGAAAAAGTATATTGAATCTGTAAAAAAAGGTAAAAAATATGATATTATAGAAGAGCCAAAACTAATTAAACAAGAAAAAAAAGAAAATGATATAGATTCTCCATTAATAGATTTTGGTGATATTGTTGAATATGAATAGTAAAAAAGAAAGAGGATGATAATATGAATATGCAAGCTTTAATGAAACAGGCACAAAAATTACAAAAAGATATGTTAGACGCAAAAGAAAAAATAGATAATGAGGAGTTCACAGGAGAAAGTTCTTTAGTTAAAATAACAATGAAAGGAACTAAAGAAGTTACAAAAGTTGAAATTAATAAAGAAAATAGCATAGAAAAAGAAGATATTGAAATGCTAGAAGACATGATTCTATTAGCAATAAATGAAGCAAATAAAAAGGTTGATAAAGAAACCGAAGAAAAATTGGGTAAATTTGGAAATTCTGTTCCAGGGTTGTTTTAATGTATCCTGAAAGTCTTAATAATTTAATAGAATCTTTTAAAATGTTACCTGGTATCGGGGAAAAAACTGCAGAACGTCTAGCTTTTTCAATATTAGAAAGTGATACTGACAATGTAGAATTTTTTGCCGATAACTTGAAAAATATTCAAAAAAAAATAAAGAAATGTAAAATTTGTAATAATTTAACAGAGACAGAAATTTGTTCAATTTGTAATGATAAATATAGAGACAATAAAACTTTATGTGTGGTTGAAGATGTGAAAAGTCTTTTCTTATTTGAAAAAATGGGAATGTTTAAAGGTGTTTATCATGTTTTATCTGGATTAATTTCTCCACTAGATGGAATAAATCCGGAAGATATAGGTTTGGGAGAATTATTATCTCGAATTGAAAAAGAAAGTTATGATGAAATTATCTTTGCTTTTAAGCCTAGTGTCGAAGGGGAAACAACTTCATTATATATTAAAAAATTATTAGAAGGTAAAAAAATAAGAATAACTAGACTGGCTAGTGGTTTACCAATGGGTGCAGATATTGAATATTTAGATAGTTTAACATTAGAAAGAGCTTTAAATGATAGAAAAGAAGTAGCATAATCTTAAAAAAAATTCATACCTTTAAATAAGGAGATGGACAAGTGTGAAAAAGATTATGTTAATAATTAAAAGAATTGTTTTAAGCTATTTTGTTTTATATGGTTATAATTTGATAGCAATTAATTTTAATATGGTAATTCCAATAAATATAATAACTGTTGCTTTAATAGCAGTATTAGGTGTTCCATCATTATTGGCTTTGTTATTGTTAAAAGTAGTTGCTCTTTAAACAAGGATGTGATATTTTGAATAACGATTTATTAATGCAGAAAAAATTTAATGATTATGTACAGCAAGCAATTGTAAAAAATCAAAAAATATCACATGCTTATTTAATAGAAATAAATGAACAAGATAATTATATGTCTATAATTAAAAACTTTGTAAAAGTTTTATTATCTATTCAATACGATGAATCTAATGAAAAAATGAAAGAAAAAATAAGTATGCAAGTGGATGATGAAATTTATCCAGATCTAAAAATTATTCGTCCAAGTGGCATTTTTATAAAAAAAGAACAATTAATCAATTTAGAAAAAGAATTTTGTAAAAAATCAATGCTAGATAATAAATTAATATATATAATTGATAAAGCAGAGGATTTAAATGATTCATCAGCTAATACAATTTTGAAGTTTTTAGAAGAACCCTATGATAATATTATAGCTATTCTATTAACAAATAATAAATATAAAGTAATAGAAACTATAGTATCTAGATGTCAAATTATTTCCTTAACAAATGTATCGGCTGATTTAATTAATCTTGATGAAAAACTTACAAATTTTGTTTTGGCAATTATCAATAAAGAAGATCTAATTATTAATTTTGAAAATTATTTTAATAGCTTGTTTTTAGATAAAGATATATCTAAAAAAAATCTGAATCTATTAGTAAAATACTTTGGATTATGTTTAAATCAAAAGATAGTTGATAATAATCAAGAAAATTTATTGATAAATATGGAAAAGGATAAGATTATGAAATACGCAGATATATTTTTAAAATTCAGTGAAAAATTGAATTATAATATTAATTTAAAATTGTGGTTGACAGATCTTTTAATAACTGTAGAGGGGGTATAATAGATGTTTGAAGTAATTAAAATTAAGTTTAATTTTTCACCTAATCAATATTATTATTCTACTAATTTATTAAATCTTAAAAAAGGTGATAAAGTTATAACCGAAACAGATGGTGGTTTGGAAATAGGAATTTGCAGTACCAATATGTTTAAGGAAAAAAAGGAAAATTTAGTATTACCTTTAAAAAAAATTGTAAGATTAGCTACTATAGAAGATATAAAACAAGATAAAAAAAACAAAGAAGATGCTAAAGAAGCTTTAAATTTTGCCAAAAAACAGGCTCTAAAATTAAAACTTAACATGCATTTTATTGGTGCTACTTATACGTTTGATCGAAATCAATTATTTTTTTCTTATTTATCAGAAGAAAGAGTCGATTTTAGGGAATTGGCTAAAAAATTAGCTCAAAGGTATAAGGTTAGAATTGAACTTCGACAAGTTGGTGTAAGAGATAAAGCAAAAATGATTGGTGGATTAGGACCTTGTGGATTAAGCTTGTGCTGCAATAGTTTTTTAACAGATTTTAATAGTGTCTCTATTAATATGGCAAAAAATCAATTTTTAGCTTTAAATCCATCAAAAATTAATGGAGTATGCGGAAGATTATTATGCTGTTTGAATTATGAGGATGAAGTTTATACAGAATTGAAACAAGATTTACCTAGAGTAGGATCTATAGTAAAAACATCTTCTGGAGAAGGAAAAGTAGTATCTATAAATATTTTTGATAAGACTTATAACGTAGAAATAGATAAAAATAATATAGTTGAGGAAACAATTGGTAGAAAAAATGATTAGATTAAATGATTTGTTAGGATACAATCTGAAAATTTATCAAGATTCAGAAAATTTTTGTTTTTCTTTAGATAGTGTTTTATTAGCTGATTCTGTTAAAATTAAAAAAAATACTACAAAAATTTTAGAAATAGGTAGTGGTACAGGGGCAGTTAGTTTAATTTTATCTTTGAAAACAAAAGCCACTATAGATGCAGTAGAAGTTCAAAAATCTTTGTACCAACTTTTAAAAAAATCCATTTTATATAACAATCTTGAAAAACAAATAATTCCCTATAATGTTGATATAAAAGAATATTTTGTTGAACATAAAAATAATTATTATGATAAAATAATTTGTAATCCGCCTTTTTTTGGGGAAAAAATATTAAATAAAATAAATGGAAAGACAATCGCAAGACATGATATATCACTAACTATGGAAGATATTGCTCTTATTAGTAAGAAATTATTAAAAAATGGTGGAAGCTTAAATATTATTTATGATAGTAAAAGATTGTTCGAAGTTTTAGAAATATTAACTACTAATAATTTGATTGCTAAAAAACTAACATTTATTCATAGTTATTCTAATAAGGAAGCCTCTAGATTTTTATTAGAATGTGTAAAAAATGGGAATCCTGGTCTTAAAATAGAACCCCCAATTATTATTTATAATGATGACGGATCTTTTAAAGAATATTATAAAAAGATCTTAGAAGATAGGAATTGATAAAATGAGTCAAAAAAGTTATAATAACAAAAATGGTTTGTATTTAATTCCAACTCCAATTGGAAATTTAGAAGATATTACTATTAGAGCTATTAATTTATTAAAAAGTGTTGATGTTTTGTTATGTGAAGATACTAGAGTTACAGGAAATCTTTTAAAAAAATATAGCATCAAAAATAAATTAATTAGTTGTCATGAATATAATGAATCAAAATTAATAAATAAAGTTATAGATTTATTAAAAGAGGGAAAAAATATAGGTTTAGTTACTGATCAAGGAACTCCTATTATTAGTGATCCTGGGTATATAATTGTTAAGGCTGTAATAAATAATTCTTTTCCAGTAGTTGGTTTACCAGGAGCTACAGCATTTATCCCGGCTTTAATTACTTCAAATTTAGATCCAAGTCCATTTTTGTTTTTTGGATTTTTAAATGCAAAAAAAGGAAAACAAAAACAACAACTTGAACAATTAAAAAGTTATCCATATACAATGATTTTTTATGAGGCTCCTCATCGAATTGTTGATACTTTAAATAATATGCTTACAATTTTAGGAAATAGGAAGATTAGTTTAGCTCGTGAAATTTCAAAATTATATGAAGAAATATATCGTGGCACAATTGAGCAAGTTCTACAGGAATTATTAGAAGTAAAGGGAGAAATAGTTTTAGTAGTAGAAGGAAATAAAGATTTGATTGATTATAGTAATTTGAGCTTGGAGGAACATATTAATCTATTTGTAGAAGATGGATTGAGTCAAAAAGAAGCAATAAAACGTGTAGCTAAAGAAAGAAATTTACCTAAATCTTTTGTGTATAAAGAGTTCCATACCAAGGAAAAGAAATAAAAATTTTAAGAAGGTGGTTATAATGAAATTAATAGTAGGTCTTGGTAACCCAGGAAAACAGTATGAATCTACTAGACATAATGTAGGTTTCAATATGATTGATTATTATGTTTCTAAAAAAAAATTAGGTAATTTTATTGAAAAAAATAATGGACTTTTTCTAAAAACAAAAATATTTAATGAAGATGTTATTTTTTTAAAACCACTATCATATATGAATTTATCAGGAGAAGTTGTGAAAAAATATCTAGATTTTTATAAAATAGAAACAAAAGATATTTTAGTTATCAGTGATGATTTAGATTTAACAATAGGCAATTTTAAATTGAAATCTCACGGTAGTAGTGGTGGCCATAATGGATTAAAAAATATAGAATTAAATCTTGGCACTCAAGAGTATAAAAGGTTAAAAATAGGAATTTCTAATTCGAAAGATATTGATACTAAAGATTATGTATTAGGAAAATTAAAATGTGAAGAAAAAGAAATTATTGAATCTTTATATGTATTTCTAGAAAAAGTAATAGATGATTTTTTAATGATGGATTTTTCTATATTAATGAATAAGTATAATCAAAAAAACAGGTGATTTTATGAATGTTTTTGATAAAGTATTAGATATATCTTACAAAAAGGGCATGGGTATTACTGGAACAACCGATGAGTTTTTTTGTGCTTTATTATCAAAATTAAATAAAGAAAGAAATCTTTTATTGATTACTAGTTCATTATATGAAGCTAATAAACTTTATACAACATTATTATCATATACTAATAATATTTATTTATTTCCTATGGATGATTTTTTAACAAGTGAAGCAATAGCTATAAGCCCTGACTTGGAAATTACTAGATTAGAAACATTAAAATCAACTTATTCAAAAAATAAAAAAATTATTATAACTAATTTAATGGGATATTTACGCTATTTGCCTACTAGAGAAAGTTTTTCTAAAGCTATGTTAAATTTAAAGGTGGGAGATGAAATTTCACCTCAAAATTTGGTTCAAAAATTATGTAAAATTGGATATAAAAAAGAAACAATTGTTACGAAAACAGGCGAAATAGGTGTAAGAGGATATATTATAGATATTTTTCCATTAGGTGAAGAAAATCCTATACGTATAGAATTTTTTGGAGATGAAATAGAATCTATGAGATATTTTAATCCTATTTCTCAAAAATCTAAAAGTAATATTTCTAAAATTACAATTAATCCTATTACGGAATTTATTACAGAAAAAGAAGTAGATTTAGAAAAATATCAACAAAAATATTTACCTAAATATGCAGATAAAGTTGTAAATATTTCAACTTATTTAGAAAATCCAATAGTTGTTTATAAAGACTATGAACAATTAAAAGTAAGTTATAAGCAAATTATGGAAGAAGTACTGAATTTTAGAAATAGTAAAGATCAGTTTTTTAAAGATAATTACATGTTTTCATTTGAAAAATTAAAAGAAAAAGATTATTTTTATTATTTAAGTGTAAATAATTTATCATCAAAAATAGAATATAATTCATTAAAAAATTATAATATAAAAACTATTAATAATTTTAATGAAGATATAGCTTCTATTAATGAGTATTTGATAAAGAATTTAAATAATAATAAAACAATTATTATTTGTTTAGAAAAAAGTAAAATCAAACGAGTAATAAAATTACTTAATTGTAAGATTTATGAAACAGATGAAGATAATATAAAACTTAATAAAGTCAATATTATAGCTAAAAACTTATCAGAAGGGTTTATTATTGATGATTTTATCTTTTTAACGGGGAAAGAGTTATTTATTAACAATAAAAATAATAAAAAATATAATACAAAATTTAAGTATGCCTCTAAAATAAAAGATATTAAAGGTTTAAAAGTTGGTGATTACGTAGTTCATAATACCCACGGTATAGGTATATATAACGGAATAAAAGTTTTAACTTCTGAAGGTCTTGCTAAAGACTATATTGAAGTTTTATATCGTGATAATGATAAATTATATATTCCGGTAGAAAAAATAGAATATCTTTATAAATATGTTGGTAGAGATGGAATTGCACCTAAAATTAATAAGATGAACAGTCTAGAATGGAAAAAAACAAAATCTAGATTAACACAAAAAGTACGTGATATGGCTGACAAATTATTAAAATTATATGCAGAACGAGAAAATAAAAAAGGTTTTGCTTTTAGTCCCGATTCTAATTTGGTTATTGAATTTGAGAAAGATTGTCCATTTACATTAACGCCTGATCAGCAAGTTGCGGTGAATCAAATAAAAAGCGACATGGAACAAGAAAAGCCTATGGATCGTTTATTATGCGGTGATGTTGGATTTGGTAAAACAGAAGTTGCTTTTAGAGCTATGTTTAAAGCAGTGTTAGATGGTAAGCAAGTTTTGTTTTTATGTCCTACGACTATTTTATCTAATCAACATTATCAAAATGCTTTAGAGCGTTTCAAGCATTTTCCAATCAATATTGCTCTATTAAATAGATTTACTTCTTTAAAAGAATTAAATAAAATCAGACAAGATTTAGCAAACGGTAAAATTGATATTGTCTTTGGTACTCATCGTTTATTAAGTGATGATATTAAACCAAATGATTTGGGTTTATTAGTAATAGATGAAGAACAACGTTTTGGAGTTGCTCACAAAGAAAAAATAAAACAATATAAAACTAATGTTGATGTTTTAACATTAACTGCAACTCCAATTCCTAGAACTTTACAAATGTCTTTAGTAGGTATTAGAAGTCTTTCATTAATTGAAACTCCACCAGTAGATAGATACCCAGTTCAAACTTATGTAGTTGAAGAAAATAATCAGTTAATTAAGGATGCAATTTATAAAGAATTATCTAGGAATGGACAAGTTTTTATTTTATATAATAGTGTTGAAAAAATAGAAAACAAAGTTGTAGAAATTTCAAATTTGGTTAGTGAGGCAAAAATTGATTATGCTCATGGACAGATGAATAAAAACCAATTAGAAAATAAAATGATTGATTTTGTTAATAAGAAATTTGATGTTTTAATCTGCACAACAATTATTGAAACAGGAATAGATATTCCTAATGTTAATACATTAATTATTTTGGATGCCGATCGATTTGGTCTAAGCCAATTATATCAAATACGTGGTAGAGTAGGACGTAGTAATAAATTTGCCTATGCTTATCTAATGTATAATCCTGCTAAAGTATTGACAGAAACAGCAAAAAAAAGATTAGATGTTATCAAAGAATTTACAGAATTAGGTAGTGGCTTTTCTATAGCTACTAGAGATTTATCAATTAGAGGTGCTGGGGATATTTTAGGAAGAGAACAAGCAGGTTTTATAAATACTGTGGGAATAGATTTATATTTAAAAATGTTAGATGAAGAAGTTATGCGTCAAAAAGGTATGGAGATTAAAGATGAGTCAGATATTAGTACACAACCATTAATAAATGTAGCTACACACATTAGTGATGAGTATGTTGAAGATGAAAGTTTAAAAATAGAAATTCATAAAAAAATTAATCAAATAAAAAATAAGCAGACTTTTGAAGATATCAAAGATGAAATAGAAGATCGTTTTGGTAAGATTTCAGAAGAGATGATAATTTATATGTATGAAGAATGGTTTGAAAAACAGGCTCAAAATGTTCAATTAAAAAAAGTTAATCAAACTAAAAATTATATTGAATTAGTTTTTGATAAAAGTGTAATAGAAAAATTAGATACAGAAGATTTATTTTTAGAAACTTTTAAAATTTCAAATATGTTTCGTTTTAAAAGTACATCTTCTACAATTTCTATCATTTTAGATACAATTAAGTTAGATAAACATCCTATTTATTATTTAATCGAAATATTAGAGTATATTATAAAAAAAATTCCAAAAACTATTGACTAACAAAAAATGGATTGTTATTCTTGTATATAGTTGGGTGCAGGAGGAAGTAGTATGACAGATCAAGAGATGATAGAACAATTTAAAAAAGAACATTTACAAACTTATAAAAAAGCAATAAAAGAAACGGTTAGAAATAATACAGAAGGGTTAATGAATGATATTTTTTCTCTTATTAAAAAACCACCATTAGATTCTATGGATATGATAAAAAATAAATTGTTATCTTTGGCAAAAAAAGAACAATTAATTTTAGATACGGAAACGCTTAATCAGTTGATAGAAGAATTTAGGAGAGAGTTAAGGAAAAATTTAAGTAACTTTAAAAATATTAGAATTGATTTTATTAATGAGATTGTGGAAAGCTTTAATCCTGAGAGAGAAACCCAAATTATATCTATTACTCAAAAAGAATTAAATAAAGTTAATAAATTATTAAAAAACTATGTTAAAGAACAAGTTTCGAAAGATATTGATAATTTAAAAACTAATTTAAATACAATATATAAAAAGGAAACTTCAATGGATCAAAGGCAAGATTTAAACAAGCAATTTATGAAATATATGAATGGTTCTTATCAAAAACAATTATTGGAAAATATTAATATGAAAACGATGATAAAGGATAGAACTCTTATTAGTGGTATTAATGAGCAAGGAGAAAGATATTTATTTACTAAAAATAATTCTCATTTATTTGAAGTTACTAAAAATTGTAAAAAATAAATTTTCAATGTATAAAAACATTTAGAATGATTCTAGATGTTTTTTTTTTGATTACATATTAAATTAACTATAATATCCTCTAGAGATAAATGCACAAAAAAGAACCAAAGGTCAGTAAAAAAGGGTTCAAACAAGTATTTAAATTTTCTGATTCCAA